>CAZOFQ010000024.1:0-16068 GCA_964579105.1 uncultured Lachnospiraceae bacterium
GCCTTACGTAGCGGAAGCCCTGGAAGGAGTAGGTGGGCTTGAACACGTCCTTCTCGCCGCTGCAAACGTAGGTCATTTCGTTGCGCGCGGTGCGGTAGTTGCCCGTATAAAAATTGCCGTCCTTATCCAGTACCTCGGCGTGGTGCAGCACCACGCGGCTGCCGCGCGGCGCTTGCAGCGAAAGCTGCACGTAGCCCGTCATGTTCTGCCCGAAGTCGATCACGCGCT
The DNA here is from genome assembly GCA_964579105.1 of uncultured Lachnospiraceae bacterium. GTDB lineage: Bacteria > Bacillota > Clostridia > Oscillospirales > CAG-272 > Firm-07. The sequence goes on from CAZOFQ010000024.1 coordinate 229, forward strand.
CCCCTTTGGGGGTTATGATTAGCGACACGGGCGCAAGGCGCTCCTGCTCGGTGATATCCTCGCCCTCCTGCGGGATGAGGGCGGCGGAGACCTCACAGCGCACGGCGTTGCCGAGCAGACGGGGCTCGGCGGTCCTGTCCACCGTTTCGCCGTGGTAGATCTCGGCAAACGTGACCTCGCTCGTATACACCTGCCAGCTCTCGTCGGTCACAAGCGCTTGGACGCTGCCGTCGGTGTATGCGATCTCCAGACATGCGATGGCTTTGGTGCGGTCGGAATAAAAATGATTGGTGCCGATATGACCGATGTAGCCTACCGCCCAGCCCTGTCCCACGCCGATGGAAAGCGTGTTTTGCGAGAGCAACGCATCGGTGATGTCGAAGGTGGCGACCTGTACGCGGTCGTGATAGCAGGTCCATCCGGGAGCAAGCACGCCCTTGCCAAGACGCACGCCGTTGAGGTAGGCGGCGTAGATGCCGATGGAAGAGACCGAAAGCGAAGCATTTTTTATGACCTTGGCTGTGTCGGGTGCAAAGCTCTTTTGAAAGCTGCAAGCCGCCGCGCCCATATCCACGGGCGCGGTGATCCAAAGTGCGGAAGGGTTCATGGGAGGCTCCTTTTTGCAGATTTTGACAGCACTTGCCAATTTACTTATCATTATACCTATTTTACAAAAAAAATCAACCCTCTTTAAAGAGGGTTGAGGTGTTTTTTCACATTTCGGGGTTATTGGTAAGTAAGCTCTTTTTTCGCAGCACACGCACGGATAAAATTCTCAAAAAGCAGCTTGTTGTCCTCGCAGCGCTCGCACAAACGCTCGGGGTGCCACTGGTATGCACGTAAATAGCGGTTTTCCGTTGAGTAAACCGCTTCGATCACGCCGTCATCGGCGATCGCCATGACCGAAAGCCCGCTGCCAAGCTTTTTTATTGCCTGATGATGGAAGCTGTTTGCCCGCATGCGCTCCTTGCCGATCAGCGCGTAAAGCGGTGTGTCCCTTTGGATGCTCACACTGTGAGAAAAGGAGAATTTCGGCTCTGCTTGGCGGTGGGGAATCTCGGAGGGGCACTCGCTTGGAATATCCTGAAAAAGCGTACCGCCCAATGCCACGTTGACAAGCTGTGCGCCGCGGCATATAGCGAGGATGGGCTTTTTCGTTTGATAGATCTGTGCGAACATTCTGAATTCAAGGTCATCTCTGTAAAGCTGAATTTTTCCACAGCTCTCCTTTGCTTTCTCACCATAGCGCATGGGAGAAATATCCGCGCCGCCCGTAAACAGAAAGCCGTCGCAAAGCAAGGCGAGGTGCCGTACGACCTCTTCGCCTTCAACGTAAGGCAAAAGGAACGGCGCTCCGCCGCTTTTCTCAATGGCGCGAACGTAGGTGCTCATCACGCGGGTGGCGCGCTCGTCATCTACCTCGGCAAGTAATCCGATTATGGGTCGCATTGCTTTCTCCTTATCTGCGTAGTGTCATGGTGACGTGGGGGATGCCCTCCTCTAAAAATTCAGGAGAGCAAACACAAAAGCCAAGCTTTTCATAAAAGCCCTGCGCGTGCTTTTGGGCGTTCAGCGTAACGGTGTTGCAATGCAGCTTGTCCATAATTTCGGGCAGCGCCGCCCTCATCAGCGTGCTTCCAAGTCCTATCCCGTGGATCACGGAGAGCACTCTGCCGATTTTGACCGTGCCGTTCTCGGTGCGATACGCGCGCAGGTATGCCATGAGCTTGCCGTTTTGCTCCAAAAAGCAATGCAAGCTGTCGTAGTCCACACCGTCAAAATCCTGGCAAATGATGTTCTGCTCAAGCAGGAATATCGCCGTTCTTGCCCGAACGATCTCGTACAGCTCGCGCGTTGTCAGCTCGTCGAAGAATTTTATCTTTACGCAGAAATGTTGCTCCAAAACCGTCTCTCCTTTCAAGGGTTGCCTTTCTCAACAAGCAAGACCTCCTTGTTGGTGCCGTAAAATACATCTGCCCTGTGTGCCAGCTTTCGGCAGATCCGTTCAAAGGTGTCCCGGCCGATCAGCTCTGCGTCCATCTCGTACGCGTGCCCCCAAATGTACAGTAATTGCGGTTGGGGGACGTCCGATGCGAGAAATTCGTCTACGAGCTGCTCAAAGCAGGGCTCGATATAATATACGGAGGGATCAAAGCGAAAAAGATTGTTCTGTTCATCAAAACGGTGCGTCGAGGTGATCGTTCTCGCGTATTTGACCCCCGTGCCTTCCTTGATCACACGGGCGACTCTGTCGTCGTTGTTCACGCCGCCGCAGGGGTATGCCATGCCCACCACCTCATATCCCGCAAGCCCTGAAAGCACCTGCCTGTCCGTTTCTACCTGATGGCGGATCGTATTCTCGTCAAGCGTGGTCAGATTGGGGTGCGTCAGCGTATGTACTGCGATCTCGTGCCCTGCGTAAACGTGCCTTACGTCGCAAGCGGGGATCTTGCTGTGCGAGATCCTTCTCCCATTTCGCTCCAGCGTATTTGGCAACCCCAAAAGAGAGGAGTTCAAATTGAACGTGGCACGCAGGTCATATTTGTTCAAGATCTCCACAAGGCGCACGTCCTGCGTCACGCCATCGTCAAAGCTGAAGGTGATCGCTTTTTTCTTTCCGTTCCAAGGCTGTGTTGCTTGCATATAAAGCTCCTTTCAGTAAGATGAGAGCATCAATGGATTGTGCTGTGCGAGGCACGCGATGTCCTCGACGGCGGTAAGGTACAAAAGGTGTAAGAATCAAGTGCGATCGGTTTTGGAATTGTCGGTTTCCGATATGTAGCGAAGTAACAGATCGGGGAAATTGACGGTCATGCCGTCCGCGCCCGCGTCATAGACACGCTTCATGATCTCCTCATCGAAAACTCCCCAAGCGCGCACGTTAAGCCCCAAACGGTGCCAGATTTCAACGCGCTCGGAGGTGATCGCCTCACCAATGGGGCAGATCTCCTCTGCGCCCAGTTGCAAAAGCGTCTGTATCACCTTGTCATCTGTGCGCTTGGTCAAATAGCCGACACGAAGCAGGGGGGCGTATGCCTTCATGCCTTGCAAACGCTCCAACTCAAATGCAGTCACCACAGTCTTTTTCTCTATGCCGTATCGGAAAATAAGGTCTGCCACCTCTTTTTCGATTCCGTCAGCCTTAAGCTCTATGGCGAAGGTGATGTCCCTTGCGGCAAAGTGCGAAAGAAAATCCTCAAGTGTTGGGATCTTGTCGCACAGCGCGCCCTTTTTCACCCAAAGCTCCTGCAGCTGTGCATAAGTGTAATCGGCAAGAGCCCCACGCGCACCCGTCACACGCTCCAGCGTGTCATCGTGAAAAAGCACAAGAACCCCGTCTTTTGTTTTGCGCACGTCGGTCTCGATACCGTTCGCGCCCATTTGTAGCCCCATGTAAAAGGACATCATCGTGTTTTCGGGGCAATATTCGGACGCACCTCTGTGTGCGTAGGTAATAAATTCCTTGGAAGCTTTCATAGTGTTCTTCTTGCTTACATTATTTTCTCGTCAGACAAACGACGCTTTCGACGTGCCCTGTCCTCGGGAAAAGATCGACGGGTGTGACGGTTCCGATCTCATAACCCAACTCGCGCAAAAGCGCGCAATCGCGGGCGAGGGAATCGGGACCGCAGGAAACGTAGACGATGCGGGGAACCTCTCTTGCGGCAAGGAAGTGCAGGAGTGCCGCGTCACAGCCCTTGCGGGGCGGATCTAAAATCACAACGTCGGGGTGTAGTGTGCCGCGCTCGCGCTCGGCGGTGGCAAGCAGCTGCTCGGTATCGGCGGCATCACCGCAGTAAAAGGACGCGTTTTTGATACCGTTCAGGCACATATTTTCCCTCGCGCACGCAATGGCGTCTGGCACGATCTCAATACCGATCACCTCACGCACGCGATGTGCCATGGAAAGCCCAATGGTGCCCGCACCGCAGTAAAGATCCAGCAAAAGCCCCTCGCCGTTAAGCTCTGTGCGCTCGGCGGCAAGAGAGTAAAGCAGTTCTGCCGCGTCGTGGTTGACCTGATAGAAGGAGGCGGGCGCAATGCGGAAGGTAAGGCCGCAAAGCGTGTCCGTGAGGGTATCCTCGCCCCACAGCTTACGGTATTCCCGCCCCAGCACCACGTTGGTGCTTTTCTTGTTTATGTTCAGTAAAATAGAGGATACGTGTGGGAATTTTTCGGTGAGCATGCGCACGTAGCCCTCCTCGTCGGGCAGGCTGTCGCCGTTGATAACGGGCACGACCATGATCTCACCCGTCCCCTTGCCGTGACGCAGATAGAGATGACGTAAAAGACCCTTCCCCGTTTCCTCGTCATAGGCGCCAACGCCTCTTTGCGTGAAAAACTCACACGTGGCGCGCAGGATCTCTCCGAAAGCGCTCGGCTGCAGCGCACAATCGTCGGCGGGCACAACACGATGTGTTTTGGGGGCGTAAAAGCCGCCGAAAAGCCCGTTTTTGCCCCCCGCCAGGGGGTATTCTGCCTTGTTGCGGTAGCCTTTGGTCGCTCCCGTGTGGCGGACGGGCTCTATTTCCACGTCGGATAGCCCCGCCTTGGCAAAGGCGTGCCTCACGTAGCCTTGCTTCAGCTCCAGCTCGCGCCCGTACGAGAGATAACGGTACACGCACCCGCCGCAAGAGGCGGGTGCGTGACAAAAGCCGTCTTCTCGGTGGGGGGATGGGGTGACGATCTGTAAAAGACGCGCAACCAAATAGGTTTTGTTGACCTTGATGATCTGTACCTGCACGCGGTCGCCCGCCACAGCGCCTGCCACAAATACGGCACGCCCGTCGGGCGCGTGTGCCACGCCGTAGCCGAGGTTGCCTAGGTCTGTAACGTCAAGACAGAGCTCGCTACCCTTTTTGAGCTCAGGCATAGTATTCCTCGCCCGTTTCCAAGCAAAGACAGCCGATTCTGCCGCCGCGCCCTGCGCCGCAGTCCAGGTAGATCACGCCGTCACGACGCTCGATCCTGCCGCTTGCTGTGGGGGTGTGTCCCACCACCAGAACGCGGCCGTCAAAAAATTCCTTGGCGGGCAGTACGCCTTCAAACACGTCCTCGGGGATATAGTCCTCGGGCATTTTGTCCTCGCTGTAATTGGCAAGCCCCGCGTGCGCAAGCACGTAGGTCTTTCCGCCGATCTCAACCTCGTCGCACAGCATGCACTCCGAGAGATAATCCAGCACACCCTCGCGCATCTCCGCGTCCAGTGCGCGGTAGCCCGTAAGCGTTGTCATGCCGCCGTCCGCTGCCCATGCGGTCATTTCCGCAGAAAATTCCGCGCTCGGGGCGGAGCCGTCGTTCAGCATTTTTTCAAAGCCCGAGAGCATACGCAGTGCCTTGAAATCATGCTCACCCGCAAGGGGATAGACGTTGGCGCGCATGCTCATATCCGTGAGCAGTCCCATCACGTCCTCGCCGAAATCCACGCTGTCACCGAGCACGTACAAAATATCGCTGTCTTTGAATTTGATCGTTTGCAGAAGCGTGGTGAAGCGTGCAGCCTCGCCGTGCAGATTTGCGGTTACGTAGGTCATAAAATACTCCTTACTGCGTCACCGTTAGGATGGTGGGCGCGTTCAAAATTTCAATTTCAAGTGCGGGATCAGCCTCGCGCAGGACGCGCGCAAGCTCCGCGCAAACGGGGAATTCCGTGGCGTAATGTCCCGCTTCGATCAGGGCAAGCCCCTCCTCGGCGGCGTCCAGCATGCGGTGATAGCCGATGCGCCCCGCAAGGAACAGATCTGCCCCTGCCTCCTTCGCGGCGTCCGCAAAATCGCCGCCCTCGCCGCCAAGCACGGCAACGGTGCGGATCTCCCCGTCGCCCGCGAGCGTCACCGCGGGGATCTGCAAACAGCGGCAAACGGTGTCGGCAAACGCACGCGCGCTCATAGGGGCGGCAAGTGTGCCGATGCGTCCGCAGGGCACCTCGCCCTCGGGCGCGAAGGGGCGTGTGTGGCAAAGCCCCAGCCTTGCAGCAAGCATATCGTTTACTCCGTTGCTTGCCGCATCAAGACGGGTGTGGAAGGATATTGCCGCCACGCCGCCGCGCGCAAGCCGTAACAGCTTGCGGGAAACGGTGTTTGTGTGGGTCAGCTCCTTCACGCCGCGGAAAAGCAGGGGGTGATGCGTGAGCAGCACGTCGAAGCCGCCCGAGAGAGCGCGCTCTACTGCCTTCTCACTTGCATCCAGCGCGATCAGCACGCGCCGCACGGCGCGCTGCTCTACGGGTAAGCAAGCAAGCCCGTCGTTATCCCATTCAGCCGAGAGGGCACGGGAATAGCGTTTATCCAAGAAACGATACAGTTCTTCTGTGGTCATGAGGGTTCTCCTTGTGAGGGGGATTTGTGATGTGATGAAAAAGGTCGGGGCGCGCCCCGACCTTTTTGCGAAAACGCATTACTGTGCAGACAAAAACGCGTTCAGCTTTTCTACCAGCTCGTCAGCATTGGTGCCGTGAACGGCGCAGGCATCTGCAATGGATTCGCCGCGGGAGGCGGGGCAGCCGAGGCAGTGCATGCCGATAGCGAAAAAGAATTGAGCGGTGCCGGGGTTAAAATCCAACACGTCGCCGATGATGCTATCCTTAGTAACGATCATGAGAAGATCCTCCTTGTGTATGATAAAATCATTATATACTTTTTGTGTTTTTTTGTCAATAATACTTTACTTTTTTCTTAAATCTTGGTATACTGTTAAAGACCTAATTTTGCCTTTAATTGCTCAAGCGTGGCGTAGCCGAGCGAGGTGGCTGCGACCTCGCCGCCGCGGAAAAGCGCAACGAAGGGGATAGAGGAAATGCCAAAGCGCATGGCAAGCTCGCCCTCCTCGTCCACGTTTACCTTGCCTACCTTGACCGCGCCCTCCTGCGCGAGTGCCTCCACCACGGGGGCAAGCATGCGGCAAGGACCGCACCAGTCGGCGTAAAAATCGATCACGACGGGCTCGCTGCCCGATACGAAGCTTTCAAAATTTGCGGAAGTTACTTTTTCTACTGCCATTTTTATTCTCCTTTCCACGCACGTTGTGCTGTATATTCAGTATACCCGAAATCGTATGAAAAATCAAGAGGAAGGCAACAATGAAGATCAAAGAAAATCCCGACCGCGAGATCGTGGTGCAAATCAAGCAAGGACTTGCCATGACGGGCGGCTACTGCCCGTGCCGTCTCTCACGCACGCCAGAAAACAAGTGCATGTGCGAGGAGTTCCGCGCACAGATCGCCGATCCGCGTTTTGAGGGCTATTGCCATTGCATGCTGTATTACAAGGAAAAATAACATGAAAACTGCTGTTCAAGCGCTTTGCTGGGAGAGCGCAACCGTGGAGGCGTGTGTCCGTTACGGGCAGCTGCCGCTTGTTGCCCCCTCTGCGGATTATGCCGCCGCCAACCTTTATATTTGGGACGAGACCTATCATCAGGAGCTTGCCTTTTGCGGCGAGCGAGCCGCAGGGCGCATTTTGGAGGAGGACGGTCGCTACCGCTATTTGTTCCCCGTCGGAACGGGGGAGGTAAGGCATATTCTGGACGCCCTTTTTGAGGAAGCTTGCTTCCGCAAGGACGCTTTGCGCTTTGTAGGTGTGGCGGAGGCGGAGCTGCCGCATTTAGTGGCACAATGGGGCGAAAACTTGGAGATCGCGGAAACACGCGAGTGGGAGGATTACCTCTACGACGCACAAAAGCTTGTCGCGCTTTCGGGCAAAAGGCTGCACGGCAAGCGCAATCATATCAATGCCTTTTGCGCGTTGCACGATTGGCATGCCGAGATCCTGACGCCCGCCCATTACGATGCGTGCCGCAAGATCCTTGCTGCGTGGCGAGAGTCCCACGGCGAGGATACCGCAGACGAGGCACGCGCCATCGAGCGCGCTTTTGCACAATTTGAAGCGCTGTCGCTTTTTGGATTGATTCTCTTTGCCGACGGAGCGCCCGCCGCCTTTACCGTGGGCAGCCGTATCACAAGCGAGTGCTTTTGCGTACACTTTGAAAAGGCGCTTCCCGCAATGGCGGGTGCATACCCCCTCGTGAACCGCGAATTCGTGCGTGCCGTGTGCGAAAGATACCCCGAGGTTTGCTTGATCAACCGTGAAGACGACATGGGATTGGAGAATCTCCGCACGGCAAAGCTCTCCTATCACCCCACGGCGCTTTTGAAAAAATTTGACGTAATTGTCACATTTAAAGCCTAAAGCCTTGTATTTTTCGGGGAATTATGGTATACTGAATTAAATAGGTAAAAGCAACATTTTAATAAAAAAGAAATTTGTTTTTCCTATAACAGAAGAAAAAAGACGGAGAAAGATTATGGCTTGGAAAATTCTTTTGGCAATTCTGTTCGGATATCTGGTGGGGTGCATCAATCCCGCGTACATCATCGGTCGCTTGCGCGGCATTGACGTGCGAAAAAAGGGCTCGGGCAATGCGGGGGCATCCAACGCGCTGATCCTGATGGGTAAATTCGTGGGCATCGGCAGTGCACTGTTCGATATTCTCAAGGCGGCGGGCGTGATGTGGCTTGCGCCCGTGATTTTTGGGAATGTACCTTGCATCGCGGAGATCGCGGGTGTTGCCTGCTTGATCGGTCATATCTATCCCGTGTTTATGAAGTTCAAGGGCGGCAAGGGGCTTGCTTGCCTTGGCGGTATCCTGCTTGCCATGGATTTCCGCTTGCTTCTGATCGTGCTGGCGATCGAGATCGTGGTGGTGCTCGTGGTCGACTATATTTGCATCGTTCCCATCACGGCAAGCATCGCGCTCCCTATTTTGTACGGCGTGTTCGGGGATCTGGGGCTCGGCTGGCTGCTGCGTGCCGAGGGGGGGTGGCCCGCCATCTGGATCCTTTGCATCGTCACCGCGCTCATGCTCTTTAAGCACATGCAGAATCTGTACCGCATTGCAACCAAAACCGAAATGCACTTCAGCTTCCTTTGGAGCAAGGATAAAGAGGGAGAGAAGGCGCGTATCGAGCGCAACAGAGAATTGCTGCGCGAGAAAAAACTTTCAAAACAGCAAAAAGGAGAGCTTTGATGAATATTACACTTTACGGTGCGGCGAGTGACCGCATAGATAAGGAATATATCGAGGGCGTTGAGGAGCTGGGACGTGAAATGGCGCGTCGCGGACACGTGATGGTCTACGGTGCGGGCTCCACGGGGCTTATGGGTGCCGCGGCACGCGGCATGCATGAGGAAAACGGTAAGATCATTGGCATCACTCCCCATTTTATGCACAAGCTGGAGCCGATCAGCGAGCTTTGCACCGAGCTGATCGCCACCGAGACCATGGCAGAGCGCAAAACGCTGATGGAGGATAAGGCGGATGCCTTTGTGATCGTCCCGGGGGGCGTCGGCACGTTTGACGAATTCTTCCAGATCCTGACGCTGCGCGTGCTGCACCGCCACGAAAAGCCCATCATTCTGTATAACATCAAGGGCTTTTGGAACGGCATGCTTGCCGTGATCAAGGAGTGCGTGGATAAGGGCTTTATCACCGCGGAGGCGTTGGTGGATTTCGCGCTGTGCGACACCCCCGACGAGGTCTTTGAGGCACTGGCAAGATAAAAATAAATGAAAGTAAAGGGCGAGACGGTGTGTTCCGCCCTTTACTTACCCTTGACAAATTTCTTTGCATATGATAAAATATAGAAAATTTGCGAAAGGGACTTGACAAGTCGGAGGAGGTCTGCGACAATGCTGACAGACAGACAGACAGACATACAGACAGACAGACAGACAGACAGACAGACAGACAGACAGACAGACAGACAGACAGTAGTAGATAATACTGTCCTTTTTTCGCATGCAAATAGGGAATCAACAGCCGCCGTACGGTGAGTGAGCCTTGAGCCACTCGCCGTGCGGCGGCTGCATTTTTATAGCTTTTCAGGAGGACGGAAAATGAAAAAATTACTGCTGATTCTTTGTCTTTTGCTCGCGCTCACCTGCCTGTTCGTCGCGTGCGACGAGGGCGGTGACACTACGCCTAACGACGACTCGCAAAACGAGGAGCAAAACGGCGAAACGCCCGAGGGCGAGGAGACGCCCGAGAATGAGGAGAACCCCGCGCCGCACAGCCACTCTTGGAGCGCGTGGGCAACGACCCAAGCCGCCACGTGCACCGCCAAAGGTGAGCAAAAGCGCACCTGTGCGTGCGGCGAGAGCGAAACGCAGGAGGTTGCCCTCAAGCAGCACTCCGCTACGCATCGCGAGGCGGCAGAGGAGACCTGCACCGCGGCGGGCAACATCGAGTACTGGGAGTGCACGGATTGCGATTGCTATTTCTCCGACGAGGATTGTACCAATAAGGTTATAGACATTGCCATTGCTGCGTCGCATCAAGCTATAACGCATCATGAAGCTGTAGCCGCAGGCGAAGCCACGGCGGGCAATATCGAGTATTGGGAATGCACCGCTTGCGGCAAATATTTCTCAGATGCGACTGGCACCGTGGAAATTACGGATAAAAACTCCGTCATTCTTCCTATATTAGCACACGCGCAGGGCGTGATTACGCATTATGCGGCAGTAGCGCCTTCTTGCGTAGCGGAGGGTAACATTGAATACTGGAGCTGCTCGCATTGCGGCAAATATTTCTCGGACGCGGGCTGCACGCAGGAGATCGCCGATAAGGCATCTGTCATTCTTCCCGCAACGGGACATCAGAGCGCAAGGTATCACGACAGAAAAGCGGAAAGCTGTGGTGTGGCGGGCAATCTCGAGTATTGGGAGTGTTTGGATTGCGGCAAGTATTTCTCTGACGCACATTGTACAACGGAAATTACAGACAAATTTTCTGTTGTGATACCCGCTACGGGTGGCTGTGTGTATAACACGCAAAACGTGTGCACGGTCTGCAACACGGCATTGCAATACACCGAGGGGCTGGAGTATACCCTCAACAGCGACGGAGAATCCTATACCGTCACAAAGGGCACGGCACTTAACAATACCACGGATATCGTGATTCCATGGTATCACGAGGAGAAGCCCGTGACGAGCATCGGGGAGGATGCGTTCTCCTATTGCTATAGCCTTAGAAGCATCACGATTCCTTCGGGCGTGACGAGCATCGGCGATTATGCGTTCTACTATTGCTATAGCCTTGATGGGCTCACGATCCCCGCGGGCATGACGAGCATCGGCGCAAGTGCGTTCTTCTATTGCTCAAGCCTTACAAGCGTAACGTTTGGCGAGAACAGCCAATGCACGAGCATCGGCGATTATGCGTTCTGGTGGTGCGAAAGCCTTACAAGCATCACGATTCCCGCAAGCGTGACGAGCATCGGCGAGTATGCGTTCTACTATTGCAGAAGCCTTACAAGCGTGACGTTTGAAAGCACCGCGGGCTGGTGGTACGCTTCTTCCTCTACCGCAGCCTCGGGCACAAGCATTTCTTCTGACGACCTTTCCAACGCCTCCACCGCCGCAACGTATTTGAGATCCACCTACTACAACTATTATTGGAAACGCACGGTGTAAGGCAAGGCGCACAAACCCGTAGGGGCTGGCGCCCACGACATCCCGCGATCCCCGACCCACAAACGAGCAACGCACAAACCCGTAGGGGATGGCGCCTACGACATCCCGTGATCCGCGATGCAAAAACGGCGGGAGCAGGCCCCCGCCCTACGGAAATTGCACGGACGGAATGTTGGTTGTGAATTTCGGACGGTCGAGGACTGCATATTGCCGCAGGCAATATTGCGTGCTCACGCAGCGAGGACAACCGTCCCTACCAAAATAAATCCGCCGCCGCGATGGTTAACCATCGCGGCGGCGGTGGTTTTTATAGAATGGGAGACGTTATTTCCCCGCAACGCAAACGCGCGCTGCGCTGATGCCGAGCGCGGTGGAAACAAGATCCGTGAGCTTTTGCTGTATGGCAGGGTCATTGCCGCCGCGGCAAACGATCGCTACGCCCGAAACGCTTGGAGAATACAGCGTTTCGTAAAGTGCCTTTTCGCCCGTTCCGCTGCCGATGGTGGTCGTTTTTCCGTCACCGTCCGTAGAGTAAACCACGCGCGAGCCGTGTGCCAGATGCACGAGTACGTCCACCTGCCCCACGCCTGCCACCTCGCCGCAGATGTGCGCCAGCTCCTTTTCCAGCGCCTCCTCGTAGGCGGTGAGTGCCGATGCCTCCTCGGTGCCAAGCTCTGTTTGCGTCTGCGTTTCCTTTTCGCTCATCGCGCCGCCAAGCAGGATGAGCAGGATCCCCGCCAGCGCGCCGCCAAGCAGCAGCCACAAGCGCCCCCTTGCTTTCAAAAAGCCCCAGATCCCTGTTCCTTTTCTGTTCGTGTTTTCCATCAGCGTACCTCCACCGTGCATGCAAGACGTTTTGAAAGATCAAGCTCTATTTCCTCGGGGTCCGCGAGGAGCGCGGTGCCCGAAAGAACGATCGAAACGCGCGCGAGCGCGCCATCGGGCGCAAAGGAAGCCAGCACCGTGCAGTTTTTTGCCTCAATGCCGTATTCCTTTTCGAGAAGCGACAGGATTCCCTCCTCCAGATCCCTTCCGCTTTGCTCCTGTACCGCTTGCTCAAACACTCGCTCAAATTCCGCGATATCCTCCTCTTCAAGGGTGATCTCCTCGGTGAACAATTGCTCGCTTTGGCGCAAAAAGCCCACAAACGGTGTGAGAATCAGGAGCAATACCGCAAGCGAAGCAAGGAATCGCAGCAAGCGGCGCGTCCCCCCGTTTTCCTCCCCCGGAAGCAGCAGCTCGCACATACCAAGCGCAATACAAACACCAAAAAGCGATAAGATCTCATTCTGCATAGCATGACCTCATCCCGCCGCCGCGCATCGCGCAAACAGCGTGAGCGAAAAAACCATCATCACGAAAACGCAGGCGATAATGGCAAGAAAATAGCCGTAGACCGAGGCAAGCTCGGATAGGAGCTTTTCCTCGGCGTCACAGGAGAGCAGCTTTGCCGCCGCACCTCCCAATAAAAACGCAATGCGCGTTAGTAAAACCGAGAGGAATATGGGTAAAAAGGCAAAGAACAGCACGAGGATCGCACCCGTACCCGCCACAGCCCGCAGATACTCCACGCTGCCTGCCACGGTGCGTAAGCTCTCGGAGACCGAGCCGCCTACCACAGGCAAAAAGCTCCCTGCCGCAAAGCGCGCGGTGCGCAATGCCAGACTGTCACTTGCCTTTGCCAGCGTGGATTGCAGCCCCAGCACGCCGCAAAGCAGCAGCATTAAAAAAGAGATGCAAAGCGTGTAGGTGCGCTTGATCAGACCCGAGAGTGGGCGCAACGTAAGTCTTCCCGAGATCGCCTCGGTCAGCGTGAGCGCAAGGCATATACCCGCGATCGGCAGGACCGTACCTGCACAAAAGGTTTCCAAAAGAGTAAGAAATGCGCTCATCACGCTGTGGTTCACCACTGCCGCGCGCACATTGCCTCCCATGGCGTACAGGGTGCTCATCAACGGCAAAAATCCTACGGAAAGCCCCTTAACGGTATTGAAATAGGCGTCTAAGCTAAGAAATGTATCCTGCTGCATAGACAGCAGCAGGCAAGTCATAGCCAGAGCAGAGCAAAAATGGAGTGCCGCACCAACGCCCCTTTTCTCACTTCCCGCAGCAAGGGCGCGAAACACGGCGGACAAAAGCAGAATGCCGCAGATCTTGGCAAGCAAGGCAAGGTTTTCCCTAATGGCAAGCCCTGTGAGCTTTGCCACGGCAGAGAGGATCGCCGAAACGCTTCCCCCCTTTTGTATGCTTTGCTCCGTATCGGAGAGGCTTTTTTGAAAAAAATCCTCGGGCAACAGCTCTGCTACCTCGGGCGGGATGCTTTCCAGAAATGCGGCATACTCCGCATTTACCTGCTCGTTTTGCGGCAGGAGGTCAGCCTCCTTTGCCGTTGCGCTGAAGGTGAAAAGCGTGAGAAGCATAAGGAATAACGCGCCCCGTTTCAACCTCTTTTTCAATATTGCAACAACTCCTTTGCGATTTCCAGTACCTTGTCCACGAGAGGCAAAGAGAGAACGAGAATCTCCAGCTTGCCAAACAATTGTACGCCCTCTGCTACGGTGTTTTCGCCAAGATCGCGGCAAAAGGATGCAGTAAGCTCACAGATCAGCGCAATTCCGAGCGCGCGCAGAACGACAGAGGCGTATTCTGCGGCTTCGGTAACGGACAGTAACGCCTGTATGCGTGTGAGAACGGGCGCGTAAAGCGCAAGCGAGGCTCCGACCAGAACCAACGTGGCGGCAAGCCGCACGGGCGGGGCAAAGGTCGGGCGCAGCTCCCGCAGGGTGAGCAGTAGCATCACCGCAAGCAGTGCGCAGCCTGCAATCTGAAGGATGCTCATCAAAATCCGAAGGTGGAGCGAACCGTTTCAAACAGATTCCCGATTTCCTGTACGAGCATCAGAAACACCACGATCACGCCCGCTACCGTCACAAAGGTGGCTTGCTCATCCCTTCCGCTTTTAGAAAGAATCTGTGCGGCAATCGCCACCAAAAGCCCAACCCCCGCCACGCGTAAGATCAAACTGACGTCCATTTTATCACCTCATATCAATAGCAAGATCAGTGCCGTGCACAGCGCAATGGGCAACAGCCATGCAAGCCGTATGCGGCGCGGCAGCTCGGCACGTAGCTTTTCGCAAATAGGATTGAGCCTTGCTATGTAGTAATCACAACAGCGCAGCTGCTCCTCACGATAGCTGGTCCCCAGGTCCTTGGAAAAATCCGCAAGCAGCGTGCAAGCCTCATCGGGGAGCCACAGCTTGGTTTGCAAGAGCAGTGCGGGAAAATCCCGTGCGCCCTCGGGCGCTCCGCAATCCGTCAGCAGCCCGCGATCCAGCCGTGCAAGAATCTTGGAAACGGGCAAGCAAAAGCAGTCGATCTGCATGCGTACGTGCCGCAAAAGAGATAAAAATCCTTCCGCCTGACGTGCGCGCCGTTGCTCAAAAAGTGCCAGCACGTAGCCCGTTGCTACGCCGCAGGAAAAGAGCAGGAAAAGTCCGAGCCATTCAAATAAGTGCATCAGCCGCCTCCCAATCGGTCACGTCATAGCAAAAATCAAAGGCGTGCGTGCTTCGGTGCAAGCGCACGTAAGCGCCAAAGCAACGCGCCCTGTGTAAAAGGCGAAGCCCCGGGCGTGAGAGCAGCTCTTGTACGTCGCAGGCGTGTGCACTGGCAACAAGCGGCACGCCGCAAGCATGAACGCGCAATATCTCCTCTGCCTCGGCAAGGTCGCCGATCTCATCACAAACGATCACCTGGGGAGAGAGCGTGCGCGCGGCAATGGAAAGTCCCTCTCCGCGCGGATAGCCCGAGAGCGTGTCCAGCAGCAGGGTCGTGCCATTGGGAGCAACGTCCAGCTCGCCGCGTGTATCCACCACCGCCACACGTAACGGTGCTGTTCCGCCCGCAAGACGTGCCGCAACAGCGCGCAGTAGAGTGGTTTTCCCAATGCCGGGGGGAGAAAAGACCAGCACGCCGCGCGTGAGGGAAAAGCGGTGCAGGAGCGCGTAAATTTCTTTGCCGATCGGCGGTGCTGTGTGCGGGATGCGGATCACGTAGGCGGAGATCTCGCTCACGCCGCACACGCTGCCTTTCACGGTATTGGCGCGTCCGCAAATACCAATACGGATGCCGCCCTTTAGCGTTATGTATCCGTGGCATACGGTTTCACCATGCGCATAAAGCGAGCCGTTGCAAAAGCGCGGGAGCAGGGCGTCCATTTCCGCGGCGCTCAGTACGGTCCCAAGACGAAGATTTTTTCCCCCTGCGGTCACGGAAGTACATCTGCCACGCCGCAAACGGATCTCCTCAAGCAGAGATCCGTCCGACACCGCTTGGCGTAATTCTGTGAGCAGGCGCTTCGGTAA
>CAZOFQ010000025.1:0-15597 GCA_964579105.1 uncultured Lachnospiraceae bacterium
CTGTGCCGCAACAGGCGCTTCCCTGCATCTGATCCGCCCTATGGGGTTTGAGGTGAATGATAAAAGGCTGAAGCGTGCCGGACTGGACTACTGGGATAAGCTGGATATTACCTATTACGACGGCTTGGATGACTTTTTTGCCAAGCACGCGGGGGCAACTGTATATTATTTTACCACCAAGGCGCCGCGCGCCTACACCGAGGTGCAATACCCCGACGAGGTATTTATTATGTTTGGCAAGGAGAGCGCGGGACTGCCCGAGGAGCTCCTGCACCAAAACCCCGAGCACGCCGTGCGCATCCCTATGCGCGCGGGCTTACGAAGCTTGAATCTTTCAAACTCCGTGGCGGTTGCCGTATATGAGATCCTGCGTCAGGGGGATTTTGCGGATTTACAGGAAACGGGGCATCTCACCCGTTTTGATTGGGAGGACGCGCATGAATAACGGCATTATGATCGCTATGAGCGGAGGCGTGGACAGTGCCATGGCGGCAACGCTTTGCGCGAAGAGCAACCGCCGCGCCGCAGGCGTTACCATGCAGCATTTCCGCGAGTGCGGCGAACGGGATGCGGCGGACGCGGCAGCACTGTGCCAAAAAATAGGGATCCCGCATTTTAGAGCAGAGCTTACAGAGGAATTCACAAGCGAGGTCATTCTTCCCTTTATCGCGGCGTACGAGGCGGGGCTTACCCCAAACCCTTGCGTGCTGTGCAATAAAAGGATCAAATTCGGTGCACTGCTGCGTTTCGCGCAAGCACAGGGCTATGATCGTATCGCAACAGGTCATTATGCCCGTGCCGAGAGGGATGGCACGGGCAGGACGCTTTTGCGCCGTGCGGCAGACGTCTCCAAGGATCAGACCTACATGCTTTACTCCCTTAGTCAAGAGGTTCTTTCGCGCGTGGAGTTCCCCCTCGGTGATCTCACCAAAGCCCAGGTGCGGGAAATGGCGCTTTCCCTCGGCTTTTCCGTGGCAACCAAGGCAGACAGTCAGGATATCTGCTTTATTCCCGACGGAGATTATGCCGCCTTTATTGCCCGTTTCACAGGTAAGGAAACGCCTTCGGGCGATTTCCTTGATAAGCACGGCAGGGTGCTTGGCAGACACAAGGGGCAATTACACTACACGATAGGACAGCGAAAGGGGCTTGGCATTGCGCTGGGTAAGCCTGCTTACGTGGTGGAAAAATCCGCCGCGGGCAATACCGTTACGCTGGGAGAAAATGCGGATCTGTTTACAACGCGCCTTGTGGCAAAAAGCATCAATTTTATCCCCGTAAACAGCCTTGACGCGCCCAGAAAATTACTGGCAAAGGTACGTTACAGTCAGAATGCTTCCCCTGCACGTGTGGAGCAGACCGACGCGGATGAGCTTGTAGTGGAGTTTGACACGCCGCAGCGCGCCATCTGCAAGGGGCAATCGCTCGTGCTGTACCAGGACGATTATCTCTTTGGCGGCGGAATCATTTCCTGAACATACCTTGTTCTTCTTTGATAAGTGAGGATCACAATATGCAAAAAAAATCGGAAGCAAAAAATCTGTTGATCGACGTGCTTTTTGCCGTAGCCGCGGGAATCGTTGTCGGTACGGCGTACTATTTCTTTCAAAACAGCAACGGCTTTGCCCCGGGCGGTGTTGGCGGTCTTGCCACGATCACACACCATCTGCTTGCCGATAAGGTCAGCTGGTCCGTGCTGATGATCGCATTCAATCTGCCAATCTTCGTGCTGGTCAGCGCCCTGATCGACCGTAAATTAGGCGTCATGCTGAGCATTTATATGTGCGTGCAATCCTTTATGCCGGAATTTTACGAGCTGATCGGCTTAAAGGCGTACAGCCTTGCGAATAACGGCGCGGATTTCAACATTATCTTTGCCAGTATCGGTGCGGGTGTGATATCGGGCTTCGGCTTTTCCATCATGCTCAAGCATTTCGGTGCAAGCGGCGGTACATACGGCATCTCCGCGCTTTTGAAAAAAATGAAGCCCGCCATGAATATTGCTTACGTTTCCTTTATTATGGATACAAGCGTCGTCCTGATCGCATTCTTCGTATACGGCATGAAGATCACTCCCGTGATCTGTACCCTCTTGAACCTTTTCATTGCCAACATTATTGTGGACCACGGTCTGAGCGGCATGAAAAACGGCTACAAGTTTGAGATCATTACCAAGTCACCCGATGAGCTTTCCGCCGAGCTGATAACACGGCTCAAGCACGGTGTGACAGAGATCAAGGTGCACGGTATGTACTCCGACACGGATAAATACATGCTGATTTGTATCATCAACAAGCGCCAGATCGGCGAAATGATGAAGATCCTCAAAAGGCATCCCGACACCTTTGCCAGCTTTGAAAAGGTAAACGAGGTGTTCGGAAACTTCAAGCGAAAGACCTGATGAAATATGAAAAGGGGCAGAGTCATTTAACCGCAGAAGGTGTGATCCCGACACGAAAGACGTATAAAAACACGCCGAGAGTGCGCCTAAAAAACACACCTTGAAATTGAAGCTTGCAAGAATTTCCGCCCAAAAAGCCGCCCTCTGTGCCGAAATCGGCACAGAGGGCGGCTTTCTTTTTTGTGTGCTTTTGTTCGGCGCTCAATGACGCAGCCCCTTTATGCCGAGAATGCGCGGCGGCGCCAGAACGCCTCGACAGTGTGCGCAGGACATATCCGATTGTAAGGAATAACGTCCATGCCGATACCAAAATTCCGCTTAGAGTCATAGAACATTGCATAATACGGCTCATTAGAGGATAAATTCCGTCCTCTTTCGATCACACTGCCGCCGTAGGTGTAAGGTGCATCCAGCACGGAGATCTGGCGCGGAAAGATTCTTTGCACACGCAAAAGCGCGGTGAGATGGCAATCGCCTTGCGGACAGTGCTCGCACGCCACACCGCCGTGATTACAGTAAGGGATCAACACGTGGCGGTCACAGGTGCGCGTGGGCTCCGTTCCTTTTTTAAAATATCCTATCTCAAAGCGGTCGCCTCGCGGATCGTGCATGCAGGCTTCACAGGGCAAAAGCCCCGAATCCTTACAAAAACGGATCGCGATCACATCGCTTGGTGTTTTAAACTGCAGCTTGCTTGCGGGTCTTACCTGCAGTATGCCGTGCATGACCGAATCGAATATTTCAAGTGCGGGATTCCCCTTCACGTCATTAAGCGGTGCGGGATACTCGTATCCGTACCAAACGCCGCAAAGCAGCTCGGGCGTATAGCCAACGAACCATTTATCGCAATTTTTTCCCGTAGTTCCCGTTTTTCCCGCAACGTCCACGATTTCCTTTAGAGTCACCGCCTTACCCGTCCCCTTCTGTATCACGCCGCGAAGCATCATGGTAAGAATGGCGGCATCCGCGCGCTCCAAAACGCGTTTTTCGGAGGGAAGATTTTCGAGTAATAATTCCCCCTTACTGTCATATACCCGATAATAGCTGCGCGTGTTATGATAAATTCCTTCGCCCGCAAGCGCCGTGTAGCCCCCCACGATCTCTCGCAGGGTTACGCCGCCGTGCTGCTGTCCCAGTGCCAGCGCCGCCGCACCGAGATCGTTTTTTTCATCCAACGAGGAAAATCCGAGCGAGTCACGCAAAAACAGATAGGATGCGCCGCTTCCCAGCTTTTTGAGTACGGAAACGCTTACGGTGTTCACGGATTCCGCTAACGCCGTGTTTACCGTAGTAAGTCCGCGGTACAGATTGGGAGAATTGCGCGGCCAAGGGGCGCCGTTATCCTTAAAATCAAGCGGAACGTCGTCAAAAACGCTCGCATACGTGATCAAGCCCTTTTTCAGCGCAGGCGCATACACGGAAAGCGGCTTGATGACGGAGCCCGAGGGACGCTTGGCGTCCGTTGCGAAATTCTGGATGCGGTTGGAGCACTTTTCCCCCACTGCCCCCGCCACGGCAAGAATATCCCCGTTTTTCGGATCTACCAACAGCAGCGCGCTTTGCGCCTTCTTGCCACCCTCGTGCGTAGGAAAATGCGCGGGGTCGCGATAAAACGCGGTAACGACCTCCTGCAGCTCCGGGGCGATGGCGGTGTGGATCTTTAGTCCGCCGCAATATACGAGATTGCTTGCTGCCGCCCGTGACATCCCCTTTTCCCGCATGAGCGCGGCGATCACGTCATTTACCACCATATCCGCATACCAGGAATTCACCCTTCCCGAAAGCGCCTCGTCGTTGACCCGCAGTACCGTTTCGTTCTCTGAAGCCGCTTGATACGTTGCCTCGTCTATCATGCCCTGCTCTCGCATTTGGGCAAGGATAAGGTCTCGCCGCGCTCGATTGGCTGCCGGATGACGGATGGGATTGTATTTAGTGGGATTGTTGGTGATCGCAGCTATGGTTGCTGCCTCCGCCACAGAAAGCTCCTGCGGCTCCTTTGAAAAATACGCATTGGCGGCAGTTCTCACGCCGTAACAGTTCTCAGAAAGATTGACAACGTTAAGGTATTGCTCTAAGATCTCCCGTTTGGAAAGCTGCTTTTCCAGCTTGACCGCCCGCAATAGCTCTGCCACCTTGCGGCGAATGCTTCTTTCGTTGTCTCCCGTGATATTTTTGATCAATTGCTGTGTGATGGTAGAGCCGCCAAAATTTGAGCTTCCGCTTTTCACGTAGTTAAGCACGGCAGAACCTGTGCGTGACCAATCAATGCCGCCGTGTTGCCAGAATCGCTTATCTTCAATTGCTATAAAGGCATTTGGCAAATGCTCCGTCATCTCCTCCAACGGACAGTACAGCGCGTTTTCGTATCCGCTGATGCGATCAGAGGCAAGCTCTTGCGCTTCCCCTTCATCATTATAATAATACAGTCGCGTGGTGCGATCCTCTCCGCTTTGAAAAAGGCGTTCGTCAAGCGCTGTATCCAGGTCCTTTTTTGCCCAAATACCAACACCGATGACTCCAAAGATCGTCAACACAAAGGATAATAATATAAGAGAAAGAAAAAAGCATAAAAATCCCTTCCCTACTTTTTTGATCAGCATAAAAACACCCCCCACTCTGTTTCATTTTTTGCAGAGCGTGGGGGCGTGATTCCATTTATATTTTGTTATTTCAGCACAACATTTTCAGCACCGAGAATTTTTTGTAATTCCCGAAGGGTATACGCGGTGCAATCAAAGCCCGATTCTTGCCTTTGATAGGACTTGCAGGATGCGTCAAATACAGAAACGGGAAGCGATCCCTCAAAAATTTCCAAAATATTGCGCGCGCGCCGCCAAGCCTCACTTGTCATGCTCGGCACACGCAAATACAAAATTTTCGGAATGCTTTTCGGCATGGGGGAAGGGGGCGTGTTGGGGATTGCCTTTTGCTGTGTGATCGCTTGCGCCGTGGGCGATGCTTTTACAAAATGCTGATTATCGGGCAATTGCTCAATGGCGGAAACCAGAATTTTCGGCTTTTCCTCCTCTCTTACCGAAAAGCTGCCCTCAACGCGGAGCACGTTATCCGCGCGCAGAGCGTATCCGTACTCGGCAAGCACCTTTGGGAATACGATGCATTCGATCTCGGCGTGGCGATCCTCCAGTGTGAAAAACGCCATGCGCTCCTCCTTTTTGGTGGTTTTGCCCGTGAGGGCGGTAATAATACCCGCTACGCACACGCGTGTGCGGTCGGCTGTAACGCTGTTTCCCTCCTCGTCGCTTTCCAAAAGATCCTTGATCTCGCCAATACGCGCATCTGCAAGCGCTTTGGAAAAGCCATCCAGCATGTGCCCCGAGAAATACATGCCCGCCGCTTCCTTTTCCTGCAGCAAAAGCTCCTGCATGCCAAATTCAGGCAGCTCGGGATACGCAATGGTGGGACGCTGTACACCCACGGAGGAAAACATATCAAGCTGCCCCGTGAGGTTGGATCGGTTGCGGCTTTGCAAACGCTCCAGCAGCTGCTCACACACGGCAAGCAGGCGGCTGCGGTATATTCCAAGCGTGTCAAACGCACCTGACTTGATCAGGGATTCGATCTGTCGGCGGTTGAGATCGGCGTCCGAAAGTCGCTCCAGAAAATCGTCAAAGGAAGCAAAATCTCCGTTGCGCGAGCGCTCGGCAACCACTGCCTCCAAAAAAGCCTTCCCTACGTTTTTGAGTGCAAGCAATCCAAAACGGATATGGTCGCCACTCACGTGAAAGGTCACGCTGGAGCGATTGATGTCCGGTGGCAGCACGCGCACACCAAGCTTGCCCGCCTCTGTAATATATTCCGCGATCTTTGGCATATTTCCGAGCTCGGACGTGAGTAATGCCGCAAAATAAGCCTTGGGATAATGCGCCTTCAGATAAGCGGTGCGATAGGAGATCACGGCATATGCCGCAGCATGGCTTTTGTTAAAGGCATAGTGTGCAAAGTCCGTCAGATCATCGAAAATAGCACCTGCGGTGTCGCCGTCGATCCCGCGTGCCACGCATCCCTCAAGAAAGCTGCCACGCTCCGCTTCCATCACAGCCGCCTTTTTCTTTGACATCGCACGGCGCACAACGTCCGCATGCCCGAAGGTATAGCCTGCCAGCTCGCGGAAGATCTGCATCACCTGCTCCTGGTACACCACGCAGCCGTAGGTGGAGCGTAGGATCGGCTCCATTTGCGGCGTGCGATAGCAGATTCTTTCAGGATTTTTTCGGTTTTCAATGAAGGTTGGAATCGAATCCATCGGTCCCGGGCGATATAATGCAATGGCTGCCACGATATCGTCAAAGCAGGAGGGAGAGAGCTCGATCAGCATCCTGCGCATGCCGCCCGATTCCAATTGGAACAGCCCCGTGGTCGCCCCCTTGGAAATGAGCTTGTAGGTCGCGGGGTCGTCCAGCGGGATCTTTTCGATGTCGAAATTCGGCTCGCTCTCCTTAATCTGAAGCACGGCATCGTTGATGATGGTAAGATACCGCAGTCCGAGAAAATCAAATTTCAAAAGCCCGAGCTCTGCGATCGTATCCATATCGTATTGTGTAAGCAAGACGCCGTTGGAAACGGCAAGCGGCAGATATTCGGAAAGCGGGCGTTCCGTGATAACCACGCCTGCCGCGTGGATGGAAAGATTACGCGGCATGCCCTCAAGCGCCATGGCAAGATCGATCAAGCGTTTATATTCTTCTCGTTGATAAAGCGATTTCAAATCGGGCAGCTGTAACGCCTGTGCGATCGTGATGCCAAGCTCACGCGGTACCGCCTTGGCTACGGTATCCACGTCTGCGTAGGGCATACCGAGCACGCGCCCCACGTCACGGATCGCGGCACGCGCTGCCAGTGTACCGAAGGTTACAATCTGCGAAACGTGATCTTTTCCGTAGCGGTCGGTCACATACGCAATGACCTCCTCGCGACGGTTATAGCAAAAATCCATGTCGATATCGGGCATACTGACGCGCTCGGGATTCAGAAAGCGCTCGAAAAGGAGCTCGTGATAAAGAGGATCTACGTCCGTGATCCCAAGAAAAAATGCCACAATGCTTCCCGCCCCCGATCCGCGCCCCGGTCCCACGGGAATTTTTTTACTGCGCGCATAGTTGACGTAATCCTGCACGATTAAAAAATAATCGGCGTATCCCATCCTCTCGATCACGCCCAGCTCGTAATTCATACGCGCGAGATAGTCCTTGTCGCTGTGCTTTTCGGGATGCAAAAGCCCTGCTGCCTTACGGGCGGCATATCCCGATTCGGCAAGCTGGCGCAGGTATGCGGGCGAGCTAAGTCCATCGGGACAAGGAAACTTTGGAAGGTGGGTTTTGGAAAAATCGAATTCAAAATTACAGCGCTCCGCGATCCTCACGGTGTTCTCGATGGCATCCTTGTAACGTCCAAAGAGCATGTCCATCTCGGCGGTGTCTTTGTAATAGAATTCGTCGGTCTCGAAGCCGATGGGTCTGCCATCGTCCAGCTGATTATTCGTCTGGATACACAGCAACACCGCTTGTGTCTCTGCATCCGAGCGACGCAGGTAATGGCAATCGTTGGTTGCCACCATGGGCAAGTCACATTCCGCAGCAAGCTTGGCGAGTAAAGGAAGCACCTGTTTTTGCTCGGGAAGGTCGTGGTTTTGCAATTCTACATAAAAATTGTTCTTTCCAAAGATAACAGAAAGCTCTTTTGCGTAATCACATGCAGCCGTGTAATCCCCGCGCAAAAGCAGCTGCGGAATACGTCCCGCAAGGCATCCCGAAAGAGCGATCAGACCTTCCGCATGCGTGCGAAGAAGCTCAAGATCCACACGCGGCTTGGAATAAAAGCCTTCGGTGAAGGAACGGGAAACAAGCTCGATCAAATTGCGATACCCCGCTTCGTTTTGGCAAAGCAGCACCAGGTGCCCCGGGTGTGCATCTCCGCTGCTCTTATCAAAGCGTGTGCGCGGCGCCACGTAGACCTCGCAGCCGATGATGGGCTTGACCCCCTCTGCGCGGCAAGCACGGTAAAACTCCACCGCGCCGTACATCACACCGTGGTCGGTCAGCGCAACGGCGGTATGTCCGCACTCCTTTGCGCGTCTTGGAATGTCCCGAACACGGCAAGCGCCGTCAAGCAGGCTATATTCGCTGTGCAGATGCAAATGAACAAATCCTGACACGGCGTACTCCTTTCTCCCCCTTTTGGGGCAATTAACCGTTTTGGGCGGCGTCTGCCGCGGCTATGATTTTTTTGAGTCGGTGATTTAAGCCCGATTTGGTGATTGGCGGGTTGTGACGGCGCGCCAGCTCCTCAAGAGAAGCATCGGCGTATTCCGTGCGTAGCGAGGCAGTTTCGCGCAATTCCGCGGAAAGCTCCGAAAGTCTTCCCGTATTTTCTAAAAATCGAATGGCTTCACAGCATTTTGACGCCGCACCGATGGTGCGCTTCAAATTATTGGTTTCACAATTATTCGCGCGATTTTCTTCGTTACGGATCGTACGGTTGATCTTGGCGTTTATCAGCGCAAAAAGCGCTTTGTTGCTGGCGGTAAGGGTCAATATCTCCTCGATAACGGTGCTGTTTTTAAAGTAGACGCCCAATCCCCCGTTCAGCGCTCGGCATCCTGCACGCCATCCTTGTTTTTCAAAAAAGTCGGAGAGAAATGCCACTTTTTCGGTATTGGAAAGGCGAAATTCCAGATGGTATGCCTTTTCGGGATCGGTCACAGAGCCGCAGGAGATCAAGAGCCCGCGCAAAAAATGCCCCGCACAGTGCCGACAAACAAGGTTGGGCGGCAGGAGATGCTCACGATAAAGCTCCTCGGAGGGAAAAAGCAAATAAGAGCCGTTTAACAGCGCGGTGCGCCGATAATGCTCGCGAAACGCCTTGGCGCATTCGCGGCGCGCTGCCGCACCCGATAACACCAACACCAAGCAGCCTTCACGCAGCTCGCGCACGTCGTAAAGCAGCCCGGCGGCATATGCCCTTTTGCAGCATTTGCTATGCGGAGCGCCTTCTATTAATTCTTCTTTGAGGGCAAGTGAATAATTCATTGTTCAAACGGAATAAAGCAAATTTCGGGAATTAAGCTTATTCCCCTTTCCCTTTCTGTTATTTTTTGTATTTGTGCGATCAAGGATCTCACATCGGCGGCGGTCGCACCGCCCAAATTCACAATAAATCCCGCGTGCTTTTGCGAAACCGCGGCATTGCCGCAGCGCAAGCCCTTAAGCCCCAATTCCTCCAGAATTTTCCCCACGGGAAGCTCCTCACTCGGGCGACGGAAGGAGCTTCCGGCGCTTGGAAGCTCCAGAGGTTGAGAACGGGAGCGCTGCGCCTTCTTTTCACGAATATCCTGCAACAGCCCCTCGGGATCTTCCCCCTTGCGCAAAACAAGCTCCACTTCCAAAGCCACGTATTTTTTGTCTTGAAACACCGTATAACGATAAGAACTGTTCAATTCATGAGGAAGAAGCGTTTTGATTTCATTGGTGTCAACGTCAAGCGCGCTCACGCCTTTTACGACGCCGCAAAGGCACTCACCGTAAGCTCCCGCGTTCATTACAAGCGCTCCGCCAAGTGTACCCGGAATACCGCAGGCAAACGTTAAACCGCCAAGGCCGCGCCTTGCCGCATGCAAGGAAAGCAGCGGCAGAGATACGCCGCACTGTGCCGCAAAGCCGCGCTCCGTTTCCCGATATCGATTTAAATTCACAGTACGGATCAATACCGTGGTGATGGGTTCGTCCGCGAACAATACGTTGCTCCCCTTCCCGAGGATGGCAAAGGGCGCTCTGCTTTTTTGGCATGCTTCTATCGTCTCCTGTAGCTCCGTGAGAGTGCGCGGCTCGACCAAAAGCGCCACGTTGCCGCCAATGCGAAAGGTGGAAAGAGTGGCTGCAGACACGCCCTCCCGAACGGGAATATCCTTTTCCTTTAAGATCCTTGCCAGCGCGCGCGTCACGCTTTACCGAGCACCAGAGGGATCACGTCCCTCGGTGAGCGCACAACGTATGTGATCGGCATGCCGTCGGGGATCGGCTTTTCGCTCGGATTCATCCAACACGTATCGATTCCCGCAAGAATCCCGCCCTTTATATCCGAGGAAAGCGAATCCCCCACGACAAGCGTTTTGTCCGCATCAAAGCAAGGAATCGCAGACGCAACGGCGTCGAAATATTCGCGGCAAGGCTTCTCGCACCCGATCTCCTCGGAAATAAACAGCTTTTGAATATAGGCGCTGAGTGGCGAGGCTTCAAACCGTCCGCGTTGGACGCTCGAAATGCCGTTGGTGATGATATAGAGACGGCAACGCTCGGATAACGTCTTACACGCTTCCAAGGCACCGTCCATTAAAAATCTTTTTTGCGTCAAAAAATCGGTATACGCGACAGCCAAGCGCGGGACGTCTGTTGTAAGCGCGTAATGGGCACAAAATCGGTGAAAACGCTCCTCGCGCAAAGCTGCTTTGGATATTTCCCCGCGCTCCAGCTTTTTCCACAGGGCGTCGTTGATGCCGCTGTAAACGCCGATCATGTCTTCATTTGGTTCCACCTTCATAAAACGTAGGGCGTCCACGAGCGCTTCGCGCTCCGCGCGATAAAAATCGAACAGCGTATTATCTGCATCAAACAAAATCGTTGTGTATTTGACCAAGCTCCTCACCTACCAATCCTACTTTGATAACATTATAGCGGATTTCTTCGAAAAATTCAATAGCCACAGAAAGATTCACGCATTTTTCTCTTGCATATTATATTTTTTTGTAGTATAATATGTTTATGTATATAAAAAAGGAGATGACGTCATGGCTGAAACGAAACGCGAGATCAAGATCGGGCTTGCAGGCTACGGCTTTATGGGAAAAACACATGCTTACGCGGTTTCGGCACTGCCCTTCTTTTTTGAAAATCTTCCCTTTCGCGCTAAAATTACGGGCGTTGTCACACGCTCCATGGAAAAATCCCGCGCTGTTGCCGAGCTGCTTGGCGCCACCGCCTATGAAAGTGAGGAGGCGCTGATCAACTCCGATGTGGACGTGATCGATATTTGTACGCCCAATATCTGCCACGCGCAAACGGCGCGCAACGCGTTGCGCTCGGGCAAGCATCTTTATTGCGAAAAGCCGCTTGCCGACACCTTAGAGCACGCAAGCGAAATGGCAAGGCTTGCCGAGGATTCGGGAAAGATCTGCACCGCTGTCTTCAATAACCGCCATCTTGCCGCCGTATGCCGCGCCAAGCAGCTGATCGACGAGGGGCGCCTTGGCAGAATTCTCTCTTTTCAATTTGATTACCTACACAATTCCTGCATAAGCAAGGATAAAAAGGCGGGCTGGAAGCAGACCGCGGACGTGTGCGGAAGGGGCGGTGTTCTTTTTGACCTCGGCTCGCATATTCTCGATCTTGCCGTATTCCTGTGCGGAAGGATCGCGCGCATCTCGGGCAAGTCACAGATCGCCTTTCCCGAAAGATGCGGCATGGACGGAAAACCGTGGAAAACCGATGCCCCCGAAGCGTTTTATATGCTTGCCACCACAGAAAACGGCGCTGTCGGCACGCTGACAGCAAGTAAATTGACAACGGGCGTCAACGACGATCTGCACTTTACCGTATCGGGCACAAAGGGTGCGCTGTGCTTTTCGCTTATGGACCCCAATTACCTCAGCTTTTACGATGCAACTGCACAAAACGCTCCTTACGGCGGGCTTTGCGGCATGACGCGCATTGAGTGCGTAGGGCGCTACGAGCCGCCCGCAGGTGCCTTCCCCTCTCCCAAGGCGGCAAGCGGCTGGCTGCGCGGTCACGTGATGAGCATGTATCACTTTTTGAACGCCGTTTACACGGGTAAGCAAAACGATCCCTCCTTCACGCATGCGGCGTATATCCAGCGCGTGATGGACGCGGCGCTTCGCTCCGATCAAACGGGGCGTGAGGAGCAGGTATGACAAGGATCATCGGACTTACGGGCAGAAGCGGCGCGGGAAAGGGCGAAGCCTGCGCCATATTTCAAAAGCACGGCATCCCCTGCGTGGATACCGATGCCGTTTATCACGAGATCCTGCGCGGAAAGAATGCTTGCACGGCGGAGCTGGCGACACGCTTTGGCAACGAGCTTCTGAACACCGACGGCTCGGTCGATCGCACCGCATTGCGCAATGCGGTATTCGGTCACGAGGATACCGACGCACGCGTGCATACTTTGAACGCAATCACCCATAAATATATTATGGCAAAGACCCGTGAAATCGTGCAACAGCACCGCGAGTCGGGCGCTCCCGCCGTGGTGATCGATGCACCACAGCTTTTTGAAGCGGGTGTGGAGCAGGAATGCGATATCGTTCTTGGCATCCTCGCGGACGATGCATCCTGTATTTCCCGCATCCTGCAGCGCGATCACATCTCAAGGGAATCCGCCGTACAGCGGCTTGCCCTGCAGCACGACAACGCCTATTTTCTTGCCCGTTGCGATGCCGTAATAGAAAATATCGGAGACCTTGAGGAGCTGGAACGGAGCATTTGCCAATTTTTGCGTAAATTTAAGGTGATCTGATTGAAAAACACTCGTGTGCCGTTCCATGGGAAGTGGCTGATCCTTTTTTTGTGCTTTGCCCTGCTTTTCTGCTCACTCTCTCTTCCGACTCTTTTGCGAGAGCGAAGGGAGCGCGCCGTTCTCCTCCACGTATACGAGGCGGCAAGCGAATTTGACGTTCCCGTTGCCATGATCCTTTCGGTGATCCGCACGGAAAGCGATTTTAAAAAAGAGGCGGTGTCTGTTGCGGGCGCAATGGGGTTGATGCAGCTTTTACCTCAAACCTTTTACTGGCTGCGCGACGAAATGCTTTGCGAGCAGCTTCCCGATACCGCAATCACGCAAGCCGCCGTCAATATCCGCTATGGCACCTATTATCTCTCTTATCTTTATGCGCGCTTTCCATGCTGGAATACAGCGCTTGCCGCATATAACGCGGGCGAGGGACGGGTGGCGCTGTGGCTGGAGGATGCCGACATTGCGCAAAACGGTGTTCTCGTGCATATCCCCTTCCCCGAAACCGCCGCATACGTGGAAGAGACGCTCGCGGCATATGAAAAATATCTTGTAAAATACCCCCCACAAGGAGAAAACCATGGAAGATAGCAAAAAATGGAGCGAACTGCTCGCATATCACAAAAAAAGCGTTTACGAGCTGCGTGATGACGCACAGATCGAAAAGGCAATGGACTACGCCAAGGCTTATGCTGCGTATCTGGATGCTGCCAAAACCGAGCGCGAGGCGGTAAAGGAAAGCATTCGCCTTGCCGAAGCAAGAGGCTTTCGCCCCTATCGCTTCGGTGATCCGATGAAGGCGGGAGATAAATTTTATTACAATAACCGCGGCAAAAATCTGTATTTGTTCTCGATCGGCAGTGAGAGCGTGGAAAACGGTATCCGCATCTGTGCCGCGCACATCGATTCCCCGCGCCTTGACCTCAAGCAATGCCCTCTTTTTGAGGAGGGCGGCATGAGCTTTCTCAAGACGCACTATTACGGCGGCATCCGTAAATATCAATGGGTCGCCACACCCCTTGCCCTGCACGGCGTTGTGGTGAAAAAGGACGGCACGCAGGTAGAGATCAGCATCGGTGAGGACGAGGGTGATCCCGTATTCTATATCAATGATCTGCTGCCGCACTTGGGGCACGAGAGCGACAAAAAGCCGCTGGGAGAAGCGATCCCCGGTGAAAAGCTGAACGTTCTTGCGGGCAGCCGCCCCTTTAACGGTGAGGGGGAGACAGATGCCATCAAGCTGCGCACGCTGTATCTCCTGCACGAAAAATACGGCATCACCGAGGAGGATTTTCTCTCCGCAGAGCTTTCTGCCGTCCCCGCCTGCAAGGCGCGCGACATCGGCTTTGATCGTTCTATGGTCGGTGCTTACGGGCACGATGACCGTGTTTGTGCTTATCCTGCACTCTGTGCCGTTCTGGAAAGTGACGATCCCACGCATACGCTCATGTGCGTGCTTGCGGATAAAGAGGAAACAGGCAGCGACGGCAATACGGGCATGAAGAGCGCCCTTTTGCCCGATCTGATCTGTGCGATCGCCAACGGCATGGGGGCTGACCCCGCTAAGGTGCGTGCGGCATCGCGTTGCCTTTCCGCGGACGTTTCCGCCGCCTTTGACCCCAACTTCTCCGACGTATTTGAAAAGCGCAATGCAGCGCTGCTCTCTTGCGGTGTGGTGCTGACCAAATTCACGGGCGCGCGAGGAAAATCCGGCACCAACGACGCAAGCGCAGAATATATCGCGTGGCTGCGCCGCATCATGGAGGAAGCCGACGTCGTCTGGCAAGCTGCCGAGCTTGGCAAGGTGGATTGCGGCGGTGGCGGTACGGTTGCCAAATTCATTGCCGCGCACAATATTGAAACGGTAGATCTTGGCGTTCCCGTGATCTCGATGCACGCCCCTTACGAGGTGATCTCCAAGGTCGACCTTTACGAGGCTTACCGCGCCTTCTGCGCGTTTTGTGAGAAATGATCGAGGAATCCTTACAGCTGATCGAGGCGCGCTTTGCCGAGCTGGAGGCAAAAAGCATGGATCCCACAACACACACGGACGCCAAAACGGCGAGTGCGTTAATGAAGGAGTACCGTTCTCTTTTGCCGCTTTCGCAAAGGATCGCTTCCCTGCGCCTTTTGCAAAAGCAGCTGGCAGAAGCGCAAGAAATGCTGGAGACCGAGCAGGATGCGGAGCTCACGGCACTTGCCGCGGCAGAGGTGCGCGCTTGTCGCGCGCAAGAGGAGGCCCTTTTGCGCGAGCTACAGGTCATGATGGTGGCAAAGGACCCGAGCGACGATAAAAACATTATCGTGGAGCTGCGTGCGGGTGCAGGCGGCGAGGAGGCGGCGCTTTTTGCCGCCGTGCTTTACCGCATGTATACGATGTACGCTGCCGCCGCGGGCTTTCACACCGCAAAGCTTTCCGCCAACGAGACCGAGCTTGGCGGCTTTCGCGAGATCACCTTCTGCGTAGAGGGCGAGGGTGCGTTTTCCAAATTCAAATTTGAGTCGGGTGTTCACCGCGTACAGCGCGTTCCCGTGACCGAATCCCAAGGCAGAATACAAACCTCGACCGTCACCGTGGCGGTTCTGCCCGAGGCTGACGAGGTAGAGGTGGAGATCAATCCGTCGGATATCGTGATGGAATCCTGCAAAAGCTCGGG
>CAZOFQ010000026.1:0-15561 GCA_964579105.1 uncultured Lachnospiraceae bacterium
TCACCCGTGTATTTGTTTCCCAGCTCCAAAAAGTGGATCTGCAGCTCGCCCTGCACCACGGTTCTCGGTGCTTCGTCGCTTTTGAAGGTCGCGGCGCTGTAAGCGGCGGCTGCCACGTAGCCCACAGCACAGCCCACGACAAGTGTTACGATGCAAAGAAAGATGGTAAGCGCTTTGGAAAAATTCTTCTTTTTAGCCATTGCGTCCGTCCTCCTCGATTGCATTTACACTGAAGGTGCGTATGCGCTTGATCTGCACCTCGGAAAGCTTGCCGTTGAATTTAGGGGCATCCACGGTATAAGTAATGGTATAGACCCCCTCCTTGTCGGTAGGAATGATATAATTGCCGCTTGTATCCTTTTGCAGGTCTGTTTCCACGTGTACCTTGCCCGAAACGTCACGCCCGAAGCAAACGGCGTCCACGCCCTGCTCCGCGTAGGTGTAGCTCTCGCCCACATCAACGGAAAAGGCGGTCTCTCCCTTCAGCACGAAGCGGTCGTTTCCCGACATAAAAATGCACACGGCAGCCCCTGCAGCAACACCGATCACCAAAAACAGTGCGGCAAGCACCTTAGTTGCGGTGTGTAGCTTTTTTACCTTACTTTTTACTTTGCGCTTGGCTTTTTTCTCGCTCTTTTCCTGAAGGTCGTCAAAAAAGCCGTCGTTCTTCTTTGCCATAAGAATCTCCTTTGCATTGCGAATATATTCTATATTATAGCGGATTTTTCCGTAGGCGTCAAGACGAAACAAAAAAGTCCGACTTAAAAAGTCGGACTTTTTTGCTTCAGGTCAATACAAAAATGAACGGGTAAATATCCTGCCCTCCGTCGATCTCAAAAAGCTCCACGGCGGGATGGGCGCTGTGCATGTATTCCCGCACGGCGTCCACGTCCCTCGCGTCCGCTTCCTTACCGCAGATCACGATCATCACCTCGCGGTCGGTCATATCCAGGCGAGAGAGCAGCATTTCAGCAGCTTCGGGAAGCGTGGCAGCGTCTGCAAGCATTTCCTTGCCCGCAAACCCGATAAAATCGTTTTTGGCAATATCCAATCCGCCCATATGCGAGTCACGCACCGAGCGCGTGACCTGTGCGGTGATCACACCCTCCATCGCAAAGGTCAGATTTTCGGCGATCACGTCCGCATCCTTGCTTTCAAAATCCAGCATGGTGAGTGCGGCATAGCCGTCTCCCACGGTCTTGCTTTCCAGCACACGCACGTCCGCCTTATCGTAAAGTGCTGCGGCTTGGCGTGCGGTGAGGATGATGTTGCTGTTGTTGGGAAGCACGAAAACGGTATCGGCGTTGACAATATCAAACGCGGCAAGAAAATCCTCGGACGAGGGGTTCATCGTCTGCCCCCCGTGCACCACATAATCCGCGCCAAGGGAAAGGAACGTTTCCTTGATTCCCTCTCCCGCGGCAACAGCCACCACGCCGAAGGGCTTGTGCGCCTGTCGGCTCGGCTCCTGCTGCGCTTGTGCCGTCACCTCGCTGTGCTGAAGCGTCATGTTTTCCACCTTCACGGTGAGAAATTCACCGAACTGCTGGCAGAAATCAAACACCCTGCCCGGCGTCATGGTATGCACGTGGATCTTCACCACGGTGCCGCTTTTCACCGCAACAATGGAATCTCCTATTGTGGTGAGATAATCCGAAATAGTGGAAACAGGGAAGCTCTCAGCGTCCACCTTGCTGTTTTGCAGCTGTAGCAGGCACTCGGTGCAGTAGCCGAACTCCATGACGCTGTCAACGCCGAAGGCGGAAAGATCTACCGTCGCTGCTTGCGGAGCTTCGGGGGCGGCGGTGCTTTCCACCTGCTCGCCGCGCAGGATCTTATACATGCCCTCCAGTATGTAAACAAGACCCGCGCCGCCGCTGTCGATCACGCCCGATTCCTTGAGAATGGGAAGCAGCTCGGGAGTGTGCTTGAGAGACTCGTTCATGCCGCGCAGGATGTTGGCAAAAAATTCCTCCAGTGAGGTATTTTCCTTCAGATTCTCCACCGCATACTCGGTCGCCTCGCGCGCCACGGTAAGGATCGTGCCCTCCGTGGGGGTCAGCACTGCCTCATAGGCTTGCTTTACCCCGCTTTGGAACGCCTTTGCCATGGCACTTGCATCCGCACGCTCCACATTACAAAGCCCCTTTGCAACACCCGCGAAAAATTGCGAGAGGATCACGCCCGAATTGCCGCGCGCGCCAAGCAACGCGCCGTTTGCGAACTTATCCGCGATGAAGGAAAGCGCGGTGGACGCAACGCCGCGCAGCGCGGCGTTGCCCCCCTCCATCGTCAGGCTCATGTTGTCACCAGTATCCCCGTCGGGGATCGGGAAAACGTTAAGATCGTTGACCACCTGCGCATTGGCGCGCAGGTTTTCGGCACCGCCCCGCACCATATCGGCAAAGAGAGCACCGTTTATTTCATAGGTTGCCATATTTGCTCCTCAAATTGACATTTCGATTTTTTTGCCAAAGCACCAGATGCCCACGGCATCGGGACCGATGCAGGCGCCCACCACCGAGCCGATGGTACCGACGCAGGCGTCCGCAAAGCCGAGCTCCAAAGCCTTTGTCTTCAGGTATTCTGCGGTTTCGGCACAGTCGGCGTGAGAGATGTATACGGTCTGCTGCTCCGGCTCGATCACAGCCTCCCTTGTCAGCTCGATCAGCTTATCCAGCGAGGCGTTACGTCCCTTGACCTTGCAGATCGGCACGTTTTGACCGTTGGCATCCGAAATAATGATGGGCTTGACGCCAAGCAGGTTGCCGAAGAAGGCGGCAGAGCCCTTGACACGTCCCGATTTTTTCAGCATGTCCAGAGTTCCTACGGTTACGAATTGATTGATGTAATCACGCTTTTCCTGTACGGCGGCAACGATCTCCTCGGCGCTCTTGCCTTCATTGCGCATCTGCGCCGCCATGATCACAAGCATACCCTCGCCCCAGCAGCAGTTTTTCGAATCCACGCAATAGATCCTTGCCTCGGGATACTCCTTTACAAGATCACGTGCGACCACAGCTGCGGTATTAACGCTGCTGGACAGCGGCAGAGCGCATCCGATATAGATCACCGTATCCCCTGCCTCAGCACAAGCGGTAAATGCCGTTCTGAACTCCTCTGCGGGCACCTGCGTGGTCAGGATCCGCTTACCCGTACGCAGAATGTCGTAAAACTCCTTGGGCGAGCCCCAGCTCTCCCAATCGGAATCGGCGGCAACGACCTTGCCGTCGTGCACGTTGCACATCTTGAGATACTCAATGCCATATCTCTCGCGGATCTCCCTTGCAAGATCAGCGTTGGTGTCGGTAAAAATACGAATGGTTGCCATGTTTTTATTCTCCTTTATGTAATATAAAATTAAAGCAATTCCTCAAAGCGTCCTTCCTTTTTGGTACGGACGCGTACTGTACCGAGTGTATTCCAAATGCCCTCGCCGCCATCCATGATCAGCACGATGGGCCAAAGAAGCGGAGAATGGATCTGTGTATGCACCACCAGCAGCACGACGGCTGCAACGGTAAGCACCAAAGAGGAGGTCATAAGCCCCCACCAATGCTTCATGCCGAATACCCTTGCGTCCAGTGCGGTCTGCAGCTTGAGCAGCGCATCCATCAGCACATATGCGCCGATAACGTAGGGGAGCGCGATCTGTACGTTGTCGGGGCTGATGACCAGCAAAACGCCGAGGATCACACAAAAGCCACCCGACGCAAGATCGTATTGAAACGCAAGGCGGTAAAGATCGTTGGAAAAATATCCAAGTGCACGTGCCACACCCAGCACCGCAAAGCAACCGCCGATCACGTAACGGGCAAGAGAGCTGCCAAGCTCGGGCCAGATCAGTAAAAATAAGCCCGCAAGGCAAAGCAAAAAGGATGCTACCGAGTGAATGATCCGCATCTCTTTTACAATATCAAGTCTTTTCATATCTATCCTTTCCGCTTTTTTTGCGACGCCTTTCATGTAGCAGCTCGCGCAAAGCGATCGTCTTTTTAAATAAAATCTTGCACTGCCGTGCGTAATAATCCTTTGACATGGGGCTCTCCCCCTCCTCGGGCGGATCGGGAATATAAGGCGTGCCCACCACGATGCGCAAGCGCTTGAGGAACGGACGGTTGTAGCAGCCCTCCATATAAAGCGGCAGAACGGGAACACCTGCCGTTCTTGCCAAAAGCAGAAAGCCGGGCTTGAAGGGACGGATCTCGGGCCCCGGGACCGCCATTCCCTCCGGAAAGATCAAAACACTGTCACCGCGCTCCAGCTGCTCCACCGAGGCGTGTACCCACGCAGTAGAGCCCCGTTCAATGGGGATCGTATAGCCACAGCGCAAAAAGGGATAAAGATACCACTTGCGATACCATCTGGCAGCGGCGAGAGGATGGATCCGTTTTCTCGCGAAAATGGCTGAGATCACCGCACCGTCCGAGCCTCGCAGATGGTTGCACGTCAGCACCGTGGGCTTTTTGACGCGCCTGTGCGGAGATTTATCCGATTCATAATACACCTTCGGACGGTACAGCAGATAAGTAAGTATGATCAGGATCAACCGCAACGGACAGATCCATAATGCATTTAAAAACCGTAACAATTGCTTCCTCATGCCGACCTCTCCGTGCACAGCCTCAATTCGCTGCTTTTCCGTTTATCTTATCCTTATTATAACAAATCAGTATTTTCGTGTCTTTGGTTAAAAAAGTGCTCCGTGACCGAAATTCGGTCACGGAGCAGCAAAATATCTGAAAATCAGTCATTTTTCAATTTTTGTCTGTACGGCAGATCGTCTCGGAAAGCGGCGCAAGGATGTGCTCCAGCTCAGCAGTGTCATAAGGACAATCCTTGTTGCCGCGCATAGTATCCAGACAAAGCCCCAACAGAGCGTGACGCAGTATTTTTAAGCCCATTACAGAGGGGACGGTCATACTAGCACGAACACAGCAATCCATGATCACGCCGTCAATATCGGTGGAGAAATAACGCTCCAAGCCCTCAAATCCAAGCGAGAGGGCAAGATTTTTTGCGGCAGAAGTGTGATTTGCGCAAAACTCCGCAAAAACGCGATAAAACGCCGCAAGCGTAACACCAAGCGACTCCTCATCGGGCAAGGACTTGATCACATCGTGAAATACATCCTCCAGCACGGCGTAAATATCCTGAAAATAGTAGTAGAAGGTGTTGCGATTGATGCCGCAATCATCTACAATATCACGCACGGTGATTTTTTCCAGCGGCTTTTTCCCGAGCAAATGCAAAAACGATTCAACGATCGCTTTTTTGGTAAAAGACGGCATGCGCTCACTCCCTTCCTCAAGATATGCTCGTTTACAGTATACCAAAAAACGGCAAATCTCGCAAGTGCTTTGCCGAAATTTCTTTTTCGGCGTTCGCAAAAAAGCGTCTTGCAAAATAAAAGATACTATGCTATACTGTAAATATCATTAGTATCATACCGTGCGAATTTTTCAATGCGGGGGAATTATGAAGCATATTTTTATTTACAATCCTGCGGCGGGTAAGGACAACAGCGCTGCCGTTACGGCACTGCGTGAGCAGATGAAGCGCTACGACGGCAAGCTGGAATATGAATTTTATCCCACAAGGGCGGCAGGCGACGCCACGGCATACGTAAAAAAGCGTTGCGAGGAAGAGCCGCAGACCGCGTTGCGCTTTTATGCTTGCGGCGGTGACGGCACGGCAAACGAGGTGCTGCACGGTCTTGTGGATGCACCGAACGCCTCTATGACCTGCTACCCCTGCGGCAGCGGAAATGACTACGTGAAATATTATGGCGGCAAGGAGCGCTTTCTGGATATCGACGCCCTCTTGAACGGAACGGAAGCTCCCGTAGATATTATGCGGATCGACGACCGTTATGCTTTAAACGTGACCAACTTTGGCTTTGACACAGCCGTGGCTCGCACCATGGCGCAGGTCAAGCACAAAAGGATCATCGGCGGTCGCAATGCCTATACCACAGGCATTGTAAAAGCACTGCTTACCGCCATGAAGACGAAGTGCACCGTTTGGGTTGACGGGGAAAAGCTTAACGACGGAAAAATGTTGCTTTGTACCGTAGCAAACGGAAAATACGTGGGCGGTGCCTACTGCTGTGCTCCCCACTCCAAAAACGACGACGGGCTTTTGGAGATCTGCCTTGTAAGACCCCTTTCCCGCCTCACCTTCATCGGGCTGGTTGGCGTTTACAAGCGCGGCGAGCATTTGGATGATCCGCGCTTTGAAAAGTATATCACCTACCGTCAGGGTAGATCCGTACGCATTGAGGCAACCGAGGGCTTTGGATTTTCCTTGGACGGGGAGATCGTGGAGAAAAAGGAGTTCACCATTGAGATCTGCCCTCGTGCCATCCGCTTTGTCGTGCCTGCGCAAAAAAGCGAAGCTGACAAAAAGCAAAAGGAGCTGCAACAGGTATAATGCAATAAAACGCACCCGTGGGTGCGTTTTTTAATTTAGCGCATCAGTGATCCTATCCGTCCAATTCGGGCTACGCCCGAATAAAACGATTGCCTTACGGCAATCTCCCTGCGGGTTCTTCAGAAGATTACGGGTGCCCGTCATTTTTAAAGCGCAACGCGCTTTAAAAAGCTATGCTTGTCTTGGCGGCTGAACACCGCCATTGCTGCGCAAAACGCCAAGCATGCCCCGCCTGCGAATTAAAATTCGCGGGCAATTTTTCGCACCCGTAATCCGCCCAAACGCAAAAAAGACACCCGATTGGGTGTCTTTTTGCGTTTTGGAGCGGATTACGGGGCTCGTCCAATTCGGGCTACGCCCGAATAAAACGATTGCCTTACGGCAATCTCCCTGCGGGTTCTCGCCCCATCCGCGCACAAAAAAAGCAAGAAGCACCCCAATGGGGTGCTTCTTGCTTTTTTTGGAGCGGATTACGGGGCTCGAACCCGCCACCTCGACCTTGGCAAGGTCGCGCTCTACCAAATGAGCTAAATCCGCATAAAATGGCGACCCGGATGGGACTCGAACCCACGACCTCTAGCGTGACAGGCTAGCGTTCTAACCAACTGAACTACCGGGCCAAGGTCATCGCGCGAAGTATCTCCATCCGACGACCTGTATATTATAGCACAACGACCTTTGCTTGTCAATACCTTTTTCGAAATTTTTTTAAAGTAATTCTTTTGGGGTGAAGCGGTAGGCTGTATTGCAAAAATGACAGCAGACCTCCAGCTCCTCTGTCTTGCCCTCCGCCACCTGCTCGTCCAGCATTTTGCGAAGCTCCCCTTTATCAATGCTGTGTAATGCTTTGGCAATGCGCTCGCGACTGCAGGTACAGACGTAGCCCACATCAAGCTCGTCAAACAGATCGTACTCGATACCGTCCAGAGCGATATCCGCAATTTCCTTGTTGGAGAGCCCACGTTCAAACTGCTTGGAGATATTGGCAAGAGATGCGGCGTTTTTCTCCAGCTGATCGATCACGGCAGGATCGGCAAAGGGCAGCAGCTGTACCATGACGCCGCCCGCGGCACGGCAGGTACGATCGGTATCCACCAGCACACCCAGCGCACACAGCGTGGGCACCTGCTCGCTTGTGGCAAAGTAAGAGGCAATGTCCTCGGCGATCTCTCCGCTCACCAGCGGCACCGTGCCGTTTGCCGGCTCCTTGCCCCCCATATCCTTGATGACTGTGAGCGTGCCGCCGCCAACGGCGGCACCCACGTCCAGCTTTCCGTTTGCCTTCAGCGGGACCTCTGCCGCAGGGTTTTGCACGTAGCCGCGCACGTTGCCCATGTAGTCGGACACGGCGATCATTTTGCCAAGCACACCGCCCCCGTTGATCGACACCGAAAGGCTGTCCTCCTTTTCCCCCATCATACAACCCATAAGCGAAACGCCCGTGAGCAAGCGACCCAGCGCCGCAGTGGCGGTTGGGGTGGTTTGATGAATACGGATCGCCTCGTTGACGATGGGGCGAGAGTTAATGACCATGATACGGGCACTGCCGTCACGCGTCATGCCGCGAAGAATTTGTGTTGTTTCCATATCCTACCTCATTTTTTGCATCTTGCCGCCACAAACCAACGCTCGGTGGTATCTGTGGGAGCGCCAAAATCAAAATCGCCAAAAAAGCAGATGTCCGCAAAGCCCGCACCCCTGAGCGCCTCGGTGAGCTGCTCGCGCGAGTAGCAGCGCTCGGTCTGCTCCTCATCCTCGCGCACGTAGCGCCCATCCTGCGCCTCACGGAAGACGGAAAGATAAAAGCGGCAAAGCCCGCTTTCCTCATCAAACTCGTTCTGCCAGGCGCAAAGTGAGCCCTCATCCTCTAAAATATACGCATTATCCCCATAAACGGTGCGGAATTTATAGGGGCTATTCACGTCGAACAGGAAAAGACCGTCGGGGTCCAAATAGTTGTGTACAAGAGAAAAGCATTGTGCAAGATCCCCGTCCCCCGTGAGATAATTGATGCAGTCCAGCGTGCTGACCACCGCACCTACAGTGCCGTAAAGCTCAAGCTCGCGCATGTCCTGCTGCAAAAACAGCACACCCGAGCGCCCCCTCCGATACATGCGATCCATGGCGCGGGAAAGCATCTGCTCGCTTGCATCCACGCCGATCATATCATATCCGCGCTCTGCAAGCTCCAGCGTCATGCTGCCCGTGCCACAGCCAAGATCCAGCACAAGTGAGGGGGAAATGCCGAAGCGCTTGAAGCACCGCTCGAAAAAGTCGCCCCACGCGCGGTAATCCACCTCGCCGCGCAAACGGTCATAGACCGCCGCCAACGCCTCATAGCTTTTCATGCGCTCTCCCCCTTTTTTTGAAAATCCTTTATTATTTTACTCTATTTTTCTTATAAAGTAAAGTGGTTTGGTGAAATTTCAGCAAAAATGCGGTCGATATCCCCCGCACCCATCACCACCACCGTGTCCCCTGTCGCGAGCTCCTCACACAGAGCACGCGCAGTGGCAGCAATATCTCCCACGTATACACCGCGCTCGCCGATCCTCTTTGCCAGCAGTGCGCCACTCATGCCGAGCGTATCCGTTTCCCGCGCGGGATAAATATCCGTAACGAACACACGGTCTGCCGCGCGCAACGCGCGGCAGAAATCCTCAAATAACGCCGCAGTGCGGCTGTACGTATGAGATTGAAACACCGCCAAAACTCGCCCCGTTCCTTCTGTAAGCTGTCGTGCCGTACAAAGCGTCGCCGCAATCTCCGCAGGATGATGTGCGTAGTCGTCATAGAAGCGCGCACCGCCGAAAAGCCCACGGTACTCCATGCGCCGCGCAGCACCCCGAAACGCGGAAAGCGTTTGCAGGATCAAGGGAATGCTGACCTCGCACAGCGCGGCACACAGCGCCGCTGCCAGTGCGTTTTTCACGTTATGCTCCCCCGCAACGCGGAGCGTGACCTCGCCGCAGATCTTTCCCATAAGGCACAGCCGAAAGTGTCCGCACCCCTCGGTATAGGTAAGCCCCCGAGCGTGACAATCGCCTCGCGCCAAGCCAAACGAGTACTTGCGCGAAGGGGAGCTCCTTGCCGCCGCACACGCTCCCTCGTCCTCTATGTGATAAAGCAACGTACCGTTCTCCCCCGAAAGTGCCGCAAATGCAGCAAACGCCGCATCGATCCGTTCCTTTCCTTCAAAGTAATCGGGATGGTCGAAGTCGGTGTTCAGCAACACCGCTACGGTTGGAGAAAGACACAGAAAGGATTCCCTGTATTCGCACGCTTCAACAACACTGTCCCCTCCCCCTCCCAAAAGCACAGCGGAATCAAAGCGCGGCAGAACGGCACCGCTGAATACGCAAGGATCGCGCCCCGCATCCGTAAGGATCTCCGAAAGCATGGCAGTTACGGTGCTTTTGCCGTGACTGCCCGCCACGGCAACTCGACGGGGAAAGCGCAAGGTGAGAAATGATAAAAAATCCGCACGGGAGATCAAGGGGATCCCCAACGCCCTTGCGGCAAGATATTCGGAATTCTCCTCGGATATGGCAAGCGTGTAGATCACCGCATCCGCGCCCGCTATATGCGCCGCCTC
Source organism: uncultured Lachnospiraceae bacterium (assembly GCA_964579105.1). Taxonomy (GTDB): domain Bacteria; phylum Bacillota; class Clostridia; order Oscillospirales; family CAG-272; genus Firm-07. The sequence continues at coordinate 10,028 of CAZOFQ010000026.1, forward strand.
GTGCCCGACATGGACCGTTATACCGTTTTGCCGCAGCTGCTGCAGGCGCGTGCTTGACACGCTGTCCGAGCCACTCACACAAAAGCCTTGCTTTTTTGCCGCAAGCGCCAGCGACGCCATGTGTATGCCCCCGATGCCGATAAAAAAAAGCTGCCGCTTTCCTTCCAAAAGTGCTGCAATGCACTGCCCCCCAAAATGTGTGTTTAAAATTGACATATTCTCTGCTCCTTTGGTGAAAATGGTCAAAACTTGCCTAAAAAAACTCCTGGCTTTCACAAAAAAGACACAAAATCATTGAATCATTGCCACAATCGGATTTTATACTATATACATGGAGAAATTCCCAAAAAAGTACAACGGAGGCAAAAATCATGCAAATCACAGACATCAAAATCCGCAAATTGTTTGACGAAGGTCCTATGAAGGCCGTGGTATCTGTAACGTTTGACAGTCAGCTCGCCGTGCATGACATCAAGGTGATCTATGCGCGTGATCGCTATTTTATCGTCATGCCCAGCCGCAAGAACCCCGACGAGACCTATCGCGACATCGTGCATCCCATCAACGCCCAATTCCGCGCAACACTGGAGGATGCCGTGATCCGCGCATTTGAGGAGGCACTGGAGGCAGCGAAGGCAGAGGCACAGAGTGCACAGAGCATGGAAGAGCCCGCGCCTGTTTGATCCTCTTTATTATATGTAACGCACGCAAGCATCATGCTGTGCAGCACAGCCCCGAAAAAATTTCGGGGCTGTGTATTTTTTTGATAAGCTCTTGACAAGCAATACTATGCGTGATATAGTATTATGTGAAGGGGGGTATCATATGGATATTCAGCTCAAGCGCGGTCTTTTGGATATTTGCGTCCTTGCCGCCATTAAAAACGAGGCCTCCTACGGGTATCAAATCATCAAGGATATGAAGCCCTTCGTTCAGATCTCGGAATCCACGCTCTATCCCATTCTGCGGCGGCTGGAGGGTGCGGAGTGCCTTACGGTGCGCTCTGCCGAGCACAACGGAAGACTGCGGAAGTATTATCGCATCACCGATGCGGGGCGCGAAAGGCTTCGCGCCTTTGAAGCGGAATGGAAGGAGATCATGACGATCTATCAATTTGTCACAAGAAAGGAGGATAAGCATGACTAAAGCACAGTTTATGGCACAGCTCGGCGCGCGCATTGCCCATCTCCCGCAAGAGGACGTGGTGCGCTCGCTGGAGTATTACAATGAAATGATAGAGGACCGTATAGAGGAAGGGCTTTGTGAGCAGGAGGCGGTGGCTGCGATGGGAGATCCCGACGCGATCGCACGGGAGATTCTCACCGCAATGTCCTTGCCGCACCTCATCCGCGCCAAGATGCGCCCCAAGCGTCGCTTGCGCGGGGGAGAAATTGCACTGATCGCCTTGGGAAGCCCACTATGGCTCTCGCTGCTTCTTGTGCTGTTCTCGGTCATTCTTACCGCTTTCGTTACCATCTGGTCTGTGGCGGCAGCGCTTTACGCGGTTGATTTTTCCTTGGCGCTCGGTGTGCCTTGCGGCGCCCTCATATCGGCAAAATATTTCCTTGAAGCCAATGCTGCCGCGGGACTGTTGTTGCTTGGCAGCGCACTTTTGTGTGCGGGCGCGGCGATCCTGCTTTTCTTTAGTCTGAACAAGGTCACGCATACCGTGCTTCGTTGGAGCAAGGCATTCCTGCTGTGGCTGAAGACCTGCATCGTGGGAAAGGGGGCGAGTGCATGAGCAAGGGTAAAAAATCGGATTTCTGATAGCGGTGTGCTGTCTTTTGGGCGGTCTTGCATTACTGCTTGCGTCCTTTTGGATGATTGGCTTTGATTTCGGTAAGCTGAACGGCGACGTCTACGTATCCAAGGAGCAGATCGTTACGGAGGCCTTTGAGCACATCGATATCGAGCAGATCGATCAGGACATCCGCATACTGCCCGCCACGCAAGGGGAATGCAAGCTGACGTGGCGTGAGAGCGAGAAGCTCCCTGTTTCTGTGAAAGTAGAGGATGGAACGCTGTGCATCACGCAAGCCGACGAGCGCAGATGGTGGGACAATATCGGAATTCATTTTGGCGATTCCGAAGAAACGGGGCTTACGCTGTATTTGCCTGAGGGCGAGTACGGAAAGCTGGTGCTGGAAAGCGTAAGCGGTGACATTTTTGCTTCAAAGGAGCTCTCTTTTTCAGAAGCTGTCATGTATACTACGAGCGGAGACGTGAGCTGCAATGCGCAAACGCGAGCAGGGCTGCGTATCACGACGGTCAGCGGAGAGATCCATGCAGATCACGTGCTGGGCGGTGCGGTCGTACTGGAGAGCACCAGCGGCGATATTTCGCTCAGCAATAGCACACCGAACACGTTGAAGATCAACACCACCAGTGGGGATATGGAGCTGGCTACACTCACCGTACAGGGAAGCGTGCAATTGGACGCAAGCAGCGGAGACATCGACCTCAAGCGCCTGCAAGCAGGCGAGATCAATATCGAGGTCATCAGCGGTGACGTGGAGGGCACGCTGATCGGCAATTACCGCTTCTCCGCACAATCCACCAGCGGCAACGTGCGCGTTCCCGTGTCCGACCCGAACGCAGCTCCGTGCAATATCAAAACAACCAGCGGCGATATTGACGTATCGTTGGTGCAATAAAAAAGAGACGGCATCAGCCGTCTCTTTTTTACAATTTTCCAAAGCCCGCAAGCACGCCGCTTGGCGCTGGGGTGAGCGTTGCAAACGAAGGGATGCCGTCGGGCGGTTGCCCGAGGCTCCCGGGGCAAAGCACCAATAGCGACTTTTTCAGCACCGTTTCGCCACCAATTTCCTCGCCTGCGGCAAGCATGCGCTCAAACGGCACGTGCGTGTGTCCGTAAAGCAGCACGTCTGCCCCTGCCTCCGCCGCTGCCGCGATGGCGCTGTCCAATTGCCCCTTTACGCCGTGCAGATGCCCGTGCGTCATGTAAATGCACGTGCCTGCCACCGTTTCTATGCGAACAGACGGCGCGTCGGGTACGGTCATCCAATCACAGTTGCCGCGCACCGCGCGCACGGTGATCTCGCTCGGCACCACGCCAAGATCGCGCAAGCCGTCACCCAAAAACAGCAGCATATCGGGCTTGGCGCGCTTCAGCGCCCGTTCCAGAAGATCGGCGCGCCCGTGCGTATCGGACGCGACCAAGAGCGTTAGATTCATAGCTCGATCAATTCCTTTGGTGACCTTGTGAAGTTGTGTACACTACCGTCCTTGCTGATGGCGATCATATCCTCAATGCGGCAGCCGTATTTGCCCGTGATATAGATACCGGGCTCGATCGTAACGACCTGCCCCGGTGTGAGCAGCGCGCCCTCGGGCGCCCTTGCGGAAAGGCGGGGCGCTTCATGCACGTCGATACCGACGCCATGCCCCAGGGAATGCCCGAAGCACCCCACGTAGCCCGCGCCGTGAATGATATCCCGTGCCACGGCATCCAGCCTGCGGCAGGAGACACCGCCTCCCGCGGCGGCAAGCGCCGCCTTTTGCGCCTGTAGCACGGTGTGATACAGACGCTTCATCTCCTCATCGGCGTGCCCGATGACGACCGTGCGCGTCATATCCGCGCAATATCCCCCGTAACGGGCGCCGAAATCCATGGTGAGAAAGCCCTTCTCCAGCACACGATCGCGCGGCGTGCCATGGGGCAACGCACTGGCACTGCCCGATACGGCAATGGTATCAAATGCAAGGGAATCCGCACCGTTTCGGCGCATGAAGAATTCCAATTCCAACGCAATCTCGCGCTCGGTGCGCGCCGGGGTGATGAACTGCAGAATGTGGGAAAATGCTGCATCGGTGATCTCCTGTGCCACCGTCATCGCCCACAATTCCGCTTCATCCTTATATTGGCGCAATTCTTCCAGCACGGCGCTTGCGCCAAGTCTTATTTGTGCAAAGGGTAGCATTTCGGCAAGTCGTTTTTCCTGCGAGAGCGTCACTGAGGTCTCCTCGACCAAGAGTGAGGTCGCTCCGTGCCTCTTGAGCAAAACAGGAAGCTGTGAAAATGCGCCCGTTTCGGGGGATAACACCGCAAATCCCGCGCACGCACGTGCGCGTGCCGCCTCCTCGTAGCGGAAATCCGTGAGCAGATAGGCGGCGTCCGCAAAAATCAGCAGATAGCCGTCGGAAAATGGGAAACCCGACAGATAAAATTGGTTCTGCTGTGAGGTGATGAGCGCGGCGTCCGCTTTTTCGCGCAAGCGCCCCTGTAATTTTTCCAAATGTGTCATACGTTTTCTCCAAATTCCAACCACTTTGATAAAATTGCGTTACTGACCTGCATCCCACGCGCGGTAAACGCCACGTGTGTGCCGTCGTCCGTGAGAAAGCCGCCGCGAATGAGCCGAGTGAGATCACCGTAGGCGTTTTCAAAGGAAATGCCGAAGCGGTGCAGAAAATCCGCCTTCTCTACCCCACTTGTGAGGCGCATGCGAAGCATCACGTACTCCTCGCGAGCCTCCTTGCCCGCAATGCTGTGCGGGGATGCCCTGAGCGCGCTGAAATTGCCGTTTTGCACGGCGGTGAGATACCCATCGGTATCGGGCGGTGTTTCAAAGCGCTCACCCTTGAAAAAGGAATGTGCCGCAGGACCGAAGCCCAGGTACTCCTCTCCCAACCAATACCGCAGGTTGTGGCGGGATTCCCTCCCCGCTTTGGCATAATTGCTGATCTCGTACCGCACATAGCCGCTTTGCGGCAGCTTGCTCGCCGCCAGCTCCGCCATCTGCGCCTCGGCGTCTTCATCGGGCAAGGGTAAGGTATCACGCCGCGCTCCGAAGGGAGTGCACTCCTCGATCCGCAAGCCATAGGCGGAAATATGCTCGGGGGAAAGGTCGCAAAGCGCCTCCAGCGTACGCTCAAACGAGGTCACGGTCTGCAAAGGAATGCCAAACATCACGTCCGCGCTGATATTTTGCACACCCGCACGGCGCGCGGCACGGTAGGTGGCTGTAAAATCCGCGAAGGAATGCAGCCTGCCAAGCGCCTCCAATTCCTTTTCATGAACGCTCTGCAAGCCGATGCTTACGCGGTTCACACCCGCCTCAAGAAGCCCCTCGAAAAGCCCCTCGGCGTTGGTGACGGGATTACACTCCGCCGTAATCTCTGCATCGCTCTCCAGAGAAAAATGCCTCCTAACGGTGTCCATAATACGCCCAAGCTCCTCACCGCACAGCAGGGTCGGCGTGCCACCGCCAAAATAGACGGTGTCCACGGCATACGCTTGTGCCATGGGGGAAGCGTGGACAAGCTGGCGGCAAAGCGCCTCCACGTAGCGGGCACGTGTTGCCACGCTTGCGGGTGCAGAGCAAAAATCGCAATAATTGCATTTTTGCACGCAAAAGGGGATATGCAGATACAGCCCCAGCTTCGGCATAGTGCCCTCCTTTCCTTGAGGATGAAACAGGGCGCGGCAAGCGCGCCCTGCGGGGGAAATACCCCGATTGCGTTAATTGTCGTCGTCCAGCTTGAGTACTGCCATAAACGCCTCGGGTGATACC
>CAZOFQ010000027.1:0-14449 GCA_964579105.1 uncultured Lachnospiraceae bacterium
GGGAATGGTGACGGAGTTCGCCTGCTTGGTAGCGGGCGCAGCGGATTTTTTACCCTTCTTGCCTGCGGTCATGGCATGCGTGCCGATCTGCTGCTTTTTAAAGCGCTGGTTGCCGCCGCGTGCGTCGCGTACGGCGTCGGGCACAAAGGTATCCAAACGCTCGTCGTATTTGGAAAGGTCCACGGAGGTGCCGCGCATATCCACCACGCGCGTTTGCCCGCGGGTCTTGGGTGCGGCGTCACCGCCCTTGGGCGTTTGTCCGCGAACGATGGCTTGTGCCTGGAAGTGCTCGCGCGGTGCGCGCCCTCCCTCGTCCTTATCACGGAAGCCGCCCTGACCGCCGCGGCTCTGCTGGGGACGTGCGCCGCCTGCTTTATTGCCAAAGCCGCCCTGCTGCGGACGGTTGCCACCGAACGAGGGGGCAGAGAAGCGGTCGGAGCCCATAGGCGAACGGTTGCCCATAGCGGGTGCTGTGCCCTGCTGAGGACGGAAGTCGCCCTGCGGACGGGTGCCTTGCGGACGTACGGTCTGCGTGCGTGCCGCAGGTGCTGCGGGGCGCTGCATGGTTGCACGGAGATTTTGCGGAATGTTATAGGTGCGCGGTCCTGCAGCGGGTGCTGCAGGCGCGGGTCTTTCTTCTTTGGAGGGAGAGGGGGGAACGGGAGCAGCTTCCTTCTTCGGTGCGGACTTCACCTCGGGCTCTGCCTTGACTTCTGCCTTGCTTTCTGTCTTTGCGGGTGCGGGGCTCTCGGGCGCCTTTTTTGCTGCGGGAGCCTTGGCGGGCTTCTTCTCTTGCGCGGGTGCGGGAGTCTCCTTGCCCTGCACGGCATCGTCTTCCTTCTTTTGAGCTTCCTTTGCCTTGGGCGTCTTTTTCTCGGGCGCGGCAGTGGGAATGACGGTATCACCGAACAGATAGTCGTCGATAGCGGTGACCTGAGCAGCGCGTGTCAGCACCTCGAATACCACGTCGAATTCTGCGGGCTCCAGGGTTTTTTGCGTGGTTTTGCACTCCACGCCGCGTGCGGACAAAAGCTCGGTGATCTCCTTGCTCTTGATGCCGAGGTCCTTTGCGAGTTGTGTGATTTTAAAAGCCATATTTCCTCCTCCTTGCGCGCGGCAGTCCGAGTCGCGTGCTGTCCAAAGTACGGGTTGCGGTATTGCCCTTCGGGCAAGTGTTTAACGTTTAAAGCTGCGATTTAATTTTGCAGCGCCTCCAGAATGGCGGCGGCGAGATGCTGCTCGGTCACGCCGACGGCGGCAATGACCCCTTCGCGCTTGCCGATGGCGTGCGCGAGCGTAGCACCGTCAATATCGGGGCAGCGGGTGGGTACGCCGTAAAAGGCGGTGCGGTCGGCGATGCGCTTGCGCGAGTTCGCGGATGCGTCGCATGCCTGGATCACCAAAAGCGGGGTCTTATCTCTTGCACCGCGAGAAAGTGCCGTGCAGATCAGAGATACGCCTGCCACCGTGCGCCCCGCTTTAGCGGCAAGCCCCAGAAATTTCAAGACCTTTGCGGTCGCTTCATTTGTTTGCGGCAAGCTCGGCCTCCAGTAGCGCGTATACGTCATCGGGGATCTCGCACTCCAGATTGCGTGCAAGACGGCGCGTTTTCTGCGCCTTTCGCAAGCATGCTACATTCTTACAAATATATGCGCCTCGCCCCGATTTCTTTCCGCCAAAATCAAGGGATACGAGCCCTTCGGGCGAGCGCACCACGCGCAAGAGGCTTGCCTTGGGAAAATGCTCGTTACAGCCAAGGCATTGCCGTTGCGGTATTTTTTTCTTTTTTTGTTCCATGCTCGGGGCTTATTCGGCTTTGATGTCGATCTTGTAGCCCGTAAGTCTTGCGGCGAGACGGGCGTTCAGACCCTCGCGGCCGATGGCAAGGGAAAGCTGATCGGGGTCTACCATCACACGGCAGCTGCGCTCGCCCGTTATCTCGACCGAGAGAACCTTTGCGGGGGCAAGGGCGGCGGCAACGTATTCCTCGGGCTGCTCGCTGTAGGGAATGATGTCGATCTTTTCGCCGCGCAGCTCGTCGGTGATGCTGTTGATACGCATACCGCGGTTACCGATGCAGGCGCCGATGGGATCCACGTCGGGATCGCGGGAGATCACGGCGACCTTGCTGCGAAGACCCGCCTCGCGGGAAACACCCTTCACCATCACGATGCCGTCGGTGATCTCGGGGATCTCCAGCTCAAACAAGCGGCGCACAAGCCCTGCGTGCGAGCGAGAAAGCGTGACCAGCGGACCGCGTGCTTCCTTGTTGACCTCCATCACGAAGACCTTTACGCGGTCGTCCACGTAGAATTCCTCGCCCGGGATCTGCTCGGATTTGAGCAGCACGGCACGACCGTTGCCCGTATCCAGCACCACGTTGCCCGTGGTGTAATCCACCTTGTTGACGGTGGCGGTGATGATCTCGTCGCGCTGGCTCTCGTATGCATCCTGCATGACCTTGCGCGCACCCTCGCGAATGCTTTGAATAATGACGGATTTCGCGGCGGCGGCGGAGAGTCTGCGGAAATTTTCGGGCTTCACCTTGATCTCAATCTCCTGACCGAGCTTGTAGCGCTTGGAGTGGGTCTTTGCCTCGTCCAGCGTGATCTCGTTCTCGGGATCGGTCACCTCCTCTACGACCGTCATCTGCTTGAAGACCTTGATGTCGTCCTTTTCAAGGTCCAAGAGGATACGGACGCGTGCGTTTGCACCATACTCCTTGTGGTAGGCGGAAAGCAGTGCGGTCTCGATTTTTTCCAGCATGTAGGCTTTGGGAATGCCTCTCTCCTTTTCCAGCAGATCAAGTGCCTCAACAAGAGATTCCTTTTTGGCTTTTGTGCTCATGGCGGTATCCTTTCAACTGATTGTATGTGTGATTTCTTTAAAAACTACTTGATTTTTCGTACCGTTATGGGGTTAAAATTCAAATACGGTACGGATCTTGGCGATGCTTTGGCGAGGGAGTGTCTTCACCTGCCCATCGATCTCCAGCAGCAGCGCTTCGCAGCTCTCGCGCCCTGCGAGCACCCCTTCGATGCTTTTTTGCCCCTCAAACGGTGCGAAAAAACGCACCTCCACGCGTTCGCCCATGCAGGCGTCGATGTGAGCGTCGGTACGCAGATCGCGTTCGATCCCGGGGGAGCTGACCTCCAGGTCGTAAGCGTCCTCAATGGGGTCGATCTCGTCCAAAATAGGGTCGATGGCGCGGTGCATGCGCTCACAATCCTCAATGGTGATGCCGCTTTCGCTGTCAATGGTGACGCGTAGGATGCGGCGTGCGCCCTCCTTGAGGTATTCTACGTCCCAGAGCATATAACCGAGTGCGTCGGCAACAGGTGAGATTCCTTCTCTTACCGTCGCTGCAATACCTTTTGCCCCTGCCATAGTGCCTCCCCCTTTTACGGATTTTTTCTACAAAGAAGGAGGAGCGAGTCGTGCAACCCGCTCCATCCAGTCTTCATACTACATGTATTATAGCACAGTTTGCGCCGCATTGCAATAGAAAATGCAAATTTTTTTGATTTTTTGCAAATTTATGGTAACGACGGAGGAAAAAATTGCCATTTGACAGCAATTTTTCACAAATCTATCACGCAATAGGTTTACAATCTTCAAAAAGCATGGTATAATATAAAATTAAGATGTGAAATTTTATTTATTATGCCCTTTGAGGAGGATTTCCATGACTTTTGCTCCGCTTCAAAAAAGTGAGCGCGCCAATTTTCGCCAGATGCTGAGTCCGCCCGACAACGCACGCATGAGTGCCGCGGTGCTGATGTTTTTGCTTTCCTCGCTCGCTGTCCCCTTTTCGGAGATAGAGGGTCTTGCGCTGCTGCTTCTGGCATATGCCGCGATCTTTTACTATACGCTCACACGCTCTGTTCCCGCCGTGCTTTTGGTGGCGTTGCCGGGGGTGCTGCTGTTCGGTATCTCGGCAGCTATTCCCATGCTCGATTCCGCCTTCACGCTTCCCGCGGCTTATGCGGCACTGGTGCTGGGCAGTGTGAACGGTGCTTTTCTGATCCTTCACAACCGCACGCCTCGCCGCGCACTGCCGCTGCTTGCGTTGCCGACAGTCTCGTATCTTGCGGTATGGCTGATCTCCTCCGATCCGCTGAAGGCGTTGCTTGCCCTGTTGCCCGCGCTTCTCGGCGCAGCGCTTGCTTACTGTATCCTTACCTGCCGCACGCACACGTCCTCCGTGCTGCTGCTTGCGATCGTGATGGGCGCAGCTGCCGTTTGTGCGTGGATGATCCTTCTTGCCGCAAACGGATTTCCCGAGGGGAACGTGCTGGTCTCGCTTGTAGAATCGGTGCGCGGAGGAATTTTTGATTTTTATACCGAAGCCTTTACGCTGTATGCCGAGCAGGGGTTATCATTGGGATACTCCTCGGTCGATCTGCAGAACGTTGCCGTTCTTTTTGGGAATATCCTTCCGGGGCTTTTCGGAGCCTCGTGTCTGGTGCTCTCGTACGTGATCCTTCGCGTGATGCTGCGCCTGATGCTCTCCTGGAATACCCTGTCCCGCTGCCCCGCACGGCTTACGGTGCTGACGGTGTCTCCCGTGGCGGCGGGTGTGTTCGTTCTTTCCTATCTGATCTCGCTGTTCGCGGGCGCAACGCTCGTGGGCACGATCTGCGAAAACCTCTCGATCCTGCTGACGCCTGTGCTTGTGCTGGTCGGCGTTTCGGCGCTCATGGGTAAGGGTGCTGAGCGCTCCTGCCTTTCCCATGCATTGCTTTTGGTGGTCTTTATCTTTCTTTGGATCAACCCCGCCGTAGCACTTGGCATGACCGCCCTCATCGGTGCAGTTCATATTCTGGTGGCACGCTTTGCGCCGCACGACAAAGGAGGAAAATAATGCAAAAGCGATCTAATGCCTCGCGTGGCTTTGATTCGGGTATTCCGTTGCTCGTGTGCATCGCACTGGGACTTGTATTTTTCGGTGCGTATCTTGCATTGGAGCAATTCAGCTCGCAAAGAGTCCCGCCCCGCGCCGTAGCGCTGCTGTTTTTCGGTGCTTACTGCGTGTTTGCCGCGGCGGTATATGTGTTTTGCAGCATTAAGCGGAGAAGGCTGCGCGAAGAAACGGATATGCACGAATCCCTCAACACAAAAATGCACAACGTATTCAAGTATATGGTGGGTCTGCCCTACGTCATTACCGATGATCAGGGGCGCGTGCGCGTGGTGAATGAGGCGATGCAAACGCTCATTGGCACGAAGGACCCCTTCTATCGCGGCAATCTCGCCGATCTTTGCGGCGGAACGACGCTGCAGGAGGTCATCAAGGCGGAACGGCGCAAGCCCGTAAGTCGCCTGTCCGTTGATGCGAGCACCGCAGGTGCGGAGGAAGCCGTGCAGGAGCTGCCCGAGGCGGGCTTCCGCGTGGTGGAAAACGGCGTGGTGGTGCGTCTTGGTGACAGCGGACGCTACACGGCGCGCTCCTACGAGCTTAATTTAAGCGGCAGACTGAATTATCTTGTAACGTTTACCGATATCAGCGAGCTGCTTGACCTCAAGGAAAAGACCGAGCGCGAGATGCCCGCTGTGGCGTATATCGACATAGACAACCTGGAGGAGCTGACGCAGTATACGCACGCCAGCTACCGCGATGCCTCGCGCCGTGTGGACGATACGCTCATTCACTTTGCCGCCGAGATGAACGGCTTCCTGCGTGAGTATGAGCGTGACCGTTATATTCTGCTGTTTTCGCAGGAAAAGCTGCGAGAGTGCGAGGAGGATAAATTCACGCGCTTGCTGGACAGCGTGCGTGACATCCGACTTGGCGAGTACAGTATTCCCGTTACCATTTCCGTGGGTGTTTCTCTTTCCGATGCCTCCATGGCGGAGCGCGCACAGGAGGCGCAAAACGCACTGGATATGGCTCTGCAGCGCGGCGGCGACCAGGTTGCCGTGCGCCGACAGGACGGCATCCGCTATTACGGCGGTCAAACACGCCCCTTCCGCCGCCGCACCAAGGTGCAGTCCCGCGTGGTGGCAAACTTTTTGCTTTCCAAGATCTCCGAGGCGGATAATCTCTTGATCATGGGGCATCGCAATCCCGACTACGACTGTATCGGCTCCGCCATAGGCGTGGCACAGCTCGGACTCTTTGCGGGCGTGCCCACCAAGATCATCTCCGATCTTTCGGATGCCAACTTCCGCATCTCCACAAAGCGCTTGGTGACAAGCACCGTCTATGCGGATATGTTTATTTCCGCACACAAGGGACTGGATCTTATTCGTCCCGGAACGCTGCTGGTGATCTGCGATGCCAACAATTTCGGCATTATAGAATCCTCCGAGGTGGCAGCTAACGTGCGTGAGGTGTCGGGGAAGATCGCCATTATCGACCACCATTCGCAAACGGGCGAATACGGCTTTGAGCCTGTGATGAACTATATTGACCCCAGCGCCTCCTCAACCTGTGAGCTTGTAACGGAAATGCTGGAGCAGATCGACACGGGTGCGGAGAGCGACATCCGCCAGATGATCAGCGACGAGGTCGCCAGCGTCATGCTTTCGGGCATCATGCTGGATACCGTGGGCTTTACCCGTAACACGGGCGCGCGCACGCTGGACGCCGCGCGATATCTTTACGGAAAGGGTGCAAACGCGGAGCGCGTGAACACCTTCTTCAACCAAAGCTACGAGGATTACGTGCGCGAGCGAAGCTTCTCGGGCTGCAAGCTGCTGCAAAACAATACCGTGGGGCTTACCTGGAGCGAGGGCACGGCACAGGGCACGGACGACCGCATTGCTGCTGCGAAGGAATCCGACCGCTTGCTTTCCGTGCGCGGCGTGCGCGCATCCTTTGCGCTGATCAAGATAGAGGATGCCGTTCATATTTCGGGGCGCTCGGACGGCTCGATCAACGTACAGCTGATCCTGGAGCGTCTGGGTGGCGGCGGTAGGTTTGACAGCGCGGGTGCGGCGCTTGGAAAAACCACGCTGGAGCAGGCCGTGGAAAACCTGCAGACCGCGGTGGCGGATTATTTTGCCGAATTGGAAAATGCCAAACGAAACGATTGACATGCAAATGACAGAAAGGAATTTATCATGAAAGTTATTCTTCTTGCCGATGTGAAGGGCCAGGGCAAAAAAGACCAGATGGTAGAGGTCTCGGACGGATACGCCCGCAATTTCCTCTTTCCCCGCAAGCTGGCAAAGCCTGCGGACAACCAGGCTGTGACCGAGCTGAAAAACAAGCAGGCAGCCGCACAGCATAAGATCGACGTGGAGCGTGCTGCCGCACGCGAGACCGCGGAAAAGCTGACTACGGTGCAGCCCGTGCTTCGCTTGAGCGCGGGTGCGGACGGTCGCCTGTACGGAGCTGTTACCGCAAAGGATATTGCAGAGGTGCTTTCCGCACAGTTCGGCATCACCGTGGACAAGCGCAAGATCAACGTTCCCGAGCCGATCAAGACCTACGGCTCCTACGAGCTGGACGTCCGTCTTTATAACGACGTGTCGGGCAAGATCCGCCTGATCGTGACCGAGAAATAAGCCATGGCGGAACGCAGTGAATTTTGGCAGGGCGAGAGCGACGTTGTGCGCAAGATGCCCGCGTCCCTTACCGCCGAGCGCGCGTTGCTTGGCTCTATTCTGATCGACCCTGCCTCTATCACCGAGGTACTGACGCTGATCCGCGCCGAGGATTTTTACGTAGCGGAGCATAAGCAGATCTTTCTTGCCATGCGCGAGCTGTTTGAGACAAGCAGCGAGATCGACCCCGTGACCCTTATTGACATGCTGGTGCATAAGGGCGTGTACGAGAAGGCGGGCGGAGAGGATTACGTGCGCTCGCTTCTGGAGGCTACCCCCAGTGCCATGAATATCGCGGATTACGCGCGTATCGTGAAGGAGGAAAGCACCCGCCGTCAGATCATCACGGTCTGCTCGGAGGTCTCGGACATCACGTATGCCGAGCAGGAGGCGGTCACCTCCGTGCTGGATTATGCCCAAGGGCAGCTGAATGAGATCGCCGCGGGGCGTGATACCAAGAGCTTCAGGCACATCCGCGATGTGCTTCACAGCTTCCTTGAGGATCTGCACAGGCTGGCGGAGAGCGACGGTGCGATGCAGGGCACGCCCACGGGCTTCTCGGGGCTTGACCGCGTGCTGGTGGGGCTTGGCGATTCCGACCTTGTGCTGGTTGGCGCGCGTCCCGGTATGGGTAAGACCAGCTTTGCCATGAATATCGCCACCAACGTGGCGGTCTCCGGTAAAAAGACCGTCTGCATCTTCTCACTGGAAATGTCTGCAGAGCAGCTGGTTTCCCGTATGATCTCCAGCGAGGCGATGGTGAACAGCTATAATCTGCGTTCGGGACAGCTCACCCCCGAGGATTGGAAAAAGATCGCGGACGCCGCCATGCGCCTCTCGAGCACCAATATTCTCATTGACGACACCTCGGGTATGACCGTGACGGCGATGAAGTCAAAGCTGCGGCGCGTGGAAAATCTGGGACTTGTGGTCATCGACTATCTGCAGCTGATGGAAAGCGAGCGTCGCTCGGACACCCGCGCGCTGGAGGTGGGCGACATCTCCCGTGGGCTCAAGCTGATGGCGAAGGATCTGCGCGTGCCCGTGATCTGCTGCGCACAGCTGTCGCGCGGACCCGAGAGCCGTACGGACAAGCGCCCGCAGCTCTCCGACCTGCGTGACTCGGGTGCGATCGAGCAGGACGCGGACGTGGTTATGTTTCTGTATCGCGACGAATACTACAAGAACGACCGCGACCCCAACCAAAAGGAGGGGAACGTGGCAGAGGTCATCGTGCAAAAGAACCGTCACGGCTCCACGGGCAACGTGAAGATGGGCTGGATCGGCTCCTACACCAAGTTCCTGACGCTGGATACCGACAGAGAAGAATGAGCAAGGCATGTTTGCCCCCCGAGGGCTACGTATCTCCTCACCTGCTTGCGGGGATCGCAAAGGACGCGCCCGTAGCCGTGGCGCTGTCGGGCGGTGCCGATTCCGTGGCGTTGCTTCATATACTGTTCACCGAGGGTGTTACACCGTTGTACGCCTTGCACGTGCATCACGGCATCCGCGGTGCGGAGGCAGACCGCGACGAGCAGTTTTGCCGCACACTGTGCGAAACGCTCGGCGTGCCGCTTGAGGCGGTGCATATAGACGTTCCCGCGCTTGCCGCAGACAAGGGATTGGGGCTTGAGACCGCCGCGCGCTGTGCGCGCTACGCGGTGTTTACCGACTTTTTGAAAAGCAATAAGATCCCCCTGCTTGTGACCGCACATCACGCGGACGACCAGCTGGAGACGTTGCTGCAAAATCTGCTCCGCGGAAGCGGCTTGCGCGGGCTTTGCGGTATCCCCGCTTACCGCGAGATGGCTTACGGTGCCGTGGCAAGACCGCTTTTGCAGGTGCAAAAGAGTGCCATTCTTGCCTATTGCCGTGACAACGGACTTTCCTTCATGCAGGACAGCACCAACGACGAGCCCTGCTGTCCGCGCAACCGCTTGCGTGCCGAGGTACTGCCCGTGCTTGCCGAGCTGTGGCATAACGGGGCGGCGTCTGCCGCCCGCACAGCGTCCCTTTTGTGTGAGGACGAGGCGTATTTGCAGTCGCTTGCCGCACAATTTTTAAGGGAGCAGGGAAGCACCCCTGCCGTGGCAGCGCTTGCCGAGCTGCCGCACCCCGTGTTTGCTCGCGTAATGCAGTCTCTTCTTCCCGTGCCGCCCGAGGCGGTGCATATAGAAGCACTTCGGGAGCTTGTGCAAAGGGCGCGTCCGCACGCATCGCTTTCCCTGCCCGCGGTGCGGGTCTTGGTAGAGAACGGCAGGCTTGTGACAAATAGTGAGCAGGGTGACGAGGTGCAGGATTACGAAATTTTTCTGCAGGAGGGGGAAAATCCGCTGCCCGGCGGCATGGGAACGGTGTTCCTTGGCGAATATGGAAGGGAAGCCCTTTTGACAAGCAAAAATATTTACAAGCACTCCACACGCATCAGTCTTTCTTCTGCTATAATAAATGGTAGACTTCGCGTGCGGTGTCGCCGTGCGGGGGACCGTATTCTTTCCGGCGGCAAGCATAAGGCTGTCCGCAAGCTGCCCTCTATGACAGCGTTCACACCTCGCGAGCGTGCGCGCATGCCCTTGCTTTGCGACGATGCGGGCATCGTGGCAGTGCCCTTTGGTCCCGTGCGCGACGGCGGCAAGCAGGCTCCCGACATCACGTTACAACTATTTTTTCAATAAAACGAAAAGGACAAGACAAAGATGAATAAAGATATTGAAAGCGTATTGGTTAACGAAAAGCAATTGGATGAGTTGACGACGAAGCTTGCGGCAGAGCTGGATGCCGATTACGAGAACACGGGCAGAAGCCTTGTGATGGTCTGTATCCTCAAGGGCTCGGTGATGTTCTACGTGGATCTTGTGAAAAAGATCAAGCGCCCCGTGGAGATGGAGTTTATGAAGGTCTCCTCTTACGGTGCGGGCACATGCTCTACGGGCTGCATCAACATACACCTGGATCTCAAGCGCAGCGACTATGAAAAGCTGGACGTTGTTTTGGTAGAGGATATCGTGGACAGCGGACGTACGCTTTCCATGCTCACGGCATTGTTCCGCGAGCGCGGTGTGCACAGCATCCGCACGTGCACGATGCTGGATAAGCCCTCCCGCCGCGAGGTGGACTTCAATGCCGACTACTGCGGCATGCAGATCCCCGATAAGTTTGTGGTGGGCTACGGACTTGATTACAATGAATATTACCGGGATCTCCCCTTTGTCGGGGTGCTGAAACCGGAAGTATATACCAAATAATCCCAACGGAGGAACAAATGAAGAGTCATATTAAAACGATACTTTTCTACGTGGTGCTCATCGCGGTGATCATTGCGGTGGTCTCGATGATCTTTCAGGGCACGGTGGAGGAAACGCTGGTGCTCAGCGACGTGGTCACCTATTTTGAAGAGGACCGCGTGACCGAATTCACCATCGACGAGGATTACTACCTTGTGATGAAGGTGATCAAGACCGACGAAAACGGCGGTCTTATGGCAAACGACAACGGCTGGATCGTAGAGGAAAAGGCGTATCAGCTGCAGTCGCTCTCGCTGTTTGAGCAGTATTGTCACGATTACGTAGAGGGCAATGCCAATCTGCAATCCTACGATATTCAACCCATTACGCCCACGCCTTGGTGGGTGAGCCTCCTGCCGTACGCCATCATCATTGTGGTGTTTATTGTGCTGTGGTTCTTCTTAATGAATTCGGCAGGGCACGGCGGTACAAAGCTTTCCAATTTCGGCAAGGCGCGCGTGCATACGCCGAATGAGGGCAAGGACCGCGTGACCTTTGGCGACGTGGCGGGTGCCGATGAGGAGAAGCAGGAGCTGGAGGAGATCGTGGAGTTCCTGAGAGAGCCCTCGAAGTTCACAAGGCTTGGCGCAAAGATCCCCCACGGCGTGCTGCTTGTGGGCCCTCCCGGTACGGGTAAGACCTTGCTTGCCAAGGCAGTTGCGGGCGAGGCAGGCGTGCCCTTCTTCTCGATCTCCGGCTCGGACTTTGTGGAAATGTACGTGGGCGTAGGTGCTTCGCGTGTGCGCGATCTGTTTGAGAACGCACGCAAATCCCCTGCCAGCATCGTGTTTATCGACGAGATCGACGCCGTGGGTCGTCACCGCGGAGCAGGTCTTGGCGGCGGACACGACGAGCGCGAGCAGACGCTCAACCAATTACTTGTGGAAATGGACGGCTTCGGCTCGCACGACGGCATTATCGTGATCGCCGCGACCAACCGCCCCGATATTCTCGATCCCGCGCTGCTGCGCCCCGGGCGCTTTGACCGTCAGATCACTGTGGGTGCCCCCGACATCAAGGGACGCGCCGCGATCCTGCGCGTGCATGCACGCAACAAGCCCTTGGAGGCGTGTGTGGATCTGGAAACAGTGGCGAAAAAGACCGCAGGCTTTACGGGTGCGGATCTTGCCAACCTCTTAAACGAGGCGGCACTGCTTGCCGCGCGCCGCAACAAGGCGCTCATCGGCATGGAGGATATCGACGACGCGTTCATCCGCGTGATCGCGGGTCCCAAAAAGACCTCCCGCGTGATGAGTGAGCGCGAGCGCAAAAATACCGCGTATCACGAGGCGGGTCACGCCATCGTGGATCACGTGCTGCCGTATCTGGATAACGTGCATCAGATCTCTATCATTCCCTCGGGCCGTGCGCTGGGCTACACCATGAGCTTGCCCGCCGAGGACAAATACAGCGTATACAAGCAGGAGCTGAAGGAGGAGATCGCAGGACTGCTGGCGGGACGTGTGGCGGAATCCATCGTGTTCGGCGATATTTCGGGCGGTGCCTCCAACGACATTGAACGCGCCACCAATATCGCACGTAAGATGGTGACACAGCTGGGCATGTCCGAGGCGCTTGGTCCCGTGAAATACGGCACGGCGGACAGCGAGGTGTTCCTTGGACGCGACTTCTCCAGCGGCACGGATTACTCTCCCGAGACTGCCGCCAAGATCGACGCCGAGATCAAGGCGCTTCTGGACGAGGGGTATGCCACCGCGAAGCGTGTGCTGGAGGAGAACCGCGCGAAGCTTGATTTTGTGGCGGAGTTCCTGCTTAAGCACGAGGTCATGGACGGCGAGCAGTTTGCCGCCGCTATGGATAGCGATGCGACCATGGAGGAGCTGGAAGCCATGGCGGAGAGCAAAAAGCGCCGCAGCCTTGATGAAAACAGGGCGCGCGAGGAGGAGCAGGCACAGTTTGAGGCAGAGCTCAAGGCAGAGCTTGCACAAAGAAATGCCGCACAGCAGGGCGCTCCCGTTTACGAGCTGCCGCAAAACGACGGCGAGGAGCAAGCGTCCGCGCAGGACGGCGAGTCCGAGGACGACGAGGACGACGAGTAAGACGCTTGTGTGGGAAAGCCGAACGGCTTTCCCACACAAGCCACTTTTCTGTATTCTCACCAACCGTTTGCGTGTGCGGACGGTTGCCGAGAGCGCAGAACAGTGCAGGCACTATGTTAAGCAAAAGAAACGGAGTTTAAAATATGAACGAAAAGCAATACGCCCTGCTGGGCATTGACATCGGCTCTACGACAGCCAAGATGGTGCTGACGCAGAACGGTGAGATTACATATCAATGCTATGAAAGGCATTTTTCACAGGTAAGAACCAAAACACTGGAGATCCTCTCAAGGCTTCGCGAGCAGGTCGGTGACACGCCCTTAAAGGTTGCCGTGTCGGGCTCTGCGGGATTGGGGCTTGCGCGTGCGGCGGGACTTCCCTTCGTGCAGGAGGTGTTTGCCACGGGCGAGACCGTGCGTCACCTTCAGCCCGACACCAACGTGGTGGTGGAGCTGGGCGGCGAGGATGCCAAGGTCATCTTTTTTGACGGCGGCACGGACGAGCGCATGAACGGCTCTTGCGCGGGCGGCACGGGCGCATTTATCGACCAGATGGCAACGCTGCTTGACCTCACGGTAGAGGAGATGGACGAGCTTTCCCTGCAGGCGGAGCGCATTTACCCCATCGCCTCACGCTGCGGCGTGTTTGCCAAGACCGATATTCAGCCTCTGCTCAATCAAGGTGCGGCAAAGTCCGACATTGCGGCAAGCATCTACCGCGCGGTGGTCAATCAGACCATTGCGGGGCTTGCGCAGGGGCGCCGTATCACGGGCAAGGTCATGTTCCTCGGCGGTCCGCTTTCCTTCAACGAGGGACTGCGCCGTCAGTTCTTGCACGTGCTCAAGCTAGACCCCGAAAATGCGGTCTTCCCCGAATACGCTCGCGTTTCCGTAGCAATGGGAGCTGCCATTTACGCCAAGGGGCTGAAAGAATCCTTTACCTATGCCGACCTCGTGGCACGTATCGAGGCGGCGACCACCGCCACCACGGATACCGTGACGCTCGCGCCCTTGTTCCAAACTCAGGAGGAGTACGAGGAATTTCGCGCGCGCCACGCCAAGGCAACGCTGCCGCAGGCGGAAATTGCGGATTATGAGGGCGATGCGTATCTTGGCATCGACTGCGGCTCTACCACCACCAAGCTTTTGCTGATGAGTGAGCAAAAGGAGATCCTTTACACCTATTACAGCTCTAACAAGGGGAATCCCGTGAGCATCGTGCGCGAGCAGCTGGAAAGGATCTACGCTCTTTGCGGCGAGCGCGTGAGGATCCGCGGCGCGGCGGTGACGGGCTACGGCGAGGAGCTGATCCGCCATGCGTTCCACCTGGATTTCGGTCTTGTGGAAACGATGGCGCACTTTACCGCCGCACATTATTTTAACCCCGATGTGGATTTCATTCTGGATATCGGCGGACAGGATATCAAATGCTTCCAGATCCGTGGCGGCGCGATCGACAATATCATGCTCAACGAGGCGTGCTCCTCGGGATGCGGCTCGTTCATTGAGACCTTCGCGCGCTCGCTCGGCTTTGAGGCACAGGAGTTTGCCACGC
>CAZOFQ010000028.1:0-14024 GCA_964579105.1 uncultured Lachnospiraceae bacterium
GTGCTGTGCAACGAGCCTGTGTTGCCCATGACACTCATCCGTGTTTATCCCATTGGTGTGATGCGTATGTTGGATGACGGGCACATTGACGATAAGGTCATCGCCATTCCGTTCTCGGATCCCACCTATAACAACATTCGCTCCATCGATGAGCTGCCTCCGCATATTTTCGACGAGATCATGCACTTCTTCAAGGTCTACAAGCAGCTGGAGAACAAGCAGACGGATATCAAGGAGCTGTACGACCGCGAGGAAGCGATCAAGATCGTTTCGCAGGCCATTGACGATTACGTGATGAAGTTCTGCCGTTAAGCAAAGAAAAAAGCACCCTATAGGGTGCTTTTTTCTTTATTCAAGCTCAATAAGCAGCAGCTTGAAGAGTGGAAGATCGGTGGTGATTGACAGACGGCTGTTTTGCTGTGTCCAGTTGATCTGTTCACCCGTGGCAGAGGTAACGCGCCTTACGTGGCGTTCCCCTGTGTCGATCTCGATACGCATGTCATGGATCGGGATAGCAGGGTAAATGAGCTGGTGGTTGAGCAAATTCAGCTTCCAGAGCCCTTTGCTGTCATACAGAGTATGCTCTACACACTCGGGTGCAGACACCTTGATTTGCGGCTCGCCAAGCAGACGGAGAAGCAGGGTGCTAAATAGTGCCAGATTGTCGTGCACGCCGTCATCCTCTAGCTTTCCCGCGCAGTAGATCACGCGCCCCTTGCCGTAGGTGTGCTCGTGGAGTGCGGAATGCGCAGTGGGGATCATGGGCGGGTCGCTGATGGCAGAGGCGAAAAGCACGCGGTTGTCGGGGTCGCTCAAGGGAAGTGTGACCGTGGCAAGCGTTTCCCCCTCGAACGGGGTGACTTTTACGAGGTTTTCCTTGAGCATATGCGGATATTTTGCAGTATATTTTCCGAAGAGCTCAGGGGCTTTATCGGTTTGCGTTACGTAGCAGGGCGTGAGACCCATATCGCCTGCATAATGTACGCCAAGCACATCCGAAAGCAGAAAATCCTCATGAAGATTTCCAAGGTCATCCCGAAGCGAGGTGCGTCCGCTGACATAGGCGCGTCCGCCGTTTTTTACGTAAGTGCGGATTGCCTCGATCTCCTCTTTGGAAAGAGCTTCCAGCGAGGAGAGGATGAGAAGCTTATAGCTTGAAAGCTCGGAAAGGTTTTTCTTTGTAATAACGTCATAGTCCAGGTGCGCGCGGCGCAGCGCTACGTCCATTCCGGAAAGACGCTGAAACAGAGTGCGCGATTTCATGGCGTCTACGGGCTTACCGTTCTCGGTGTGCTCCGCACATGCCTCAAAATTGAAATAGACCGCGACCTCACGCAGTGCCTTATCCTCATAATTGATGTGCGGCAGATAGGGCGCAAGCTTTTGGGAAAGTGCAGAGATCTCCTCGTAGTAGCCCTCGTTCAATTCACCCGAGGGATCAATGGCATCAATGAGCATAAACGAGCCTTGATTCATGTATGCGGCATAGGCGGTCGCTTCCATTTCCTCAAAGGGCTTTTGCATGGTGTGATACTCCAGCGTGCCTGCACAGCGTCCGATCATGTATTCGAAGGGGAGATTGTTGGTGAGCTTTTGGTATAAACGCAGGATCACGTTGCCCGCAGACAGCCCCACGTCGGCATGAAAATCTCCCGAGAGGTAGTCGCAATTGGCACAGTATTCCTGCCCTTGACCGTAGAAAAAGGGGTTTTTGATAAGGGCACTCTGGAAAGAGACGGTGATATCGGGTTTAATGGAGAGCGCGGTTTTGCGCAAGCGCTGTTGATAGTTCGATACGCTCTCACGCTTGAATTTAAAATATTCCATGAAGGCGGGATCGTTCAGATCTACCGTGTTGGGAAGCTCACGTGCGTATTTTTTGCGGTATTTTTGCTTACAGGAGTCACAGAAGCAAACGGGAGTCCAGATTCCCGTCATGTCGATCCAGAGTCCGTCAATGTCATAATTTTCCACGATCTCGGCGGCAATGGCGTTGATGTAGGTGCAAAACTCCTCGTTGTTCACACAAGGGTTGCTAAAGCGCGTCAGATCGCGCTTGGAAACACCCTCCGAGTTTACCACGTTCCAGTCGGGATGTGCATCGCCTACATAAGTCCCCCAAGAGTTCATATAGCCGACTACATCCATGCCTCGTGCACGGCAAGCGTTCACGGTGGCACCGAAAATATCGCGCTCCGCAGCCTTGTGGCGAAGCCCTACCCTTGTGGGGAAATAGCAAAGCCCGAGGCAACTGGCGGCGGAGACGTAAGCGGCACTCGCTCCTGTTTTTTTCATGCAGTCTGCATAGTGCTCGGGGTCAAATTTTTCCATCGCTCCCTCAAAATCAGGGATGTGCTGATCCACTAACGTGCGAAAGAAGTCCTTTTTGATCCAGTCGTTCCGTGGCATGGGGGATCTCCTTTTATGAGTTTATTTTTTCTCTACTACAATGAAGAACGGAGAGGTGGGGGAGTTGAGGATACGGATGAGTGTACAGCAGATCGCGTGACGGTCAAGTGTTGCGAAATAGTCCAGCAGCATTTTTCCTTCTGCATCGCCTTCCGCATGCCCCGGATATACTGCCACCAGCAGCACACCGCCGTGATCCAGCAGCTCGATCGCCGCTTCAATGGCGGGCATAGTGGTGACGCGCATGGTGGTAACGCTTTTGTCGGAGCCGGGGAGATAGCCCAGGTTGAACATCCCCGCGCGGATGGGACCTTGCACGTAGTCCTTTACCTTATGGTGGGAATCCAGGATCAAGGTATAATTTTGGGGGCATCCTGCCTTTTGGAGATTGGCGGCGGTGGAGTCCAATGCTTGCTGTTGCACGTCAAATGCGTACACGTGCCCCGATTCTCCCACGGTCTTGGAGAGAAATTCCGTATCGTGTCCGTTGCCCATGGTAAAATCCACGGCGGTATCTCCCGCGCGCAAGTGATTTAGGATAAATTGCTTTTGCAGCTGCAAAAGATCGATCATGTTTCCGTATTTGCTTGCTTCCACCGTTACGCCTCCAACAGCTTTTTGAGGTGAGGTGTCAGATTTTCTGCGTAGAATTGGAAGCCGAATTCGTCGGGATGCAGTCGGGCATCCGCAAAAACGTCGGTGATATGAGGAACAAGAGCCCAACCCTCGATCACGTTTACGTTAAAGTGCATGGCTGCCTCGCGGAAAATCGCACAGGCGTCCTCAAAGCTACCCGTGGGCTTGTTCATCAGCGCGTGATCCGCGCGCCAGATTGGCAGGATCATCGCAATCTTTTTGTCTGGATAAAGGTCGCGCAGGGCGGCAAGGTGACCGTAGACAGCCCCCACCATGTGTGAGTGAGAGGGCGCGTGCGACCAGTCGTTGGTGCCAAAGGCCAGCACTATGAGGTCGGGGTCGAAGTTAAGCTCGGTGTCCGCCGCAGCAGGGTTGAATTCCTCGCCGCCGATGCCTTGATTGACAATGTGCGCATTCAGCGCGCGTGCCACCTGATGGGTGTAGCCCATAGAGGTAAAGCGAGTGGTGGAGCCGTGTGTGATGGAATCCCCCTTGAATAAAATGCGGTACGCGGGGGCATTCGGGGAGGAAAAGCTCGCCCCATTATCCAACGTCACATCAAAAATGCGCCCCTCGCGGTGTGAGGGAAAGTAGATCTCCACACGTGACTCATCGTAAGGGAGTGCAAGCTCCACGCGCCCCGTAAGTTCGGTGCATACCGTGTGCGAGAGAAATACGCCGTTTGCCCATACGTCAAAGCTTTGCCCTTCGCCGATGAGGTCTACCGCAAAGGTGAAGGAAAGTGTGTGGGAGTCGGTAGTGAAGCGGCAGACTACACCCGCAGTCCAGCGCGGCTTGGCGTGAAAGCGATGCGCGGGGGGATATACGCTCTCGCGCATGTAGCGACCGAAGCGATAGGGGCAAAGAATCCCGTTTTTTTCAATGATCTCGGCAGTACCCGTGAAGGTCGTGCGGAGCTGTTCGTTTGTCAGGATCATGTTCGTCACTCCTTTTCGCTCAAATGAGGAAGCATGGCATTGTACAGCGCGTTTGCATAAAATTTAAAGCCAAAATCGTTGGGGTGCAGATACAGATCGGAGCAGACCTCGGGCAGATGGGGGATCATGCCGTCCCCCTCAACGATGACGGCGTTCACGGCATTGGCGGCATCCCGCACAAGCTGCCGCCCCTGCTCAAACGTGCCGACCTTGGTCACGCGGTGATCGTCTGCACGCCAGATGGGCGTGATGGCAAAAATCTTTGCCTTGGGGAAGGCGGTGCGCAGGCGCGCGTAAAACTCGGCAGAGTGACTTTCCGTGCGCTCGCGGGTACGTCCGCTCCAGTCGTTTGTGCCGTATGCCACGGTGATGATGTCGGGGGTGAAGCTGAGGTCGTTGCCCACAAGCTCGGGGCGAAAGACCTCGCCGCCGATGGCTTGATCGATCATTTCGGCATCCAGCTTATCGGCAAGAAGATTGGCGTAGGATTGAGAGGAGTATTTGGCATCGTACCCTTGTGTAATAGAGTCGCCAAGGCAGAGCAGCTTGTGCTTTTTCTGCACGGGCGTAAGGCTTGCGCCGTCCTCAATGAGTAGCGAGCAGATGCGCGCCTCGGCAAGATTGGGAAACACGAGCTTGACCTTGTGTGTGCCCTCGGGCAGCTCCACACGAAGTGTGGATTTGACCTCGGCAACGTCCTCGTGCCCGAAATGCTGTGTCATGACATCGTCCACAAAGACGTCAAAATAATAGAAGCGGCGGCTGGAGGCATACTTGGTATGGTAGGAAAGCTCCACGAAGCTTGCGTTTGTCGTGAATTCCAAGCGAATGCCCGAGGTGGCGTGCGCCTTGCGATAAAATTCGGCATCTGTGGTTTTATAAAGCTGCATTTGCCGTTCGTTGAAGCGGTGCAGCACCACCTCGCCTTCCTCGTTTTGCGTAACGGAAAGTGCGCCGTGCGCAATGGCGCGAATGTCTTTACATGTCAGATTCATAGTAAGTTCCCCCTTATTTGCGATGCAGATCCGAGCGCAGAAATGCCATGGCGCGCTCCACGCTGTCCTTGGAATTTTTCCAGGGCTCCTGATCGTAGCGGTAATCAAATTTTTTACAGAACCAGCTTACGTCCTCGGAAAGGGTGTCAAGATAGTGCATGACAACGCCCTGCAGAATGTTGGTGAATTCTGCCATTTTTTTCTTTTGCAAGCGCACGCCGCCCTTTTCCAAGAGTAAACGGTAATGCGGCAGGCAGAGCATTGGCTGGCTTTTCAGCTTTTCGGCGAAGGGCTCCTCCGCCTCAAACAGCAGTGCCACCGTTTCCGCCATGTGCTGAAAGTGAAAGTCAATGCGCGAGCAAACGTAGCAGGAGCTCTCCAGCGCGGCAATGCGCTTCATGGGCTTGGCGTCGGGACGCCCCAGCAGATTTCCCACAAAGCCCGTGGTCAGATCCTTTTTGAGCTCTGTCAAGTGGCTTTCCAGCGTAAGCGCCATTCCAAGACGATTCTTGCGAACAAACATCATGTCGTAATGTGTGCGGCAAAAGCCCTGCGCGTTGGTCTTAATGCGAACGTCGGGCTCCATCATGGAAGCACCGAGGATGAGCTCCAGCTCGTTTTCCTCCAGCTTGCGGTAAAGCGCGCACATGGGGCAGCCGCAGGATGCATCGGCAGCGGATGCTTCAAACGCCTCGTTTACGGGAATGGTATAAATTTGTTCCATATTTTTCCCCTTTGCAGTTTATTCTTCTTTATTATACAATGCACGTCTTTGAAAAGCAAGAAAAAAAGCAAATTTTATCCGCAAAAGCTCCTTTTTTCTTCTTTGCTTTCGGTATGCGCGCGTTGCTACGCGGCAAAACTAAGAGCGAAGTGCGAAAGAAAAAAAGGGGGGAGCAAAATGAAAAAAACAACGATGGCAACAGCGGGTATCGTTACGGCACTTTCCGTGGCGGCGGCAACGGGATTCATGATGGGCGGAAGCAGCGTGCGGCGTGTTGCGAAAAATGCGGCACAGACGGTAGAGCAAACGGGCAAGAAAATGGGGCGCATGATCAAAAAAATGAAATAAGCGTTTCACGGGGGCTGAGTCATTTGGATGCAAAAGGTGTGATCCCGGCACGATCGACGTATAACAGTACGCCGAGTGTCGGGAGCGCGCCTAAAACACACATTAAAATTGAAATTCGCAAGAATTTCCACCCCAAAAGCCGCCCTCTGTATCGGTTACGGCAGAGAGGGCGGCTTTCTTTTTCGGTTTTCCTTGTGTGTGCTTTTGTTCGGCGTTCAATGACTCAGCCCCTTTTAGCTTTGTCTTAAAAGTGCAGGGTGCGGCAATTTTTTTGAATCACAAAAGCAAAGGGCTGTCCCGTACGGAACAGCCCTTTGCTTATTCGGCCGCAACGGCGGCGACTGCGGCTTCCTCTCCGCCCTCGGCGGGGGAGCCGTCTTCTTGCGGCAGCAGAGCCGACAAGTCCATTTTAGGCTTGCGCGAAAGGCGCAGCTCACTTGTTTCCAGCGTGTCAAACAGGATCTTGATGGGGAAAATTTCGAGCTCCTTTCCTTCCTGCTGCATGGAAAGTGCGATCTGATAACGCTGATCCGTTTCGTCGTTGCCGTAAGTATACAGTGTATCCGCTTCCCGCGTGGAAAGTGTGTACCTGCCGCCTGCATTGGTGATCATTTGTACCAGATACAGCATCTCGTTGAAGTGCGTGCGCTGATAATTCAGGCTCACGGTGACGGTGCGTCCCGAAAGCAACGGAGGCTTGCGCGTGCGCTTGGGGGCAACGCTGTTCAGATACTGCAGGAAAAGCTCTGCGTTTTGCGAGCCGCGTTCCATGCAGTTGGCGGTGTCAGGTACGGGCGTTTCCTGCACGGCGGCTTCGCTCTTCTTTTTTTTGGAGCGATGGCGCTTTTTCTTTTTTTCTCCCTCGGGCTTGCGCCAAGCGTAGTCAATCGCGCCATCCTTGGTGGAGCCGCCGCAATCGGGGAACATCTCCATAAGCCCGGGGAGATCGGTGCCGTGATAGGCTGCGATCGCCTTCATGATGAGCATGGTGTTGTAGGCATCCTCGTCACTGCGGTGCAGATTTTCCGGCTCTACTTGACACCAGGAAAGCAAGGAATCCTCCAGATTTTTTGCGGTATTGTTCACAGGCTGACGTGCGTAAAGCTGCTGTACGTCGTAAAATTTGTAGGTGAGGGGAGATAGACCGTAGCGCTTGCAGTCATCGTGCAGAAAATGCACGTCGTTAGTCACGGCGTAGCCGACCACCATCGTGTCCTCATCCTCAAACATCTCCTGAAAGCGAGGATAAAATTCGGGGAAGGGGGGCATATCCTTGAAGATCTCCTTGGGATACGCCATCATCTTTTTTGCCACGTACCAGTCGAAGCGGTCGCGGGGGTTGATAAGCACGTCCTCCTTGTCATGCAGGATGTTGAAATTCTCATCCGTGATCAGGAAGCCCAGGCTGAAGATCTTTGCACAGTTTTGATAGCAGTTGGCACACTCTATGTCAAAAAACAGATATTTCATGCGTTCTCCCGCTTATTTTATAAAGTCCATGATGTCCAATTGCAGCATAGGCATCAAGCGGGTCAGAAGAATGCGGTAACGCATATAAGGGTGATACTTCAAGCCCTTTTCCAGCAGCGCATCGTCTACGTGAACCTCGGTAGGCTCGGTGGCGGCGCCTGCCACCTGCATCATTTTCGTAAGAGCCTCATCGGTGGGCAGCACCTCCTTGATGATCTTACGGATCTCGGGCCAGATAGCCTTAAGCCTTGCGGGGTCGACCTTATCCATGATGCTGGGTGTGTTGACCTTGGCAAGCTCGGGGTGCTGCGTTTCGTCGAACTGCGCCTTGACCAGATCCCAGTCGAAGCTCTCGGCGATCGGCTCTACGCTCTCGACACGGTCGGCAATGTTATGATAGATGCGGTTGATAAGCACGGTCGCAACGCCCACCTTTTTGCCATGGAATTCGGGCCAAATGTTACGCGCCAGCTTGTAGCACTCCCAATAGTGAGAAACAACATGCTCGGCACCCGAGGCGGGGCGGGAGCTCTTGGCAAGCTTCATGCCAAGACCCGAAAGGATAAGCCCTTCCATAATGTTGCCGGCAGCTTCCTCGTCCTCTCCTGTGACCTTGTCTGCAAGGTCTACCACCTTTTGCACGCCCTGCATGGTGATATCGGCAACGGCAGGGCAGTAATATTCGTCAATGAGGAGGTTGGCAATGCGCCAATCTGCAATGCCGATGTATTTTGCCACCATATCGCCAAAGCCTGCTGCCTTGAGCTCAACGGGAGCCTTGGCAAGCACCTTGGTATCGGCAAGGATGATGCTGGGCTGCTCTACGAAAAAGGAGTTCTTGAAGTTGTTTTCAATGATGGGGGCTGTGTCGGAGGCGAAGCCGTCCATAGAGGGCGCGGTTGCCACGATGCAGAATTTCTTGCCTGCCTGGAAGGATGCCACGCGGCAAATATCGTTGATGGAACCCGTGCCCACCGAGATGACGGCGTCCACATCCTGGCAAAGTGCCTTGACCTCACGCACCTGCTCGATGCGCGCATAGGTCATGTTTTCGTAAATGAGCTTTTTGATCGAGAAGCCCGCAGCCTCAATGCTTTCCAGCGTGCCTGCAGCGGCGCGGATCGCATTATTGTCGGAAACGAGCAGTACCCTTTTGGGAAAATTGGCATCTGCAAGGATCTTTCCGATCCGTGCGGTGAGCCCGCTTTCGATCTCCACGATCTCAGTCACGAAGGTATGCTTTTTGCCGCAAGGGCAATTTTCAAGAGAATGCAGGATTTTTTTGAGATCCATAATCTATTTCCTCGCGTTTCATAATTTTCGTTCTTAATTATACCCCACGCGCGCGAGATTGTCAAGAAGCAAACACCAACTATAATATATATTTAACATTCTCTTGCAAATTTTTGTGACGTATGGTATAATGATCTCAAACGCAGAGAAGGGAAGCGAGTATATGCAGTTTGATCTTCGTGCCGCCGCGGGGGAACGGTTTTTGTTAGTGGGACACCGCGGTGCCTTTGCGGGGAATATCCCGTGTAATACCATTGCCGCGTACGAGGCTGCGCTGCGCCAGGGGGCGGATATGATCGAGATCGATCTTAATTACACCGCCGACGGTAAGCTGGTCGTGTTCCATCCGAAAATGGAGAGACGACATCTTGGCTTTAGCGGCAGCATCAACGATTACGATTGGAATTTTGTAAAGCAGCTGCGTTATGTGAACGTTGACCGCGATCCCACGCAGTTTGGTATCAATACGCTGGACGAGGTGCTGGAGCAGTTCAAGGGCAGATGCTATATCAATATCGACAAATTCTGGGTAAAACCGAAGGAGATCTCGGAGATCGTGCGCCGCCACAAAATGACGGATCAGATTCTCGGAAAGACTACGGCAAAGGCACAGTATCTGGATATCGTGGAGGCGTATTGCCCCGATATCCCTTATATGGCAGTCGTCAAAAGCGAGGAGGAGATCGCCGTTGCCCGCGCGCGCAAGATCAACTACGTGGGGACTGAGGTGCTGTTCTCCGAGGACACCTCGCCGCTTTGCTCCCCCGAGTTTATCGAGAGGCAGCATCGCGACGGGCTTTTGGTATGGTGTAATGCCATCGTGTATGATTACAAAACGGTGCTGGCAGGCGGTCACTCCGATG
Organism: uncultured Lachnospiraceae bacterium; assembly: GCA_964579105.1. Classification (GTDB taxonomy): domain Bacteria; phylum Bacillota; class Clostridia; order Oscillospirales; family CAG-272; genus Firm-07. The sequence goes on from CAZOFQ010000028.1 coordinate 9,677, forward strand.
ACCGTGCTTTTCTCGGCGACCCTGAAGGGAGCTGGGGGTGGATCGCGGATCGAGGCTTTGACCTGATGCAGACCGACCATATGCTGGAGGCATCACTCTTTTTGGAGAAAACCAATCGCAGAGAGCGCAAGTGAATATGCTGAAAAAAGTCAGAATCAAGATCCAAACAGACAGAACCGAGCTTGTAGGTAGCTTGTTTGAGGACAGCCTTGCTGTAAAGCAGAAGCGGGATGCTGCCGCCGAGCGCATGGAAATGATGACCGAGGGCAGTTATCTGGATGACGGAACACGCGTGAGCATTTCTTATAAAGAGAGCGAGGCAACGGGGTCGGAGGGCTCGCGTACCACGGTCTCCTTTCAAAAAAATGCCCCCGAGCTGATCTCGGTGATGCGTACGGGCAGTGTCAAGACCGCCCTGATCTTTGAGGAGGGCAGGCGCCATCATTGCGTGTATCAAACACCCATCATGCCCTTTGACGTTTGCGTGTATACCACCAAGGTACACAACGCCTTGGAGAGTGAAGGAGCACTGGTTTTGGATTATGCCGTGGAGCTACGCGGGGCGGATGCCGAGCGCACCCAAATGAAGCTTACGCTGCTTCCCGTTTTCGATGAGCCGCAACGGATATAAAAAAGCCGCCGAGAGGCGGCTTTTTTATATCCGTTAAAGGGCTAAAATGAAGCTTTGAAGCTCTTGCGGTGTGCTTGCAAGGCGCGTGGCGCCCGCCCTTTGAAGACACACGGCGTCGCGGAAGCCCCACGTGACGAAAACACCCGTAAGCCCTGCGTTTTTTGCGGTCAGAACGTCTGTGTCCGAGTCTCCCACAAACACCGCCTGCTCGGCGGAAACATCGAGCGCTTGCAGTGCATTGTGCACCATGTCGGGTGCAGGCTTGCGCGGAACACCCGCGCGTTCTCCCGTGACAACGTCAAACAGCGTGCCGAAATAATGCCGTGCCAGCTCCTGAACGGCAAAATCTGCCTTGTTGGAAACCAGTGCCAAGCGCAAGCCTGCGCTTTTCAGGACGTGTAGCATATCTATAATGCCCTCATAGGGTCTGGTGGCATCGGCACAGTGCGCGGCATAATGCCGCTTGAAATCCGCCAGCACAGCGGTTTGCACGTTGGGTGCGGTATCGACGGGGAGTGCGCGTTCAATGAGCTTGGCAATGCCGTCACCCACAAAGCCTCGGACCTCCTGCACGGTGTGCGCGGGGAAGCGGTGCAGTCGGAGTGCTGCGTTGACAGAGGCTGTAAGATCCTCGATCGTGTTGAGCACGGTGCCGTCCAGATCAAACAAAGCTGCGCGTACACTCATAACAAAGCCTCCCCTTTTATAGGAGCGATCTCTCCTGCCTCAATTTGTGCAATTACGTGAGCGATCAGTCCCCGATCGCAATCGCACAGCGTTTTGTGCGCGATGCTTTTTATAGTGGGTGAGGCGTTTTGGGGGCAGATGGCAACGTCTGCCGCATGCAGCATCTCCGTGTCGTTTTCATAATCGCCGCAGGCGATCAGCGTGCGTGCGCCAAGATCCTCGTTAAGAGAGCGCAAAAGCGAGATCCCCGATGCCTTTGTGCAGGTAGCGGATTGGATCTCCAATGCGCGCGAGCTTGAGGTGGTAACGGTAAATCTGTTTTTGAATTGCTCCTCAAGGGCGCGGCGTACCTGCGCCAAGCGCTCCTGTGTGCCGCGAAGGACGATCTTGTGCCAGTCGTTGCGCGGCCACGTGATAGGCGAGGAGATCAGTACCGATCCCGCCTCACAGAACGTAATATAGCGGCGCGTTTCCTCGGTAAAGGCGCTGAAGCGGATCTGGCGCCTTGCAAGCACGTAGATCAGCACGTCGGGTGCCTTTGTTGCGGCAAAGGTCAATAGGTCTGTGGCATCCTGCTCACTGAGAAGCGTTTCATGGTGAATTTTTCGCTCTGCAAAATCGTAAATGCATGCTCCGTTGCACAAAACGGCAGGGATGTTGAGCACGTGATCGATGTCGGGAATAAGCGGACGGATGTTGATATGCATTCGTCCCGTGGCGATGGTAAAAAGCCCTCCGCCTTGGCGGAAGCGCTCCAATGCTTGCAAATTTTGCGGGGCGACCTGCCTTTTTCTGTTGAGAAAGGTGCCGTCCAGATCCGAGACGATCAAATAGCGGGAAAAATCGGTCATGAGAGATCCTTTTTTAAGAAAGAGTGCCTCGCAGAAGTGCGAGCAGGGATTGGAAATTTTCGGGAAGCGGTGCAAAAAAGGACATGGGCGTGCCCGTGCGCGGATGGGTGAGGGAAAGCTCGGCGGCGTGCAGACACTGACCGTTGATAAATTTGCGGTGCGTAGTCTCAAATCTCGTACCGTTTCCGCCGTAAACGGGATCACCCAGCAGCGGATGCCCCAGTGAGGACATATGTACGCGGATCTGATGCGTGCGACCCGTTTCCAGCTTGCAGCGAACGTGTGTAAGCGTGCCGAAGCGTTCCAGCACCTCATAGTGTGTAACGGCGTCGCGTCCCTCTCCCGCACGGCGGCAGATTGCCATTTTTTTGCGGTCGGTGGGGTGTCTGGCGATCGCTGCGTGTACCGTGCCGCGCTCCTCCTTCAGATTGCCCAGCACAAGGGCGTGATACACGCGCTGTACGTCGTGCACCTTAAGCTGCTCGGACAGTGTGTGATGTGCGTGGTCGTTTTTGGCAACCACCAGGAGTCCCGAGGTATCCTTGTCGATGCGGTGGACGATCCCGGGGCGTTCTACGCCGCCCACGCCCGAGAGAGAGCCCTTGCAATGGTGGAGCAGGGCGTTGACCAGCGTGCCGCACTCGTTTCCTGCGGCGGGGTGTACCACCATGCCCTGCGGCTTGTTGATCACCACGATGTCCTCGTCCTCATACACAACGTCCAAGGGAATGTTTTCGGGTTGAGCCTCGGCAGGGGCAGGGTCGGGCAGAGTCAGCGTGATACGCTCCTTGCCGCGCAAACGGTATTTTTTATTGGCTTCGCCGTTCACCACGTCTACCTGCCCCTCGGCAATGAGGCGCTCTGCGGCGGAACGGGAAAGTGAAAAGGCTATGGCGACGAAGGCATCCAGGCGCATGCCGAGCTGCTCAGGGGTCGCAGTGGCTTCAAGTATCTGCGCCATGGCTGTGATCCTCGTACGGCGGCAGCGTGCCGCCCTTTTGCTTTTTGTATTCCCGTATCATGTCAAGGATGAGGTCCAAAATGAAGAGCCCTGCCCCCACGCAAACGGCTGCGTCTGCAACATTAAACACCCACACCCAGAAGTCAAAAAGATAGAAGTCGATGAAATCCACCACAAATCCAAGGCGTACACGGTCGATCATATTGCCGATGCCACCGCCGATGATCAGGGAGAGCGCCACACGCCCCAAGCGAGTTTTGACAAAAAAGTAAAGATATACGCCAACCAATGCGATGCCGATGACGGAAAGCAGCATGAACACCCAGCGGTGCTCGGAAAGCAGACCGAACGCCATGCCGCGGTTCTCCACGTAGGTGAATCGCAGAACGTGGGGGAGCAGATCGATCTGCCCGTTATAGAGATGCTCCAGAATCAAGAGCTTGCTGACCTGGTCCAGTGCGATAACGCCCAGCGCAATGGCGGCAAAGGGGATGATCCACATAGTAACTCCTTTGTAAAAGCTGCCGCAAATGCCGTGTGGGGCACTTGCGGCAGAGTGAATAGGTGCGGTATTACAGCCCAAGCACCTTGCGGCAGCGGGGGCACAGGCAGCCGTCCTCGGCATCGTGGAAGGCTTCCTTGGTAAAGTTCCAGCAACGGTCACACTTTTCGCCCCGGGCGGCTTCTACAACCACGCCAAAGGGCGCGCCGTCCTCGATCACCGTGCCCTCGGGAGCAGCGCTTCTCACGAGCTCGACCTGCGACACGATAAATAGGGTCGGCAGCTCTGCTTCAAAGGAAGCGAGCAGGGAGTAGGCAGGGTCGTTCGGTGCATATACGGTCACCTTGGCATCCAGAGATTTACCGATGCGCTTTTCCGCACGGGCAAGCTCCAGCGCCTTCATCACGGTGTCGCGCAGCTCAAACAGCTCGCTGTAGCGCGCGGTCACCTCGGGGAAACAGAGAGCCTCGTCGAAGACGGGCATGTCGTTGAGGAACACGCTCTTCTTTTGGTCCTCTGCCTTGTGGGGCATAGCCTGCCAGATCTCCTCGGCAGTGAAGGCGATCAGCGGCGCGATCAAGCGTGTCATGCTATTGATGATATAGTACATGGCGGTTTGCGCGGAGCGACGTGCAAAAGAGCTTGCGCCCTCGGCGTAAACGCGGTCCTTGGTGATGTCGATATACAGCTTGGAAAGCTCTACCGTGCAGAAATCG
>CAZOFQ010000029.1:0-13692 GCA_964579105.1 uncultured Lachnospiraceae bacterium
GGCGAGCACCCACACCCCCTACGGTTTGGTGTGTTGGGCGTTTGTGCATCGCGGATTACGGGGCGTCGAGGACGTCGCCCCCTACCGAGTTGTGCGCTATCCGTTTGTGTATCGCGGAAGGCGGCGGGAGCAAGCCCCCGCCCTACCAAGGTGGTGTGTTGGTCGTTTGCGCGGCGCGAAAAAGAATTCTAAGGATTGACAGCGCGGCAAAAAAGTGCTATAATCGACGTATCTTGCAAAAAGGACGTGTGTTTATGGAATTTATCCTACTTTCCGAGCAGCAAAAGGATGCGCTTGCCAAGCGGATTATTGCGATGATCGCCGCCTGTGACAAGGAGTTCGTGCCCCCGCTGTCCCAGCGGCATTCTCCGTTTCAAACGGCGTTCACCGAGGAGCTGCGGACGGAGAACAATCTTGCGGCATACTATACGGAAATGCGCAAAAATGAGATCCTTTGCGCCTTTGAGGGCGAGGAGCTGCTGGGCTTCGTTGCCTTCCACAAGGATATGACGAACAAGTATCTGACATCAAAAACATTTCCCAATCTATACGTTGCGGTACTTTTGGTGGATCCCGCGGCGCGCGGCAGAGGGCTTACGGCGAAGATGTATCATTATTTGTTCGAGGAGCTGTACCCAAATCGCAATATTTACACACGCACGTGGTCGACCAACGCGGCACATGCGGCGATTCTGCGCAAATTCGGGCTGGATGTGGTGATCCGTATTCCTAACGATCGCGGTGAGGGCATCGACACGGTGTATTTCGGCACGCGCGAGGTGTAAAAAACCAAATATAATCAAAAAGAGCTTGCACAAGCAAGCTCTTTTATTACTTGTAACAGAAAACCACGCGATAGTCGCGTGGTTGAATAAGGCTCTGTTGGAAAACGAAATAGGGACTGCGTCATTGAGCGCCGAACAAAAGCACACAAAAGAAAAACCGAAAAAGAAAGCCGCCCTCTCTGCCGTAACCGATACAGAGGGCGGCTTTTTAGATAGAAATTCTTGCGAAGTTCAACTTTAATGTGTGTTTTTTAGGTGCACTCTCGGCACTCGTCGTGTTTTTATACGTCGATCGTGTCGGGGATCGCACCTTCTGCATTGAAATGACTCTGCCCCGTTTTTATTAATGGAAGAACATAGGATTTGAAGAAATCATTCTCCGCTGTGTGTTTGCGGTGCGTCAAGTGAGGAGTGGACAAGCTCCTCTGCGGGGGACTTTACGGGCTTTGGGCGAAAATCGTAGCGGAACATGGCAATAAGAATGGATACAATGGCAAAGCTGTCACTTACGGCAGAGGGGTAGGCTTTATTGGCGACATTGTATACGAGCCAGCAGGGCGAGCCCACAAGCGAGAGACGGCGAATGATCTTTTCCTTATTGAACCAGAGTGCGCCGGTGTGAAAGGTGGTGGCTGCGATAACGAAAATGCTGAAAATATTTTCGTAGAGTAGGATGCCCACGCCTATAATGGAAAGATGTGTGAGGAGGATGAGGGCAGGCAGGAGCTTTTTGACATAACGCGCATCCTTGCGCTGTGCCACGATGGCGGCAAGCGCACCGATCACGTCCAGCACTGCCCCCTCAAACGCGCCAAGCAAAAGGTACTGTGCCACAAACATGGATTTTGCAACAGCGCCGAGCAGCACGATCCAAAAGCGCCGCTTCATTTGGTAGCTGAGCACGAACACGACTGCGGCAAGCACGCCGATGATATTGGCAATGATCTCAAGCGATGTCATTATATGTGTCTCCTTATATTTTTTGGTGCGCGGGAGGGCTTCTTTTTATCTGTGGAGGGCTTGCTCCTTGCGGGAGTGCGCTTTTTTTGCGTGCTGCTCGGCGCGTTGTCGCCACGGTGCGAGGAGGTGCTCTTTTTTTGTACCGTCTTACCGTTTTGTGTGTTCGGCTTTCTCTTTTGGGGAGCGCTTGCGGTGCCTTTGTACTCGGGTCGTACCAAGCAGCTCGGGCCCGTGCCAATGAGATCCTCGCGTCCTGCCTTGCGCAGCGCCTCGCGCACAAGGGCGGCGTTCTCGGGGCGGTTGCATTGCAGGAGCGCGCGTTGCAGCCTCTTTTCGTGTAGGTCGCTTGGTACGAAGACGCGCTTCATGGTGAGGGGGTCGATGCCCGTATAGTACATCACGGTGGAAGACGTTCCCGGGGTGGGGTAAAAATCCTGCACCTGCTCGGGGGCGTAGCGGTCGCGCTTTAAGCACTCGGAGAGAGCCACGGCGTCGGCAAGCTCGCACCCGGGGTGACTGGACATGAGATAAGGCACGAGATACTGCTCCTTACCCATGGATTTCGTCAGCTCAAAAAAGCGGCGGCGGAAGCGCTCATACACCTCAAAATGCGGCTTGCCCATCGCGTCCAGCACGCGCGGCGCGCAATGCTCGGGTGCGACCTTCAGCTGCCCGCTTATGTGATCCTTCACCAGCTTTTTGAAGAAGGTCTCGTCCTTATCCGCAAGCAGATAATCAAAGCGGATGCCCGAGCGAATGAAGACCCTTTTGACGTGTGGGAGCGCTTCTATGGCGCGGAGCAGCTCCACGTATTCGCTGTGATCCACCTTTAGGCTTTTACAGGGTGTGGGTGCAAGACACTTGCGATTGGTGCAAACGCCGCTTTTGAGCTGCTTGTCGCACGCGGGGTAACGGAAATTGGCGGTGGGGCCGCCCACGTCGTGAATATACCCCTTAAAGGTGGGCATTTGCGTGATTCCTCTCGCCTCCTCGACCACACTCTCAATGCTGCGCGAGCGCACGGTGCGGCCTTGGTGGAAGGCAAGCGCGCAGAAGCTGCACGCACCAAAGCAGCCGCGGTTGTGGGTGACGGAGAACTGCACCTCCTCGATGGCGGGCACGCCGCCCGACCTTTCGTAAGAGGGGTGATAGGTGCGCATGTAGGGCAGAGCGTAGACGCGATCCAGCTCCTCGCGCTCCAGAGGGGGCATGGGCGGATTTTGTACCAGCATCTTGTCATCGTAGTATTCCACCAATGCTTTGCCGCTGATGGCGTCCTGATTGCGGTATTGCTCGCCGAACGCCTCGGCGTAATAACGCTTGTCGGTTTTTAAGCGATTGAAGTCAAATTCCGCTGCCACGGGATAATGCACCGCGTCGCCGCGCGTGCCGAGAAAGACCGTGCCGCGCACGTCACGGATCTTGCGCACGGGCACACCCTTTTTCAGCAGCTCCGCCACGCGCAAGAGGATATTTTCCCCCATGCCGTAGGTGAGAAGGTCGGCGCGCGCATCCACCAGCACCGAACGGCGCACGCGGTCCTCCCAGTAGTCATAGTGGGCAAAGCGGCGCAAGGAAGCCTCAAGACCGCCGAGAATGATCGGTACGTCACCGTACGCCTCGCGGATGCGGTTGCAATAGACGATCACGGCGCGGTCGGGGCGCTTGCCCATCACGCCGCCGGGGGAATAGTAGTCCTTCGAGCGACGCTTTTTCGCGGCGGTGTAGTGTGCCACCATCGAGTCGATATTGCCAGCCGTGACCAAAAAGCCAAGTCTTGGTCGCCCAAAGGTGCGAAATGCGTCCGCGCTTTTGTAATCGGGCTGGGAAAGGATGGCAACGCGATAGCCCGCCGCCTCCAGCACGCGGGAGATGATGGCAACGCCAAAGGACGGGTGATCCACGTAGGCGTCGCCCGTCACGTATACAAAATCGGGGGCATCCCATCCTTGCGCCTCCATTTCGGCGCGCGAGAGGGGCAAAAATCCGTTTTTCGACACCGTTGTGCCTCCTTTTTACAGTTTAGATAGCAAAGCCGCCGTCCACGCCGAGGCATTGCCCCGTGATAAAGCTTGCCGCGTTCGATAGGAAAAAGCGCACGGCGGCAAGCACGTCCTCGGGCGTGCCGATGCGGCAAAGCGGCGTTTGCTCAATCAGCGCCGCGCGCGTGTCTGCGTCAAGCGCCTTGTTCATTTCCGTATCGATGAGCCCGGGCTCAATGCAATTGACGGTGACGTGCGAGGGACCGAGCTCCTTGGCAAGTGCCATGGTAAGCCCGCGCAGCCCTGCCTTGGACGCGGAATACGCGACCTCGCAGGAGGCGCCGAGCTTGCCCCACATCGAGCCGATGTTGAGAATTCGCCCGCCGCCGTTTTTGATCATGTCGCCCTGCACCTCGCGTGCAAGGTACAAGGCGCCCGAAAGGTTGATGTCAAGCACGCGGCGCCAATCGGCATCGCTGATGTCGCGTGAGAGACCGATATGCGACACGCCCGCGTTGTTGATGAGTGCGTCGATCTCGCCGCCGAGTGCGGCACGCGCCTGTGCAACCGCGCGGCGTACCGCGTCGGGGTCGCTCACATCGCACTGTATGGCGACAGCGCCGCTTTGTGCGGCAACCGCGGCTGCCGCCTGCGTGCTTTCGCGGTAGAGAAATGCCACGCGGTGACTGTCGGCGGCAAGACCTTGTACCAGTGCTGCGCCAATGCCGCGCGAGCCGCCGGAGATGAGAATGTTTTTCATGCGTTTTATGGGAGCGCGTACGCTCCGTGTCCTTTCAAGAAAATTGCTCCTGTTTTTAATAAAACGTGATCCGTTACAGCCCTTTTGGCGGGCGGCGCACCTCGGCGGCGGCAAAATCCGCGCGCAGATGCGCGGAGAGCGCGTCATGCTCGCGCTCGGGTAGAATGTCTTTGGCAAATTGCGAAAGATGCCAGAACAGATCCCGCCCCGAGATCTTTTGTATCTCTCTTCCCGCGGTGTTTTTCAGATATTCGTCAAAATCGCAGTAGAAGGCGAAGGGCGAGGGCAAGCGCGCAAGCAGAAAATACAGCGAGTGGACAAAGCGTCCGCTGTCGCGCATGCGCTCCATGAGGTCGCTCACGGCGTGCAGCTTGCTGATCTCTGCAAAGGAAAGACGGTCGGTTTTCAGCACCGTATAGGGGGCTTTTTGCTCAAATATCGCGCCAAAGGATGCCGCGCTCTCGCGGATCGCCGTGCCGTGCAGGAATTTGAGAAAGCCCAGCTGCAGCACGTGGCAGGCGTTGTAAGCGGCGTCAAAGGCGTGCGCGAGGGAAGAAAGATCCTCGTGCGGAAGTCCCGCAATGAGGTCGAGGTGCACGTGACAGGCGTTTTGTGCCGTAAGCCGCCGCGCCGCGGCAAGCACTGCTTCGGCGTCCGTGTGTCTCTGCACGGCGGCGAGCGTTTTTTCGTTGGTGCTCTGCAGTCCGATCTCCAAGCGCACCTTACCCTGCGGAAATTTCGAGAGAATTTCAAAGGATTCCTCGTCCAACAGCTGCGCGGCGATCTCAAAATGATAGCATTTGGTGTAGCGCTCGTCCAAAAGCCCGCGCCAGATTTTTTTGGCGCGCTCACGGTCAAAATTGAAGGTGCGATCCACCAGCTTGACCGTGAGCCTTTCGGGGTGCTTTTCAAATTCCAAAAGCTCCGACAGCGTTTGCCCTACGGACTTGGCGCGCACGCCATCACTTGCCGAGGAGAGGCAAAAGGAGCAGGAGAACGGGCAGCCGCGAGAGGATTCGTAATACACAAGCGGGGGAACGGGCTCGTTTTCTCCGTACTGCACCCCTTGCTGCAAAAAGGAGCCGTAGGGCTTGCCGAAAAGCAGCCGACTTGGTGCTTTACCGCTTTGCCATGCGCGCACGGCGTCTACCACGGCGTGCTCGCCCTCGCCTGAAGCCACGCAATCCACAAAGGGGAGCGCGGTAAAGCGCTCGCTGTCATACGACACCTCGGGACCGCCCAAAAGGATGCGACAGTCGGGAAGCAGAGCCTTTAAATTCTCGGCAAGCGAGAGCATTTCCTCGATATTCCAGATGTAGCAGGAAAAGCCGTACACGTCGGCGTTTTGTGCAACGAGCCTTGCAAGCAGGGCGCGTGAACGGTCACGCAGATTCCCCTCAAGGATCGCGGGGGAGTAGCCCGCCTCGCGCAGTGCGTGCGCAAGACAGCGCACCGACAGCGCGGAGTGGGAAAAGGAGCCGTTGAGGGCAAATAAAACGATATGCAATTTTGTCGCCCCCTTTCGCTTGCTTCTTTCTTTATTTATTATAGCCGTTTTGCTTCGTTTGTCAAGTTTGCGCCGCGTCAGGTGAACTGCGCGTTGTACAGCGACGCATAAAAGCCACCCGCGCGCAATAGCGACGCATGGTCGCCCGATTCGATCACCTCACCGTTTTGCAGCACCAGAATGATGTCGGCGTTTTGAATGGTGGAGAGTCGGTGCGCAATGACGAACGAGGTGCGCCCCTTCATCAGCTCCTGCATGGCGCTTTGGATCCTTTGCTCGGTGCGGGAATCCACGTTAGAGGTTGCCTCGTCCAGGATCAGCATCGGCGCATCCGCGAGCATGGCGCGCGCGATGGTGATGAGCTGCTTTTGCCCCTTGGAAACGCTTGCGCCGTCATCCGAGAGAACGGTGTCGTACCCTTGTGGGAGCGACTCGATATAGTCGTGGATGTGTGCCGCCTTGGCGGCGCGGATCACGTCCTCACGTGTGGCGTTCTCCTTGCCGTAGGTAATGTTATCGAAGATCGTGCCGTGGAACAGCCACGTATCCTGCAGCACCATGGTGTACGCTCCACGCAGGGAGCGCCGCGTGGCGTCGCGCACCTCGGTGCCGTCCAGGCGGATCTCGCCGCTGTTTACGTCGTAAAAGCGCATGAGCAGATTGATGATGGTGGTCTTTCCCGCACCCGTAGGGCCGACGATGGCTACCGTCATTCCGGGGGTCACGTGGAGCGACAGGTCGTGCAAAATGATCCGTTCGGGGGTATATCCGAATTGCACGCTTTCGAAATCTACCGCGCCCCGCACGTCCGAGAGCGTCACGGCGTTCTCGGCGTCTGCGGATTCTCCCTCTTCATCCAGCATGCGGAACACGCGCTCTGCGGCGGCAATGCCGGATTGCAGCTCGTGCATGATATTGGCAAGCTCGTTGATGGGACCTGCAAACTTGCGAGAGTACTGTACGAAGGCGGAAACGTCGCCAAGCGAGATCGTCATAGAAGGGGGTATGTCCGCCCCTGCGCTTGTGAGCATATACAAAAGTCCGCCGAACACGGTGACAAGTGCAATGGAAATGTTGTTGATCAGGTTCACGGCAGGGCCGATCATTGCACCGTACCAGTCCGCGCGGTAGTAAGCCTGTACCGCCTCGTCGTTGCGCTCGTCAAAGCGGGAGACGATGACGTCCTCGCGCGAGTAGGCGCGCACGCTGCGCTGCCCCGAAAGCATTTCCTCGGCATAGCCGTTGAGCGCCCCCAGCTTCATGGAGCGCGCTTTGAACAGAGGACGCACCTTGCGCGATTTATACCGCGTAAACAAGAGAGAGGCGGGGACGGTGATCGCAAAGATCAGCACGAGCACGGGGGAGATCGTCAGCATCATGCCAAGCGCACCCGCCACGGTCACAACGCTGGCGCAGACCTGCAAAAGGTCGTGTGAGAGCGAGGTGTTGAGCGTGTCGATGTCGTAAGAGATACGGCTGATGATGTCCCCCGTTTGATGTGTGTCGAAAAAGCCGACGGGGAGTGTGGTGAGATGCTCAAACACCTCGCGGCGCAGAGCGTAAATGATCCTTTGGCTCAAATGCACCATCAGCACCGCCAATGCGTAGGAAAGTGCGGCGGATACCGCATAACAAAGCACCAGCAGAAGGATGTAGAAGAAGACCTTGTCCAAAAGGACGTTGCCCGCGCCAAGCTCGATGGCGTCGATGGCAAGACCCGAGAGCTTCGGACCCACCAGCGCGAGAAGGTTGGAGGCGAGCATGAGTATAAAGGCACAAAGCACCATAACGGGGTGACGGAACAGATATTTTCCCATGCGCAGCAGCACGCGGCGCTTTTCCTTTTTGCTTTGTGCCTGGTCCTGCGCGGGGTTGTTCAGAGATCGGGAATTGCCCAGTCCGCCGCCACCGCCAAATCCGGGATTATTCAAGGAAAGCACCTCCTATCTGCGACTCGCTGATCTCTCTGTAAACGGGGCAGGAGGCAAGCAGCTCCTCATGCCGCCCCGCACCGATCACGCACCCGTTCTCCAGCACGAGGATGTGGTCTGCGTGCATCACGGAGCTGACGCGCTGTGCGACCACCACGGTGGTGGTATGCAGCTCCTCGCGGATGGCACGGCGCAGCGCCGCGTCCGTGCGGTAATCCAGCGCGGAGGAGGCGTCGTCAAGGATCAGGATCTCGGGGTCGTTTGCCACGGCGCGTGCGATGAGCAGGCGCTGACGCTGTCCGCCCGAGACATTGGTGCCCTTTGAGGTCAAGGGATGCTCAAAGCCCTCGGGGAAGGCACGGATAAACTCCTCCGCCTGCGCCACGCGCGCGGCGCGATAGAGCTGCTCGTCGGAGAGCTCGCGCCCAAAACGGATGTTTTCCGCTACCGTATCGGCATATATGAAGTCGTTTTGCATCACCGTTCCGAAGCGTGCGCGCAGGTCCTTTTGCTCAAAATCGCGCATGTCGCGCCCCGAAAGCAGGATGCGACCGCTGTCAACGTCGTAAAAGCGCATCAGCAGCTGCAGGAGAGTGGTCTTGCCCGCGCCCGTTGCACCGATAATGCCCAGCGTTCCGCCGCGCGGCAGGGAGAAGCTGACGTGCGACAGGTTGTCCCTTTTGCCGTTATAGGAAAAGCAAACATCCTCGAATACAACGTGCGGCGCGCGCTCGTCGATCTCGCCCCGTTCCTGCCCCTTTTTGTGGGCGGCATAGGTCTCGAGCACCTCGTTGATGCGCCCTGCGGACGCCATGCACTTGCTGTACTGTGCGAAAATACGGGTGATCACGGTCATGGCGGTGGACATCAGCGTGAAATATTGCATAAAGGCGATGATGCGCCCCGGGGCGGAAACGCCGCCTTGCACGAAGATCGCGCCAAGACAGATGACCGCCGCAAGCCCCAGATTGAGGAACAGCGTCATCAGCGGCTGTGATGCCGCCATGACCACGCCCGCGCGGCGCTCACTTGCGACCAGCGCGCGGTTAGCGCCATCAAAGCGGGTGCACTCCTGCTCCTCGCGGGAGAGTGCCTTCATCACGCGCACGCCCTGGCAATCCTCGCGCACCACGCGCACCATCCCGTCTACCGCCTGCTGCGTTTTTCTGTAAAGGGGGAGTCCGCGGCGTGCGATAAAGAATACCGTGCCGCCAATAAGGGGGAGGGTGGCGATCATCACCACGGCAAGCCGCCAATCCAGTACCAGTGTGATCACCATGCCGCCGATCAGTAGCATCGGCGCACGCACGCCGATGCGCTGCAGCATGCCGATAAATTGATGCACGTTATAGGTGTCGGAGGTCAGACGGGATTCCAGAGAGGGGACGGTATAGGCGTCCGCTTCTCTTGCCGTGAGGTGCATGGTGGCATCAAACAGATCGTGGCGGATGTGGCGAGAGGCGTCCCGCGCCACGCGCGCCGCCATGCGATTGGCGATCACGTTGGCGAAATACGCCCCGACAGCAGCAAGGAGCATCATGCCTCCCCAGAAAAGAATGGGGGCTGCGCGGTGCAGCGGCACCACCTCGTCGAGAATATAGCTCAGAATATACGGCAGCATCAGCTCCAGCAGCGTACCGAGGATCTTAATGCTGAGTCCCACGCTCATTCTGCACCGCATGGGGCGGAGATAACGTAACAGCAGCCTCATGCTCTCTCCTCTCTCTCTACGGCGGCGCGTGCGTTGGCAAGCGCTCTTTCAAGCAGGGTGGCGAACTGTTCGGTTTCCTCGGGGGTGAAATCCGCCGTCAGCGTTTCAAGCCAGGCGGTGTTGATCTCGCGCAATAGCGGCTGGATCTTCAACGCCTTCTCGGTCGGATAAAGCAAGAGGGCGCGCTTGTCGGCGGGATCCTGCGTGCGCGTGAGGTAGCCCGCCGCCTCCAAACGCGTCACGCAACGCGTGATCTTACATTTGTGTACGTAAAGCGCGCGCGAGAGAGCGTCCTGAGAAAGCCCCGGATGGCGGCAGATGCGGAACAGATAGGGGAAATCGTTTGCACCGATATCGGTGCCCTGCAGGCGATCCTCGCGGAACGTAGTGCTGCAACGCCCCAGTGCGTTGAGATAATAGTTTAAGGTAGGCATACGTGCTCCTTTTCGAAAACAGTTGCATTTGAAACAGTTGCAGTTGCAACCAAATAGATTATAGCACGCCGATACGACTCTGTCAATACGGTTTGTCGTTTTTTCGCGTGCGTGACACGGATGCTTGACAGAGTTTTGTCAATCTTGTGCAAGATTTCCAATCAAGGCGTACAAGGAGAATGGGAATTTCTCGTAAACCCCTAAACGGGTTAATTTTTTAACAAAAAACAGGTCAATATTGTGCTATCTTTCATTATTTTGATGTAGTAAAATAATATTATAATGCTCTTGAAAGGATGCTTCCTATGAAATTTGATGTTGCCATTGTCGGCGCGGGTGTGGTGGGCGCGCTGACTGCAAGAGAGCTTTCCCGCTACGATCTGCGCGTTGTGCTTTTGGAAAAGGAGGACGACGTTGCCGCAGGTGCCTCCCGCGCAAACAGCGGAATCGTGCACGGCGGCTTTGACCCCGTTCCGGGCACGAAAAAGGCGGAGCTGAATCTGCGCGGCACTGCGATGATGGAGTCGCTTTGTGCGGAGCTTGGTGTCTCCTATCGCAAGAACGGCTCGCTGGTGCTGGCGTTCTCCGAGGAGGAGGCAGAGCACGTGCGCGCCCTGTATGAGCGCGGGCTTGAAAACGGCGTCCCCGAGCTTTCCCTGCTTACGCGCGAGGAGGTGCTTGCGCTTGAGCCCAATATTTCGTCGAGCGTAGTCGCGGCGCTCCGCTGTGCTTCCTCGGGGATCGTTTGCCCCTATGGGCTGACCATTGCCGCCACGGGCAGCGCTATGGACAACGGCGTGAAGCTGATCTGCAACTTCCCCGTGGACGGCATCTGCCACACTGCCGACGGCTTTGTGATCTACTCGGGCGACCGCAAGGTAGAGGCGGATTACATCGTAAACACTGCAGGCATGTTCTCCGATGAGATCGCGGCAATGCTTGGCGACTGCCGCTATCACCTCATCCCCCGTATGGGTGAGTACATGCTGCTTGACCATGCCGAATCGGGGCTTTGCTCGCACACGCTGTTCCAGGTGCCCACGGCGGCGGGCAAGGGTATCCTTGTTTCCCCCACGGCAGACGGCAATATTCTGGTAGGTCCTACCTCCGTTGAGCTAAAGAACCGCGATAAAAACCACCGCGACACCAGCGCGGAGGGGCTTGCGGTGATCCGCCGTGCCGCGGAAAAAACCATCGAAAGCATGCCGTGGCGGCAGGTCATCACGTCCTTCACGGGCTTGCGCGCGTCGCTGCAGGGCGGCGACGATTTCGTGATCGAGGCAAGCACAGCCTCGCCTCGCGTGGTCCACGCCATCGGCATTGACTCCCCCGGGCTTTCCTCTGCACCCGCCATTGCCAAGGAGCTGGTGGAATTGCTCGCAAAGGGAGGGCTTACGCTCGCCGAAAAGCCCGATTTTTGCGGCACGCGTCCGTCCTATCACGCGTTCGCTCATTTGAGCGATGAGGAAAAGAACGAAAGGATCAAGCAAAACCCTGCATACGGTCACGTGATCTGCCGCTGTGAGGTGGTGACCGAGGGCGAGATCGTGGATGCCATCCACCGCAACCCGCCCGCACACTCTCTGGATGCGGTCAAGCGCCGCGTGCGCACGAGCATGGGACGCTGTCAAGGTGGCTTTTGTACCACCTACATCACCGAGATCCTGGCGCGCGAATGGGGCATGGACGTGACCGAGGTCACCAAGTTCAGCGCAGGCTCCGAGCTCTTGTTCGGACGCACTAAGGAGGAATGGGAGCTATGAGAGAAACAGATATTTTGATCGTTGGCGGCGGCCCTGCGGGGCTTGCGGCGGCACTCGGTGCATACGAGGCGGGTGCGCGTGATATTCTGATCGTGGAGCGCGACGCGGCATTGGGCGGTATTTTACAGCAATGCATTCATAACGGCTTTGGGCTTCACCGCTTCGGAGAGGAGCTGACGGGTCCCGAATACGCGGCGCGCTACGCAAGCGCCGTGATCGAAAAGCAGATCCCCTATCTCTTGAACACCATCGTGCTTTCCATCACGCCCGATAAGCTTGTGACCGTGATGAGCGAGCAGGGCGGCGTGGAGCACATCCGCGCCAAGTCTATCGTGCTTGCTATGGGCTGTCGCGAGCGCAGCCGCGGTGCACTCAATATCCCGGGTGCTCGCCCTGCGGGCATCTACACCGCGGGCACGGCACAGCGCTTTGTCAACATCAAGGGCATGATGCCCGGGCGCGACGTGGTGATCCTCGGCTCGGGTGATATCGGGCTGATCATGGCACGCCGCATGACGCTGGAGTGCGCCAAGGTGGAGGCTGTTTGCGAGCTGATGCCCTATTCGGGCGGACTCACGCGCAACATTGTGCAATGCCTGGAGGATTTCAATATCCCGCTGAAGCTCAGCCACACCGTGGTGAAGATCCACGGCAAGGGACGCGTCAAGGGCGTGACCATTGCGCGCGTGGATGAAAAGCTGCAGCCGATCATGTCCGAGACCGAGTATATCCCCTGCGATACCCTGCTGCTCTCCTGCGGGCTTATTCCCGAGAACGAGCTGACCAAGGGTGCGGGTATCCCGCTTGACCGTGTAACGGGCGGCGCTATCGTCAACGAGCGCCGCGAGACCGCTGTGCCGGGTATTTTCGCGTGTGGCAACGTGCTGCATGTGCATGACCTTGTGGATTACGTTTCCGAGGAGGCGGATCTCGCAGGGCGCGCTGCCGCCGCGTTTGTGGCGGGCGATACGGCAAGTGAGGGCACGGTAAGCGTGCTGCGCCCCGAGGGCGGTGTGCGCTATACCATTCCGCAAAAGATCGGCAAGTGCGAGGATGCCGTGCGCGTGTACTTCCGCGTGGGTCGCATTATGAAGAATGCCACGATCACCGTGTCCTCGGGTGAGCGCGTGCTGTTCCGCAAGAAAAAACGCAAGATGGCACCCGGTGAGATGGAGTGCATCGTGCTGCCCGCCGACGCGGTGGCGCAGCTGGGTGAGGAAGCGGTCGTTTGTGCAAAGGAGGATGCGTGATGCAAAAGGAATTGACTTGTATCGTATGCCCTTTGGGCTGTGCGCTTTGCGCAACGTTGAACGAGCGCGGTGAGGTGAGTGCGGTTACGGGCAACACCTGCCCGCGCGGCGAGGCTTACGCCAAGGCGGAGCTGATGCACCCCACGCGCACGCTGACCTCTACCGTGCGGCTTGCCAACCGCGAGGTGCTGCTTCCCGTAAAGACGGATAAGCCGATCTCTAAGGGGCGCTTGATGGAGGCAATGGCAGCTTTGCGCGACGTGCGCGCCGAGGCGCCCGTGCATATCGGGGACGTGGTGGTTGCCGAGCTTCTGGGTGAGGCAAATCTCGTTGCCGCCGCCGATGTGGAATAAAGGTAAAATGGAACTAAGAAACAGGCGCCGTGCTCATGAGCACGGCGCCTGCTCTTGCATGAGGGATGGTTCTCGTTGATACAAGCAAGGATCAAAGACACCTTGCCATCCGCGATGCACAAACGGATGAGGCTTGCGCGGAGACTACTCTTCCACCACTACGTGGTCCCCCTTCCCGCACAACGCACCAACCTTGTAGGGACCGGCGTCCCCGACGGTCCGTCATCCGCGATGTACAAACGACCAACGCACCAAC
>CAZOFQ010000030.1:0-13541 GCA_964579105.1 uncultured Lachnospiraceae bacterium
GGTCCAACATGCTGGGCGGCACCGAGCTCATCCGCAAGAAGCTCCAGAAGGATGCCTATGCCATGACCATTACCCTGCTCCTTAACTCCGAGGGCAAAAAGATGGGCAAGACCCAGTCGGGTGCCGTGTGGCTTGACCCCGCCAAGACCACTCCCTACGAGTTCTACCAATACTGGCGCAACGTGGGTGATGCCGATGTGCTCAAGTGCATCCGCATGCTCACCTTCCTACCCATGGACCAGATCGAGGAAATGAACGGCTGGCAGGGCGAGCAGCTCAACCGCGCCAAGGAGATCCTCGCCCTTGAGCTGACCAAGCTGGTGCACGGCGAGGAGGAGGCTGCCAAGGCTGACGCTGCAGCCAAGGCGCTGTTCGGTGCGGGTGCTGCAGACAGTGCTCCCGTAGCGGAGCTTACCGAGGCAGATCTTGCAGACGGCTGCATAGACGTTCTTACACTGCTGGTGAAAAGCGAGCTTTGCTCTTCCAAATCCGAGGCACGCCGCACCACAGAGCAGGGCGGTGTCACGGTCGAGGGCGAAAAGGTCACCGACATCAAGACAGTGTTCCGAAAGGAGCAGCTTACAGGCGGCTTGCTCGTCAAGCGAGGCAAGAAGAGCTTCCGTCGCGTGGTACTGAAATAAAACACCGCACCCCCGTGCCGCATGTGCGGCGCGGGGTGTTTTGGAGAGAGACATGGAGCAGAAAAATAACATTATACTCATTGGCATGCCCGCCTCGGGAAAAAGCACCGTTGGGGTGCTTCTTGCCAAAAATCTCGGATATCGCTTTCTTGACTGCGACCTGCTCATTCAAGAATCGGAGGGGATGCTGTTGCAGGAGATCATTGCCGCCAAGGGCACGGACACCTTTCTTGAAATTGAAGATCGCATCCTTTCGGAAATATCTGCGCAGCGCACCGTGATCTCCACGGGCGGCAGTGCCGTTTACGGCGAGCAAGCCATGCAGCATCTGCGCTCCATCGGACACATCGTGTATTTAAAAATCAACTATGCCACGCTGAAAAAGCGCCTTGGTGACTATTCGCACCGCGGCGTGGTGCTGCGAAATGGCTGTACCCTTGCGGATATGTACCGCGAGCGCACCGCACTTTACGAGCAGTATGCCGACGTTATCATTGACGAGTGCGACACGGACGGCGATCTTACCCAAACCGTGACACAGTGTGTTACTACCTGTCAAGGCTTACTGTGATAAAAAATGCCACACCGTTCTTCCTCGGTGTGGCATTTTTTGTATTCATGCGGTAAAGCGGTAGCTTGCCGCGCCCGTTTCCTCATCGTAGGAAAGCATCTCGAAGCGAAGCCCCGCCTCGCTTGCCAGCTCCTGCATGACCACCTCGGTGGTGTAGCGGAACCATGGCGAGACCTCTCTGCCGATTCCGTGCAGGTGCTTTACGGCGGGACAGTAAGCAACGCGCACCGTCATGCCGCCGTCATCAGGCTCAAGCGTCAGCGCGTCGCTTGCCTTTTCCTTGCGATAGGTATCCGCGATCAACGCAGCAATACCGTCAAGCCCTGCTGCGGCAATGTTCAAATGCGCATAGACGTGCTTGGCATAGGCCGTAAGATATGCGCGCACGACGTCCTCGCCGTATTTCTCACCAAGATACCGCACACCGCGATTGAGGCTACTGTGAAAATCGGGGTGAAAATACTCGTTATCCCCCGCACGGCGATCCATGATCTCGGTGTCCTCATCCGGAATCACGCGCCCGTCGAATATCTTGGGGTCGTAGATCAAAATAGAGCAAGCCGCGCGGTCTGTATTTATAAAGTTATAGACGTACTCCAGACCCACCTCTGCCACCGCCGCACGGTAGTGGTCGCAATGCAGGCAATA
The DNA here is from genome assembly GCA_964579105.1 of uncultured Lachnospiraceae bacterium. Classification (GTDB taxonomy): domain Bacteria; phylum Bacillota; class Clostridia; order Oscillospirales; family CAG-272; genus Firm-07. Next base: position 1,861 of record CAZOFQ010000030.1, read on the forward strand.
GTCGCGGTAAGGCGTGATGCCGATACGTTCCTTCAGCTCCAAGAGGCGTCCCTTAGAGGGGCAACGGTGCATTTGTATCATGAAGTAGCCGCGCTTTTCGTTCAGGTACATCGTAAAATCGGCGGCTTCCTCATTGAGCGACCTCGACCAGTAGGAAAAACAACCCCGTATGCCCTCTTTTTTTACAAAATTGACAAGCGGGATGCCCTTTCCGTCGGGCTTGAAAAGGTATTCCCAAAAGCGTTCCACCTCGTCACGCCCGTACTGCTTATCCAAAAAGGTAAACAGCTCGCTGTATGCGGGGATGAATTCGGTACAAGAGATCATAGCATAACCCCTTCCATCAGTTGATCATATTCAGCGGGATCTTCTTGATACGCAAGCCTGCAAGCGGCGTACCCTCGTTTTTGCCGCTGCAGCAATAGGCAAGCAGCATGCAGCCGTCCTCGGTGAAAAAGGCGGCGGGATAACAATATCCCATATCCTTATCGTCCTCTACCACGGTGTATTTGCCCCACGTTCTGCCATCGTCCTCGCTCTTGCGGATCACGAACGGCGTGCGCCCCCAGGTGTAGAGATCGTAATCGATCAGCTGTGCGTCCATCAGATTGGAGTTGGGATCGTAATTACCAAGATGCCTCTCGGGCAGAGGGTTGTAAATGATATAAAGCACACCCGTATGGGGGTCTTTTTGCATTTGCATAGGAGAGGTGGGCGAGCTTACGAAGGTCTGCGGCATCGTGAAGCTTTCCATTTCGTCGCGCGAATAAGCCTCGTATTGATACCCAGAACGCGTGCGCGCCCAAAAACGGATGGTTCCATCCTCGTGCTCATGCACACCGGGCTCCTGCATGCCGCGATCCCACTTATTGAGCTTAGGGAGCGTGAGACGCGGTGCAGTGGGGGTAAAGCTCCTACCGTCATCCTTGGACACAAGGCACATGCAAACGGACAAGCGCTCATACCCCTTGTCATCCTTGGGGTGTGCGGCGGCGGGTGCCACGATGCTGCCGTCAGACAGGCGCTTGATGCGCTGATTGTTGACAACAAAATACTGGCGACAGGCGTTTAACTCACACCGTTCGGTGGTGAAATGCTCGCCATCCGCGGAAAGCGCTCTGCCTATCGTGGTATTGTAGGTATTCTCCTTGATAAGATAATAAACACCGATCTTGCCGTCCTGCTGGCGAAGCACGGACACGCTCATAATATTCTCTACGCCGTAATCCGCGGCGTGTGCGATGATGCGCGGCTCGCTCCAGCTTTCCCCCTCGTCCGCGGAATAGATCGCGGCAATATCGCAAGGGGAGTGGTCCAGATGGCTTTTTCCGCTGTAGCAGCTGTACGCATACAGAATACGCCCATCATCAAGACGGATAAAATCCCCTTCACTGTTTCTCGGATTATTCGCACTCGGCCTTTTATCCCAAACTGTTTTCATTTGTTTCTCCTTCCGCCAAGGCAGCTTCCTCGGCATGCTGTTTTTTATAAAGCTTATATACGCTGAAAAGCCCAAGCAGTACACAGAATGTGGAATAAAAATTATAGATCAGCGTGGGAGTGTACTCGGGGGAATCGCATATCACAAAAACCGTCAGGCAGATACTCAGTATACTGCTGATAACTTGAAGAGGGGCAAACTCAATAAAGGAAAGCATTGCGAGAACTGCCACAAGGATACCTATGAGCGTGGAAAGATTATCCAACAGCTGATAGGAGGAGCCAACCTTATCCAGCACAAATGCGACGATCGCCCACGCGGCGGCAAAGGCAACGGCAACCACACCGCGCCAACGCCATGAAAGCTTACGGAATACGGTGGAAGCACCGTATTTGCGCTTTTGCCACCGCCAGAAGGTGATAAGCTGCAACGGGCAGGAAAAGAAAAAGCAGGACATTGCACTTGCCACGAGCCCATAATGCAGAGCCACAGCTCCATGCCAGATTGAGTTAAAGCCGCCAAGCAAGGGGGCAAAGCGGATCGCTCTGGCCTGCATTAAGCCAATCACCAGAGAAACATACAATGGAGCCATACGAAACCACGCCTGCTTGAATACGATTCCCGTCACAGTGATGCCGACCGCAGTTGCCAGCATCAAAAGCAGCATCCTAAAATTTTCGCGCCAAAAGCTTTCTCTCTCCATCCTGCTCACCTCTTTTCATCATTGTAGCACGCATGTAACGGCTTGTAAATAGCAAAAGCGGACAAAAAAAGAAAAAAACGTCTCAAAACAGCTATCTTTAAATTGACTTTTTTCAAAAACGGAGATATAATGATGCTAAAGATCGCTTTAAGGAGACAACCCGTGAACGACAGCATCATTTTTCCGCACAAAGAGGAGCACAGTGTCAATCTGGAAAACGTGACCATCCGCATGCTGACCTATCCGATCCGCACAAAAAAGGAGTTTGCGCCCAGCAGATTCACGTTGCACACGCATACACACGCGGAATTGTTTGTGTGCACGGAGGGGTCCTTCCATCTGCAGACCGCCAATGCCATGCTGACCGTGGGCGCGGGGGACCTCGTCATCGTTCCGCCCGATTTTCCTCACCACAAGCTCCCCTCTCCCGAGGGAACGGTGTGGTACTGCCTGGACTTCACCTGCGTGGGAAGACGCCGCGCCAACTGCAACGATCTGATGAAGCCCCTGTCCTTGCTTTGCAGCACCAAATATCTTTTGCTGGCACGAGGTGTACCCGAGCTTTGCGAGGAGATCTCCAAGGCGGCAAATTACAAAGCAGAGGAGCTGCCTTGTCTGCCCGCTATGCGATTGGCTACCGTCCTTACGGAGCTGTGCGGAAAAGAGGTGCAGCGTCTCGGGCGCGAGGACATGCTGACGCCCGCTGCGCCCGTCCCCGCCGAGGAAACAACGGATATCAACCGCCTCTCCCAGCTGGATTACCTTATCAACGCCTGCTTCTCCAATGCCTCACTTTCCGTTTCTCACGCTGCCGCGCTGCTTTTCATCAGCGAAAGACAACTGGAGCGCATCATGAAAAAGGAATACGGCAAGCCCTTTCGACGCACGCTTTGCGACAGACGCCTGGATGCCGCTGAGCAGATGCTTTACGAAACCGAGCTTGCAACCGAGCAGATCGGCAGCACCGTAGGCTTCTCCTCACGCGCCGCCTTTGATCGCGCCTTTGTGCAAAGGCGCGGTATAACGCCGTCGGAATACCGCGCCCAAAAATACGAAAAGCCGCAGGACTGAAGGATCAGAGCAGCACGCCCTGTGCGTCGACCTCGGCATCCAGCACCACGCGTGCGGTCTTGACCTTTGCCACGTAAGAGGCAACCTCAACGTGTGCGGGGTGCACCTTATAGGCGTGAAGCTCCTCAAGCGACTCGAATCTGGTGACCAGCATCATATCGTAGGACATTTCCGTGCGGGAAACGTCGCGACCCAGCTGCATAAATTTGATCTCGGGAATCACGGAAGGCAATGTGAGCAGGCGGTCACGCACGATCTGCATATTTTCCTCGCGCGTTTTCCCCTCGGCACTATCGGCAAACCTCCACATGACAACGTGTTCTATCATATCGGCATCCTCGCTTTCTTAAATTGCCTATATTTTACCACAATCCCCACAAGCCGTCAAGCACGGTTGACAGATTTCCTGTTTTGTGTTAGAATAGGATATTATAATTTCAATACCCGCGCACGCACGCATCTGAAAGGACTTTTGTTATGATCAACGACCAAAAAATTTGCTTCTCGGGCGTTCAGCCCAGCGGCAATCTCACCATTGGCAACTATCTGGGTGCCATTCGCAACTTCTCGGCATACAGCGAGGCTTATAAGTGCTTCTACTGCGTGGTCGACCAGCACGCGATCACCGTGCGTCAGATACCCGCAGAGCTTCGCCGCCGCACCTACGAGACGCTCGCGCTGTATATGGCTTGCGGGCTCGACCCCGATAAAAATACGCTTTACGTGCAGTCCCACGTTCCCGCCCACGCGGAGCTTTCCTGGATCCTCAACTGCTTCACGATGTTCGGCGAGCTCTCCCGCATGACGCAATTCAAGGATAAGAGCAGCAAGCATGCAGACAACGTCAACGCAGGGCTCTTCACCTACCCCGTGCTGATGGCATCGGATATTCTGCTCTACCAGACCGATGTCGTGCCCACGGGCATCGACCAGAAGCAGCATGTGGAGCTTTGCCGCGATATTGCGGAGCGCTTCAACCAGCTCTACCCCGACACCTTCACCGTGCCTGAGCCCATGATCGCACAAAGCGGCAAGAAGATCATGTCCCTTGCCGATCCCACGAAAAAAATGAGCAAGTCCGATGAAAACGCCAATGCGGTGGTGTATATTCTGGACAACAAGGATACCATCATCCGCAAGTTCCGCCGCGCCGTAACAGACAGCGACACCTGCGTGCGCTTTGCCGAGGGCAAGGACGGCATCAACAACCTTATGACCATTTACTCCTGCTTCACGGGCAAAACGATGCAGGAGATCGAGCGTGAGTTTGAGGGCAAGGGCTACGGCGACTTCAAGCTTGCCGTGGGTGAGGTGACTGCCGATGCACTCGCACCCGTGCAGGCGCGCTTTGCAGAGCTGCTTGCCGACAAGGCGGCACTTGAAGCGCAAATGAAAAAGGGAGCAGAGGAAGCCGCCTATTACGCGCGCAGGACTCTCTCCAAGGTGCAAAGGAAGCTCGGCTTCGTGCCGTTGCCCCGATAAATAAAAAGGTCGCTCTAAGCGACCTTTTTATTCCATTGCGTCCCCCGCAAGCGAGCGCTGCAAAAGCTCACTCGTGGCAGTCTGTTCGGGGTGCAGCGTATCCCACATCCACAGCTTCATATAGGCGGCGATGGGGGCGATCCCGTGCAGCGGTTGAACGCCGAGTGCAGAAAAAGCATCCGTGCTTTCATATTGCGTTCCGCGCATTGCTCCTGTGAGAAATACGGGAATTCCGCGCATACACGCTTGCTCAAAAAAGCGCTTTGCCTGCTCGGATTCGGTATTACACGTGCCCGAATGAAAGGAGCCGTGCAAAATATAGCGCGTCCCCTCTTTGATCTCGGGATAGCACATTCCCACATATGGTTGAATGCAAAGTATTCTGTCCGTCCGGGCGGAAAGGGGCACGGTGCCCATGGCGGGTAATTCATCGGCTCGTTGCGCGTATGTGGGATTCGGTGAAAACGGTTTTTCTTCGACAAAAGAGCCCACAAAGCTGTCGGCAACGCTGTATACGGAATCGGTATAAGCCATGCCCTGCAAAAGCCGCGTCGCGTTATGCACACGCAGGCTCTCACCCTCGTTGCGATACGGCACAAAAACGCCCCGCTTGCTCACTTCCTTGATAAAACGAAGCGCACCGCGCAAATTGACGATGCCGTTTGTGCGGGGGTCTGTGATCGGATACGCCGCAGAAACGATACAAATGGGACAAGGCGCATCCGCAAAGGCATATCCTAACGCAGCGGCGGTGTACTGCAGGGTATCCGTGCCGTGCGTGATTACGATGCCGTCAAAGCCCTCTCGCAGATGCGTTGCAACGCACGCACACAGCGCGCGCAGCGTTTCCCCCGTGTTGCTTTCGCTCAAGGCAGTGTAAGGCGTCACCGTTTCACAGTCAAAATCCACTCCGTATGCGGTACGGTACGCCTCAAGCAGCAAAAAGGGGGCGCGCACGTCGGTTGCGATCATTCCTTCCCGCACGGAGCTGCCAATGGTTCCGCCCGTAAATATAAATAAGATCTTCATATGCGCTCCTTCAAAAAAGCTACCCGACGGGGCGGCTTTTATTATTTTTTCCAGGTAGAGGGAGAGAACAAAAGCAGCAAAGGGAACAGCTCCAAGCGTCCCGCCAGCATATCAAAGATCAAAACGACCTTTGACAAGGGTGAGAAAAACGCATAATTGCAGCTGGGTCCTACGCGCGAAAGCCCGGGACCGATGTTGCCTATGCTTGCAGCCACCGCCGTGAAGTTGGTGGTAAAATCGGCATTGTCTAACGAGATCAAAAGCACGGATGCGGCAAATATCATCATAAAGCACACGAAATATGCAAACGTTGCGCTCACAACATTTTGCTCCACGGGTTTACCGTCCACGCTGATCCTTTTCACCTCTTTGGGATGGATCGCATTTCGCAGCTCACGCGATACGCCCTTGAAAAGGATCACCAAGCGCGAGACCTTGATTCCGCCACCCGTGCTGCCCGCACAAGCACCAACAAGCATCAGCATCACCAGGATCGCGCACGCCAGCTGCGGCCAAAGATCAAAATCTGCGGTGGCAAATCCCGTGGTGGAGATAATAGAGGAAACAGTGAAAAAGGCGTGGCGCAGGGCTTCCCCTGCGGTCGCGTACATATGGCGAATATTCACGGTGATCAGGGCAACGGATACGGCTACAATGGCAAGAAACACGCGCAGCTCCGTATTGAACACTTCCCTGAGGCGTCCGCGCAACACCAGAAAATATGAGGCAAAGTTGATGGAGCACAGTAGCATAAACACGGCTACCACGACCTGAATGTAGGGGGAGTAGCTGTTCATGCTGTCATTACGGAAGCCAAATCCACCCGTACCCGCCGTAGAGAACGCGGTATTGATGGCGTCGAAAAAGGACATGCCGCCGCACAGCAGCAAAACCAACTCCAAAAGCGTTATGGCGAAATAAATGCTGTAAAGGATCAGTGCCGTGGTGCGCACGCGCGGTACAAGCTTACCCACGGAGGGTCCTGTGCTTTCCGCCTTCATAATGTGCATATTTCTGCCTCCACTCAAGGGAATGAAAGCCATGATGAAGACCAACACGCCCATGCCGCCCACCCAGTGGGTAAAGCTTCGCCAGATCAGAACCGCGCGCGGAAGCGCCTCCACGTCAGCGAACACGGTAGCGCCTGTGGTTGTAAAGCCCGAAACGATCTCAAACAAGGCGTCGATATACCGTGGGGTAATGCCCGACACATATAACGGCAGTGCACCGAAGGCACTGATGACGATCCAGGAAAGAGAGACCACCACAAAGCCGTCACGGGCACGCAAGGCTGCGCTTTGGGGAGAAAAGCGCGTAAGCAAGGTGCCTGCCGCCACACACGCCAATGCCGTCCATAAAAAATGGATCAGCACGTCCTCCCCGTAGACGAGCGCCGTAATAACGGGCACCAGTAAGAACGCGGCTTCAAACAGCAGAATGTATCCCACAATGCGTGAAATCATACGGTAATTCATAGCTGCCTCACTTCAGCACGTCGGAAATATCGTGCATTGCCATAGATTCCGATACGATGACCACGCGATCCCCTGCCTCGATGGTATCGTAACCGCGGGGCACGATGACCTTTTTACCGCGCAGAATAGAGGCGATCAGCACGTTTTGCTTCAGGTGCAGCTGCGCCAGCGGCTTTCCGATCACGGGTGCACCCTCCTTCACGATGAATTCCGATGCCTCGATTTTATCCATAATGATATTGTAAAGCGTTTCCACGTTGCTGCCGATGGTGTTTTTCATGGCGCGCACGTAGCGCACGATCACGTCGGATGCCACGTGCTTGGGATAAATGATGGAGTCTAAGTCCAGATGTGCCACTACATCCGAAAAGTCGAAGCGGTTGATCTTCGTCACCAATTTGCGCACGCCGTGGCGCTTGGCAAGCAAGGAGAGCAGAATATTTTCCTCATCCAGATTCGTAAGCGCCACGAAAGCGCCCGTGCTCTCCAAGCCCTCCTCCAAAAGGGTCTCCTGATCGCCCGCATTGCCGTGTATGACGCTCGCGTACGGATAGCGTGCGCTCAATTCCTCGCAAACGTCTTGCTTTTTCTCAACGATCTTCACCTGGATGCCGTCAGCATGCAGCATTTCGCACAAATAGCGCGTGATCTGCCCGCCGCCCGCAATCAACGCGTCACGAACCGAGTGCGTGCGATAAACGATTTTGGCAAAAAAGTCGGCAGCGTTTTTGGGGGAAGCGACCAAGGAGATCACGTCCTTACCCGCAAACACAAAATCGCCCTTGGCAATGTACGCGGCGTCCTCGCGCTCCACCGTGCAAATCAGCACATCACAGTGTAGCCTGGAAACCACCTCGCGCACCGACATGCCCACAAGCGGGCTCTGCTCGGGCAGACGGAATTTCACCAATTCCACACGACCGCCCGCAAAGGTGTCGATCTTCATCGCTGACGGGAAGCGCAGCACACGCAATATCTCCGAAGCGGCGGCGCGCTTGGAGTTGATGATCATGGCAAGCCCCAGCTCCTCCTTCAGATATTCGGTCTCGGTGTTGTACTCGGGGCTTTCCACACGCGCGATAGTCCGACAATCCCCCGTTTTTTTTGCAAGCAGACAGCAAAGCAGGTTCAATTCATCCGAGCCTGTTACGGCGATGAGAAGATCGGCTTGCTCAATGCCCGCCTCCAGCTGCACGGCGTGCGTGGCGCCGTTACCCACTACACCCATCACGTCACAACGCTCGGAGACCTCCTTCACGCGCTCGGGAGAAAGGTCCACGACGGTGACATTGTTCCCGGGCTCACTCAGCTGCTCCGCCAGATTTTCACCGATCTTTCCGCATCCGACAATAATGATATTCATGGAGTTTTCAATTTTTACTCGTGAAGCCTTCATAATACTTCCTTTCTATTACAAATAGAACAAATATCATTATATCATTTTTCCGTTAAATGTCAAGGGAAGTCACGGCCTTATTCCCCATGCCTGCTCCCCACCACGGGGATAAAATAAGCGGCAAAGCGACCGCGGCGGCGTTTGAGATACAGATACCCGATCGCACAAAACAATATTGCGCCCAGCGCATTAACGGCAAGGTCCTTCATCGTATCCACAACACCCACATCCAAGTAGCCCGCAAAGGAAAAATGCGCACCGTCTTGTGTCCAAACCTCCGTCCTTACAATATTTTCCAGATGGGTCAATTCGCCGTTTTCCGAAAGCTTTACGGAGTGGATCTCATGCAAAAAGGCGTCCTTTTGCATATCCGTATGCAAAAGGGCATCCACGCCGTATTCGAACAGCTCCCAGAAGGTGCCCACCGTCATGGAAAAGCAAAAAGCCACAAAGGAAAGAAATCCTGCGGAAATTCCATACCGTTCCGCACTTTTTTTCTCAAAAAGCGGCAACAGACAAAAGCCGAATGCCGCAAACATATACCCGTTCGCGGCATGCAGCAGCACGTCCCAAAGGGCAAACCGCTGATAATAGTCCCCTATCTCGCCGAGCACCCCTGCCGAGAAAACAAAAATATAGACAAGCACCTCCAGCGCCCCGGGCAAATGCAAGGAGAAGCGATGCTCCACCAAGGGTGGCAGCAGCAGCAATATCAGCGTCAGCCCACCCGTGAATACGCGATTCCAATCGCGAACGAATACCCCGTGCAGCAAAATCACCAACGTAATGAGAAAAAGGATCAAAAATATCACAAACGCTTTTTTGTCCTTGCGGATCTCACCCAACACCGATAACCGTTTTCTTTCAGCGCGCCTCTTCTGCTTCATTTTCGTCTCCCGTTTTTTTATTAGTATGTATCAAAAAGCGGGAAAGGGCGCATCCGTGTAAAAAATTTCATGATTTTCGAAAAAGTGTTTACCAAAAATACAAAAAAGTGTTGACAAATACTTTTCTTTTTGGTACAATAATTCATGAAGAACCAAATAACTGTAAGAAAGGATTTGGACTAACCATGAAAAAGAGAATTCTTTGCTTGCTGACGGTGCTCTGCCTGTGCCTTAGCATGCTGCTTGTTTCCTGTAAAAAAGACGAAACTGTGGATCCTGCCCCCGGCGATGTGGAGTTGGAGAAGCTGGGCGAAACCGAAACCTCCCCCAACACCGATGAGATTCCCGTTACCCCCAACGAAGAGGGTCTGAACGAGATCTCCCCCTACCGCACTTAATTTTCACGTAGCAAAGCCGCACTTGTAAGACAAGTGCGGCTTTTTGTATATTTCAGGCAAAAGCGGGAAAGGCTATTCTCGCAACGTTATACGAAAAGGAGTAACCACATGGCACAAATTACCGAAAAAGAGCTTTCCTATCTCGGGGACCTGCTTTCCGCTGAACAGCTCAACATGGCAAAATGCTATGAAGCCGCGGCACAGACGCAGGACGCCGCCCTCAAGGATCGCTACAACACCATGGCACAGCGTCACCAACGGCATTTTGACGAGCTTTATACCAATTTAAAGTAAGGAGAAACAAAATGAGCTGCTCTCAAAACCACACCTTTGCCGACAAGGAATGGGCACAAACGCTGCTGTGCGGCGAAAAATATCTCGCAGGCATGTACAACACCGCCCTTTTGGAATGCGCCACCCCCGAAATGCGCCGTACGCTTTGCGAGCTGTTAAACGATACGCACAGCGCACAGCAATCGCTGTTTGAGGAAATGAACAGCCGCAACTGGTACCCCGTAAAGAAGGCGGACGAGCTGAAGATCATGGAAGCCAAGCAAAAGTTCGGCACAAAGGTCACGCAATAAAAAAAGCCCCGTTACGGGGCTTTTTTTATTGGAAATTACTCCTCGGTCTTTTCTTCCTCGGCAACGGGCTGCTCCTCGGCAGGCTGCGCGTCGCAAGCCTCATGAGGCTCGGGGGATTCCTCACAGGATTTCTCACAGGATTCCTCGCACTCGCATTCACACTCGCATGCATTGCAGGCTGCCTTCTCTGCTTCCTTAGCCGCCTTTTTCGCCTCTTTTTCAGTTTTTTGAGCTTCCCTGGCTACCTTGATGGCTTCGAGCTCGTCAAACATGGCGTCGATAGAAGCGATGATCTCCAGCTTTTGCTCCTCAAGATCCTCCTCGGTATGCAGATCGCGATACACGATTCTGCCTAAATTCTCATATTGCTCGTCAATGTGGATCGCCAGTGTTTTTGCGCGCACAGAAGCGGCGGCGTTATCATAGGTCTGTTCCACCTTGCCTGTTACTTTATTCGTCACTTTTTTTACACCTCGGCTCATTTTGCCGAGAAAACGATTGAATGTGGACATTTTCTTGTTCTCCTTTCATAGTAACTACTATAAGTATAGCGTAAAATGAAAAAAATGTAAAGTTCTTTTTTGAAATTTGCATAAAAATATTACAGCGAGGGGAAAATAGCGGCGGGAGGGATAAGCATATGAATATGGATAAAAAAACCTATGCGCGCTACGTAGAGGCACGCGCACCGCGCTCCCCGCTTCTAAAAAACTGTCTTCATGCTTTTTTGGTGGGGGGCGGTATTTGCCTGTTTGCGGAGGGCTTGATTCAATTTCTTATGGCAGTGCCGAATATGGAGAGAAGCACCGCCTCGGCATGGAGCTCTATCATTCTCATTTTTATCGCCATTACGCTGACTGCGATCGGCATTTTCGACAAGATCGCCAAATTTGCAGGAGGTGGAACGCTGGTCCCCATCACAGGCTTTGCCAACGCGGTGGCTTCCCCCGCCATCGACAGCCGTTCTGAGGGCTTTGTTTTGGGCGTGGGTGCTAAAATATTCACCGTGGCGGGTCCTGTGCTGCTGTACGGCACTGCGGCGGGCACGCTTTACGGTATCATTTATTGGATCTGCACGCTCTTCATCCGTTGAAAAATTTTCCAAAGTCGGTGTTTTTTCTCTTGACATTGCATATACTCTGTGCTATAATATTGAGGTGTCGAGGTTTTTTTCCAAGCACCTCATATTGGGATGTCGCCAAGCGGTAAGGCACC
>CAZOFQ010000031.1:0-13287 GCA_964579105.1 uncultured Lachnospiraceae bacterium
GTGATCAACACCGTATTTGACAGCTATCAGCCCTACCGCGGCGAGATCCCCATGCGCTTTACGGGTGCTCTGGTTGCCTCCAAGGCAGGCGTGACCACGCGCTACGGGCTCTTCCATTGTCAGGAGCGTGGCAACATGTTCGTGGGTCCGCAGACCGAGGTTTATGAGGGCATGATCGTGGGCGAAAACCCCAAGAACGACGATATTGCGCTCAACCCCTGCGACGAAAAGAAGCTGACCGCTATCCGTTCCAAGGGTGCGGACGAAAAGCTGTTGCTCACGCCTCCCGTGATCTTCTCATTGGAGGAGGCTATTGAATTCATCACCGACGACGAGCTGATCGAGGTCACTCCGAAATCCATTCGCTTGCGCAAAAAGATCCTGAACACGGAGCTGCGCATGAAGGAGACCATGCGTATCCGCCGTGCAATGCAAGCAAACAAATAAGTGCAAAAAAAGACGTGATTTCAAAATCACGTCTTTTTTTGCTATTTACATCCCCTTGGGCTTGTGATACAATGAAAGCAATAAAAGCTGCGCAAAGGAGCAAGAAAGCAATGAACGTGTTGGATTTATTTGACCTCACAGGCAAGACTGCCGTAGTCACGGGCGGCGCAGGGCTTTACGGCAAGCAGATCGTGCATGCGCTTTCCTCGGCGGGTGCCACCGTTTATATGGCGTCCCGTAACAAGGCAAAAAATCTGGAGGTCGTAGGGGAGTTTTCCGCCAACAAGGGCAAGGTACACGTGGAGGAGGTGGATCTTCTCTCGGAGGAGAGCATCCTCGCCCTGTGTGACCGCATCTATGAAAAAGAGGGCAAGGTAGACATCCTTGTAAACAACGCCGTGCTGCGCTGCATGAACGGCTACACCGATTCGGCAGAAAAATTCGAGACGAGCATGCGCGCCAACGCCACGGGGCTGTTTATCATCTCCCGCGCCTTTGCCGACCGTATGGGCACGGCAGGCAGCGGCTCTATCATCAACATCGGCTCGTATATGGGCATCCTCGGTCCCGATTACAGTCTGTACAAGGGCACGGAAATGAACAAAAACGGCGCGCTGGGCGATTACTTTTTCCACAAGGGCGGCATGACGAATTACACCAAATTCCTCGCGGGTCATTACGGCGCACAGGGCGTGCGCTGCAACTGCCTGGAGCTGGGCGGGCTTTACAGCGGTCAGCCCGAGCTTTTCGTACAGCGCTACAGCGAACGCACCATGCTCGGCAGAATGGCAAACGACACCGACCTCATGGGTGCGATCGTGTATTTGGCAAGTGAAGCCTCTGCCTACGTCACGGGCTCTATCATCACCGTGGACGGCGGATACAGCGCAAAATAAGGAGAAGATCATGGAGTACATCGTCAAAAAAGGGCACCGTATCTCGCAAATGACACTGGGCACCGTGCAGCTGGGCATGCCGTACGGCATCAACAACTCTCACGGCATGCCGAGTGAGGCACAGGCACGCGAGATCTTAAAAACAGCCGAGGAGCTGGGCGTCTGCGCCTTTGATACCGCGCGCGTTTACGGAAAAAGCGAGACGGTGCTGGGCAACCATTGGAACGGCAAGACCGAGGGCGTTACGCTGATCACAAAAGCGGATTTCGAGGACGTCACCCCCGACGCATTATTCGATACCCTCGCACGGGGCACGGTCGAGTCGCTCAAAAGCTTAAAGCTACGGCAGCTCCCCTTCCTTCTCCTGCACCGTGAGGACGTGATCCCCAAATACGGCAAGGCACTCCCCGCGGCGCTGAACAGACTGAAGGCAGAGGGGCTTGTGGAAAACGTGGGCATCTCCTTCTCGGATAAAAGCATGCTCACGGAGTATTGTGACCCCGCGGTTTACGATGCGATCCAGATCCCCATGAATCTGTTTGACAGCCGCGAGATCGCAAACGGCGCGGCAGAGGCGCTTTCCAAGGCGGGTGTTGTGGTTTTCGTGCGGAGCGTCTATCTGCAGGGCTTGTTTTTCAAGGATCCGAACACGCTTACGGGCAAGCTGAAGGCCGCCAAAGAACCGCTGGAGCGCTTGCACGCTTTGGCGGCGGAGCAGGGCGTCAGTCTTGCGCACATGGCGCTGACCTTTATTCGCGAGGCGGCGGGTGTGGATTCTATTGTGCTTGGCTGTGAGACCGCTGTGCAGCTGCGTGAGAGTGCCTCCCTATTTGAGGGCTACTCCGTCCCCGCCGCATTACGCGAGCAAATCACGGAGATCGCGCTCTCCGCAGACCCCGTTATCGCAAAGCCGTGGCTGTGGAACAAATAAAACAAAAAGAGCGGAGCCTCCGCTCTTTTTTTGTCTTGACAAGACGAAATTTTTGTGGTATCCTAAAGTATGAAAAGTATAACTATTCCTACAAGGAGGACAACTACATGAAATTTCCCGACGGAAGGGATCTTTGCACCGTTAAGATCGGTGAAAAGGGACAGATCGTCATTCCAAAGAACATGCGAGACATGTTCGACATCAAGGCGGGCGATACGCTGCTTTTGCTTGCCGACCGCGAGCGTGGGATCGCCATTGTCAACGACACAAGTGTTCTCAACGGCATTTTCGGTCAAATGGAGGATACGCATGGAAGCCATTAAAACGCAAGCTCTTACCAAACGGTATGGGGAGATCACCGCACTGGACTCTCTCTCTCTTTCTGTAGAGGAAGGCGAGATGCTGGCGCTTTTGGGCGTCAACGGGGCGGGAAAAACCACCGCAATCAAGCTACTCTCCTGCCTTACCGCACCCGATGCGGGAGACGCCCTTCTCGGCGGCTACAGCATCCGCACACAGCAGGAGGCGGTCAAGCGCATCATTGCGGTTTCCCCGCAGGAGACCGCCGTGGCGAAAAAGCTCACGGTGCTGGAAAATCTGTTGCTTATGGCACAGATCCACGGAGGCTCCAAGAAGGAAGCGGCAGACGCCGCCGCAAGCATGATAGAGCAGCTGCGGCTGCAGGAGGTCGCACAGCGCCGTGCAGGCACGCTTTCGGGCGGATGGCAGCGCAAGGTGAGCATTGCAATGGCACTGATCAGCCGTCCGAAAATCCTGTTTTTGGATGAGCCGACGCTCGGTCTTGACGTGATCGCCCGACATGAGCTTTGGGAACAGATAAGCTCCCTCAAGGGGCACGTCACGGTGATCCTCACAACGCATTATTTAGAGGAGGCGGAGCAGCTTTGCGACCGCGTGGCGATCTTAGCGCGCGGAAAGCTGATCACCGTGGGAACGGTGCCTGAAATCAAGCAACAAGCGGGCATGGACTCCTTTGAAAACGCCTTTGTGGCGCTTTCAACCAAGGGGGTGGCAAAATGAGGCTGCTTGTGTTCTCCAAGCGCTGCTTTAAGGAGATGCGCCGCGATCCTCTTACTCTCATTTTCGGCGCGGGCTTCCCCGTGATACTGCTTTTGCTGCTCTCTATCATGAACCGCAACATCCCCGCCGAGGTCAGTATGTTTGAGATCTCGCATCTCACCCCCGGCATCATCGTATTCGGTTTTTCCTTCCTCGCGCTGTTTGGTGGGCTTTTGCTTGCCACAGACCGCGAAACGGCATTCCTCACACGCTTGTTTACCTCGCCCTTGCGTGCCCGCGATTTCATTCTCGGCTACGCTCTGCCGCTTTTGCCACTTGGGCTCCTGCAGGTGCTGATCTGCCTTGGCGTAGCACTTGTCTTCGGGCTTTCCTTTACGGTGCATTTGCTCTCTATGCTGCTGTTTTTGATACCGTCCCTTGTCCTTTTCATCGGATTTGGGCTTTTGTTCGGCTCGCTGATGAACTCCAAGCAGGTGGGAAGCCTTTGCGGCGCACTGCTCACCAACCTATCCGCGTGGCTCAGCGGCACGTGGTTCTCTCTGGACCTTTTGGGAAAGGGCTTTAAGGCATTTGCCTATTGCCTGCCCTTTGCCAACGCGGTGGATGCCGCGCGGGCGGCGCTGGCGGGCGATCTTGAGGGGGCGCTGATGCCTGCGGCGATCGTTTGTGCCTACGCTGTGGCGATCTGCACGCTTGCCGTTCTTGTTTTCCGCAAAAAAATGCGTCTGTAACGCACAAAAAAGCGCCTCCTTGCATCAACTGTTACAAAGCTGTGCAAGGAGGCTTTTTATGGGATTTTTTACAGCCAATACACGCCAAAGCACCCCAAAACGGGAAGGATTGACGCTTTTGCGGGAGCTTTACCGCTTGCGCGAGGCACAAAGCGCCACCGCAAAAAAATACACGCAGCTCGCCCTCGGGCTTCGTAGGGAGTTGCCGCGCGTGGCATTGCTTTTTGCGGGATTCTCCCAAAACGCGTCCGCGCACGCGGAAGCCTTGAACGATCTTTTGCTGCAAAACAACATCTCCGTACCGTCAAAGCAAGACCCGAATGAAGATCTTACGGTATATGCATCAAGCTGTAACGCGGATACGGCACAGGAGCTCCTACACGCGTGTGGCGCAGAGCACCGTGATACCGCCATGCGCTATCGCCTTCTTGCCAAAGCCGTGCGCAGCCCCAAGGCACGGGAAATGCTTCTGCACCTTGCCGACGAGGGAGAAGAGCAAGCGACAGCTCTTGACAGTATGGGCGCGCGTCTGTCAAGATCCTAAAAAAGCCCCCCGTTCGGGGGCTTTTTTCTTATTTGCTTGCTAGCTTATCGAACAGATCAAGGTAAAGCGCATCGCGCTTGATGCGGCGCACGTAGAGATACGAGGGGCGCGCCATATCAAAGGCATACAGCTCATTATCCGTCACGATGGGGCGCGGGATCTCCACCATATCCAGCGTATCGGGGCGCGTGATCGCCGCTACGGCGGTCACGTCCCAAATCACCTTGGAGCACATATTTTTATCGGGGCGTTTCAAATACGCGTCGGTAGCTTGCAGCAGATAGTCGCACAGCTCGTTTTTCCCTGCAAGGTAATAATTCAGCTCAGGCATGGTGGTCAAAAACTCGGTACAAACACCCACGCACGGAATATGCAAAAGCGGAATGCCAGAATCGAATACCACTTGTGCCGCAGGTACATCCTGATAGAGGTTAAACTCGTGGTTGTCCGCGTGATGCAACGCATGCCCGCCAAGCCAGATGACCGCAGATCTTTCCACGATATCGGGCGCTTGCAAAATGGCAGACGCCACGTTGGTGATCGCACCAACCGCAACGATATACACCGTTTCGGTGCTTTCGCGCACCAATCGCACAATGGCATCCGCCGCCTCCGAGGGCACTGCCTGCATTTTGGACGGAAGATAGGTTTTAGAGCCCATATATACGGGAACGGTAGCGTTTTTATCTATAAGATTGCGAATGCGGAGTGCCTCGTTATAGCTCTGCTCCACACCGTACGCAGGGGTTGCCGCACGACTGTTGGAAAAGGGTGCCGCAGTTACGGCAAGCAGGTTTACCTTATCGGAAGAAAGCATGGCATAAGCCAGCGCAAACTGATCGTCGATCTCGTTGAAGGTATCGGTATCCAAAATAATGGATTTCATCGTACCGTCCAGTAGCAATTCCTTAAATGTAGCGGTCGTCATCACACAACACACTCCTTTCTTACACATGGCATTATTATAGCATAGACAGCGCATATTTTCAAGAGCGATTCGCGTTTTTGTATATTTGCAGAGCGCTTTTGGCACACTATTTGCAAAAAACGGAGCAATACTATGAGTAACATGAAAAAATGTGCCATCATCGGTTGCGGCAACGTGGGTGCAACCACTGCCTACGCGCTTTTGCACACGAGACTGTTTTCCGAGCTTTTGCTGCTGGATATCGACCGAAGCCGTGCCATGGGGGAGGCGGAGGATCTCGGGCACGCCCTTCCCTTTCTATCTCCCGTGCAGGTGCGCGCAGCGGATTATCCCGAGCTTGCCGACGCGGGGCTGATCATTATCACCGCAGGGGCAGCACAAAGGGTAGGCGAAACGCGGCTTGATCTTTTGCGCAAAAACGCTGCGATCTTCTCGCAGATCGTTGGGGATATCTGCCGTTACAACAAGGATGCCCTTCTGCTTGTGGTCACCAACCCCGTGGACGTGCTCACCGAGATCACACGTCGCGCCTCGGGCTTTCCCGCACACCGTGTGATCGGCTCGGGCACGGTGCTGGACACCGCGCGATTGAAGTTTTTGCTGGGAAATCATTTGGGCGTGGATCTGCGCCAGGTGCACGCGTTCATCATCGGCGAGCACGGCGACAGCGAGCTGCCCGTTTTCAGCAGTGCCAACGTTTCGGGAGTGGATCTTACACATTTTTGCGGAAACGGCTGCCGTTCCTGCAACGAACAGGACTTGCAACAGATCTTTGAGACCGCACGCGACGCCGCCTACCGTATCATCCGCGCCAAGGGCGCGACCTATTACGCCGTGGCAGAGGCGGTCTGCCGCATCGTCACCGCCATCCTACGCGATGAGCATGCCATTCTGCCCATATCGGTTGCGGCAAACGGCTGCTACGGCATACGCGACCTTTGCATGAGCCTGCCCACCGTGGTGGGTGCTATAGGCGCGGAGCGCGTGCTGGAGATCCCCCTTTGCGAGCGCGAGCTGGCGGCATTACACGGTTCCGCCGCGCAGCTGCAGCGCGTGCTTGACGAGCTTTACGCAAAAAAATAAACACCCCCGTGTACCCTTGGTACACGGGGAATTTTTGTCAGGCGTTATAACCGCTGCGACGCAGCACCGCAAGCACGCCGGGCGTAGCGTTGACGGCGGTCAGGCGAAGGAACGAATTCTGCGCGGCAAAAACCGTAAACAGCTCATGCGCGAAATCGGGTCCAACCTCCTCAAGCCCTGCAAAATCCAGCTCCGCCTCGCGAAAGTCTTCCAGCACCGCACCGAGACGGCGTGCCTCGGAACGCGAAACGGGGAAATCGCCGCCGAAAAATCTCGCCACGGGGATCTCGGTGCGCACAAAGCCCGCTTCGGCATCCATGTATTTTTCCATAACGGCGGAAAGCTCCTTCGCGGAGTCGTTGGCAAGCGCCATCTGCACCGCCGTGCCGCGGAAGCGCTCACCGCCCTCCTCTTCGTCCTCGCCCGTGGGCGTGAACAGCTGCTGCTCGGAGCGAATGGCGAAATGGTCCATCAAACGCGAGACAAAAAAGATCCCTTGCCCCGCGTGCGTTTCGGGCACGCCCGTGTAACCGCCCGCAAAGAGCAGCGCCGCCGCCTCGGCGGGGGTCAGCATATCCCCCGTGCTCTCGCGCACATCCTGCTGAATGCGGCGGAAGATGCCCGTGCCGTTATCCAGCACGCCCACGATGGTGTTGAGACGGTTGCGATTGACCACGCAAACAATGGCGGTGGCACGGGAGTGCTCCAGCGCGTTGTTGAGCATGGCGGTAAAGGCATAGCGCCAGATCTTTTGCACGTTGACAGGCAGATGGGTAAGCAAGGGTGCCACATCGCGCGCAAAAAGGCGGTCCTCGGAACGGTCGCGCGTGGGATCTACCGTAAACCGCGCGGTTTGATACGTCACGCGATAGGGCATAGAGCCGCCCACACGCTCTACCTCGCCGTTATTTTGCAGCGTGGTCAGATAGTTGTATACCGTGGATTTGGAAACACCGTATTTTTGCATGGTGCGCTCCACAAAATCCTTTTCTTCATCATAGATACATTGCAGCAGAAATTTTTCCGCCTCCAGACGCTCGTTCTTCTTCATGAAAGCCCTCCGTCACATTTTGTCGTTTTAAGTATAATGCGTTTTTTCTATTTTGTCAAGAGAATTTTCCAATTTTTTAAATCTTATTTCTATATTTTTCCGACCACCGCACTTTCTTTTTTCAAAAGAAGCAAAAACAGGGGCGCGCCATGAAAGCGCGCCCCCCTGTGTCGTTTCTTTACTGCTTACTTGGTCATACCGTTCTCGTAGGACTCGATCATCTTCTTGAACATGTGACCCGTACGAACAGAGGTATTTTCATACCTTGTTTTGAGCTTGTGAAGCCACTTTTGTGCCCGATTTCCCGCCAAAATCTCGATGTCGAGCTTCGCGTGGGTGCCATCATCTGAAAATGTGACCGTGACCTTCGAGATATAGCGGTTGACAAACGCGGGGGTGATGATCCCCGTTTTTGCCTCCTCGCAGGCAGCCTGCAAGTGCCTGCGCAGCTCTGCGAGATGTCGGCGCAGCTCCTCCTTGCTGAGCATCTCCTTTTCCAGCTCGTCGATCTCCTCCCGCGCCTGCCTGCACTCCCGCTCGCATGCCGCGGTCATCTCCTTAAAGTCCTCGTTGCTAATCGCACCCAGAGTGACCAGCTCCAGGAGCTTCGCCTTTTTCTGCGACGCCAGCTCCAGTGTGTGGCGGTGAGTATCGATCAGTGCGGCAAGCTCCTCGTCCTCTTCCAGCACCTCAAACATCTCGCGGTACCGTTCGATGGCGGCCTCGGTCTCCACGTGCGTTTCATTAAACACCTCGAACAGAATGGGCTTCAGCTCGGATTCGTAGATCGGTGCGGACGGGCAGGAGTCGTAGCCGTTTTTGATCTTGCCGCTGCACACCCATTTGGAGTTGACGTTGCCGAAGCGATCCTTCGACTCACGGCGATAGTACGGCATGCCGCAGTGGGCACAGTACAGCTTGCCCGTCATCAGATTGGAATGGTTGCAAACGCCTTGTCTGTTTTTCACATCAAGACTGCGGCGCCGCAGCACCTCGTTTGCCGCCTCCCAGACCTCCTCGCTGACGATGGCGGGAACGATATCGCCCGTCT
Source organism: uncultured Lachnospiraceae bacterium (assembly GCA_964579105.1). GTDB lineage: Bacteria > Bacillota > Clostridia > Oscillospirales > CAG-272 > Firm-07. The sequence continues at coordinate 8,704 of CAZOFQ010000031.1, forward strand.
CGTCCTTGAACATCACCCATTCCTCCTCCGGCAGAAATCTCTGCCTTTGGGTGAACATATCCACAATGCGGACCTTGTTGCCCACGTAGTAGCCCTTGTACTTGGGATTGGAGATGATGCCCGACATGGTGGTGTGAGCGATCTTTTTGCCGTTGTGGTTGCGATAGCCCTGCTCCCAAAACAGATTTTCCAGCTGCTTCATGCTGTATTGGTCGGTGGCGTAAAGTCGGAACAGCTCGCGGATCATTGGTGCCTCGCTCTCGTCGATCACCAGGTGCTTGTCCTTTTTGCGGTAGCCGAACATACGCCCGTTTCCCAGCACTACGTGGGACTTGATCGCCTGCTGGTGTCCGAATCGCACACGGGAGGAGAGCTTGCGAAGCTCATCCTGCGCGATGGAGGACATGATAGTGAGGCGCAACTCGGCATCCTCGTCCAGTGTGTTGATATTGTCGTTTTGAAAAAAGACACCGACGCCATGGGACTGCAGTTCTCGCGTGTATTGCAGCGAGTCCACTGTGTTGCGGGCAAATCGCGAGATCTCCTTGGTGACGATCAGGTCGAATTTCCCATCCTTGGCGTCGGTAATCATTCTATTGAAATTTTTGCGCTTCCTTGTGGAGATGCCCGAAAGCCCCTCGTCCACGTAGCCGCGCACATACTGCCATGCGGCGTTGCGTTTGATAAAATCCTCATAATAGCTCACTTGGTTGTCAAGTGAATTTAATTGCTCGTCACTTTCCGAGGAAACACGAGCGTAAAACGTGACTCGCAACGGCATGTCATAAATCGATTTGGTGCGCATCATAGCGCGTACATTTTGGATATCCATATAAACCTCCTTTCGTAGTTTCTTGTATCATTTTCTTTGTGTTCATTATACCATATTGCGCCCTCCCAAAGCAATGGTAATACCTGACAATGAGAGGTGCGCAAATGACAGCAAAAGCGACATACCGTATGCTGCTTTTCGTGATTTTTCAAGGGTGCCGTGGGGCACCTCATTTAATACTTGATCTTTAATTTCTGCCTGCGTGCCGCGAGCTGCTCACACATACGCTGATACTGCCTGTCGCTGATCACGCCGTGTGCCAGCAGATACTCGTTGAAGTAGTTGAGCCAGATATCCTCGGCGACTCGCTTTAGCATTTCCTCTGCCATTCGATTTTTCCTTCCTTTCCTTAAATAGTATTTTCCTCCTTTCCGTTCAAATTATTCCAATACGAAAAGTTAGGGGCAAGGGAACGAGTTGAACACGGTTCGGGACAGCGGATTTCCGCCAATACTGCGTGAAAGGCCTTGCGTATATCCACATATACCCTGCGGCCTTTATCTTGTCTTGACAAAAATCCGCTTGTCCTGAACTCTGCGACCCGCAAGGAGCAAAATTTTGTGTGATTTTGTATGCGGAGAAAGCAGCAAGTCTTTTGACTTGCAATGCCGACAATTATAAAAGCGCCTAAATTTTGCCCTTTCGGGCGTGTTCGACTCGTTCTCTTGCCCCTAAGGGCGTCGTGTTTCACGACTCCCTTGAAACTACGCAAAAGGGGGGGGCATTTCACCACCCTTTGTATCAGAGCCAAAACCCTTGCTCGGGATTTTGCTCGTCTGCGGTTTGCTGTGCCGCACCACGCGGCTTGACCGAAATGCCCGCCTGCTCCAGCTCCATGACGGTGAGCTTGTCGCGCTCGGCAGGGGTGTACTTGGGCTGCTGGCGTTGCTCGGGCGGCAGGAGCGCAAGTGCGCTTGAAAGCAGTGTAAAGAGCCCTTGTCCCGTGGTGTAACCCACCTTGGTGTCAATGCGTGTCACGTACTCCTGATACTGCTTTGCCATCGGCGACGCGCACCCGCCCATCGCATAGTACGCCTCCAAATTTTGCCGCAAGAGCTGCTCGGCAAAGAGCTTATTGTCGCGGCATTTGTGCCCTTCGGGCGTGGTGAACGTGATGTACTTGTGCCCCTCGCGCCAATCCACACCGTAGCCGTGCATCTCCATTTGGAAGATAAATTCCTCACGGGTTGTGGTGCGGCACGCAACACGATAAGCCATATTGCGCAGGTCGCGTTTCCATCGCGGCATGCCATTGTAGTCGGATTTCACCTCGGTCTGCGAGAGCCCGTACTCGCGGCAAAGCTTGTTGGAATATGCCTTGACGCGGAGCAGCTCCTCGCGCGTTTGGTGAAACTTCTTACCCGTCTGGTAGCTGACCGAGTTCATCACCAGATGGTTGTGAATGTGCCCCTTGTCCACATGGGTGGCAATGACGATCTGATAGCCCTTGAAATACTCGCTAAGCTGCACGCCGATCTCGTGGGCGATCTCGGGAGTGATATCATCCTCGGGGCTGAAGGATTGCACAATGTGATAATACTGCCGTCCGTCCTCTTTTTTGAATTTCCGCTTGACAAACAGAAATTCATCGAGCGCCGTTTCGGGGCAACACTCGATGCCCGAGATCAGCAGATCGTCTGTCTTGCGCTTGTCCATCACGTAGTCAAGCACAATTTTCAGCGGGCTTCCCGACACAATGAATTTAACAATTGCCATATCCTTGCCACCTCCCTTTTGGTTTCACCAAGGTCGATCACGTCCACAAAGCCCGTGTTGGCGTGGCGCGTGAGCTGGTTTAAGTTGTTACCGATGCGGCGCAGCTCCTCGGTCAGAGCATCCGCACCTTGCACAATGGTCACGTGCTTGCCGCTGATGCAAGCCCTGATGTAATCGCTGAGTGACCAGCCGCACGCCGCGGCTTTTTTCTCTAACGCTTGCTTTTCCCTCTCGCTCACGCGGAAGGGGATAATCACTTCTCTTTTCATAAAACTCTCCTTTCAAATAGGGACAAGAGGGTGGGTTGAATACGGTTCTGGGCGGCGGATTTCCGCCAATCCAGCGTCAAAAGTCTTGACAATATCTACATATTCTCCACGCCTTTTTCCTTGCCTTGACAAAAATCCGTCCGCCCGGAACTCTGCGACCCACAGGCGAGATTTTTCGTGGGGATTTTGTGCTTGCTCGACGAAGTCAAAGTACGACTTTACGAGGAGAGTACGTGCAAAAGCACCCGAAAAATACGGTTGTGGGCGTGTGCAACTCACCCTCTTGTTCCTAAGGGGTATGGGCTTAGCCCGATGCCTTTTCGGACCGCCGTGGCGGTCCGTAATACAAAGGCGAAACTCGCAATAAACCGATACCGTTCTACCACTTTCCCGCCCGATGATGCTTTTCCGCCAGCGCCGTGATCTTGCTGTCATAATTGATGGCAGAAGAGAGAATGCAATTGGCGAGATATGCCACGGGGCTTTTGACGTTTTCAACCCCTAAAAAGCTCTCCTCGGCATCCTCTAACACCTCAGGCGAAAGCTCGGTTAAGATCAGATTTTGGATGGTGTCATTGCTGTATGAAATGCCATCCGACATGGCCGTTTTCTTGACCCATAGGGCATCTAACGCGCGTTCAAGTAATGCGGCATCGCGATAGCGACACAGCTCATCCGGATGAAATAAACACTCGCGCTTGAGCATTATATATTCCTCATCGTCAAGCGCCTTAGATGAAGATGGTTCCGTGGATTTGGTTATGCTCGGTTTGGTTGTATTTACTTCCTCTCCACATACCAGATGCCCCCCGTTTTGCGTGTGACAGGGGGCCGCGCCACCATGTGCATCAAGCCCCGGCACAGTGTAGATATTTGCCGTTTGGCGGTTGCCGTGTCGCGTGCTTTGATAGTGCTGCTCCACCTTGATAAGCCCCTTTTCGCGCAAAAGCCGCAGTGAGCGCCGAACAGTAGACTCTCCCATTTTGCACGCCTCGGCAATGCTGCCGACAGCAGGCCACGCAGTGCCTGTTTTGCGATTCCGCCGCATGGCAAGATAGGCATAGACCGCGATCTCATAGGGACCGAGCCCATGCTCAAAAATATCCTCTTGTACTTGAAAATAGTTTTTCATAGTTCCTCCTTTCCTCAAAATTTTTTCGCAAAAAGCAGCTCGCCCCGAGGGGTGAGCTGCTGCTTTAAGGCTTGCCAACAAAAAAGGAAGGGTGCCAAACAAATTGTTTGGCACCCTTCCCTCCAACGGTTAGGATTTGTGCGCAAGGCGGCGGATCTGTCTGGTATAACCAATACCGTAGATCTCCTCCAACCCATTTTCATCCTGCACCAGCTCCACAATACATTCATTGCGACCGGCTTCGATTAAATTGTAAAAATGTCCCTCGTTATACTGACACATAGCAGCCAAAAGCAAGCTGCTACATTCGGAAACCTTAGATTCTTCTTTGTCCAGCTCGTCCACCAGCATCAAAAGCACCTTTTCCGTACGTATTTTTTTGGCAACCCCACTAAAGCACCGTGATACGATAGCCGCCATCTCCTCGCGATATACTGCCATTTTGCCGTGACTTTTGCCATGCATGCGCAGTTGAATACCGCGAAGCTCCTCGGCGGCACGCTGTACGATTTCAATGACATCCTTTTTATCTCTGGAATCATTGTGCCCTCCCGCATACTCCCTTTGCGGCAGCAAGGAGCGCAGTGTAATGCGCTCGCAGGGCGGTGACTTTTTCGCTTTATTCTGTGTAACGG
>CAZOFQ010000032.1:0-13107 GCA_964579105.1 uncultured Lachnospiraceae bacterium
GCCCGCCCTCGGTGATCTCCTCAAGACCTGCGATCATACGGAGCGTCGTGGTTTTACCGCAACCCGAGGGACCGACGAAGACGATAAACTCTTTGTCCTTAATTTCCAGATTGAAGTCGGAAACGGCGGTAACACCACCGGGGTACTTCTTGTAAATGTGTCTGAGCGATAAGCTTGCCATGTGTAAATCCTCCTTGGCGGGGCATCGAGGCACCCGAATCCTATAATTCTAACATATATTATTATACCAAATTCCCCTTCATAAGGGAAGAGGACAAATCCCCAAAATTCCCTTGCCCTGTTTATGCAAAATGCACAACGGGCAAAGGTGGAATGCGGGAATGTTACAAGGTTGTTACCTTTGTGAACGAAATATTGCGTTCATATATGAACATTTTGCGTTATTTCGTCTGTTCCTTCGGCTTTTTCATCGAGAGCGCAATGCGCTTTTTCTTGAGGTCTACGGAAAGCACGCGCACCTGCACGATATCTCCCACGCTGACGACCTCGCGCGGATGCTTCACGAAGCGATCCGACAGCTCCGAGATGTGCACAAGCCCATCCTGATGCACGCCGACGTCCACGAACGCACCGAAGTCGATCACGTTTCTTACCGTTCCCGTAAGCATCATGCCCTCTTGCAGATCGGACATTTCCAGCACGTCCTCCCGCAGCACAGGGGGGGCGAAATCATCACGCAGATCTCGCCCGGGCTTTTCCAGCTCTGCCGCGATATCCAGCAGCGTGGGCTCGCCGATGCCAAGCTCTGCCGCGACCTTCGCCGCGCCCTCGGCACGCAAGCGTCCACCAATGCCCGAAAGCTTGCCTGCCTTGATGTCCTCGGCGGTATAGCCAAAGCGCGCAAGCAGTGCGTGCGCCGCATCATAGGATTCGGGATGCACCGCGGTATTATCCAACAGCTCGCGCGAGCCCGGCACGCGCAAAAAGCCTGCGCATTGCTCGTATGCCTTGGCACCGATGCGCGGCACCTTCAGCACGTCCGCGCGGCGCTTGAATTCTCCGTTCTCCTCGCGATATTTCACGATATTTTTGGCACTTGTGGCGTTAATGCCCGATATATAGGAAAGAAGCGAATGTGAGGCTGTATTCAGATCCACGCCCACGCTGTTTACGCAATCCTCAACAACACCCGAGAGCGATTCATCCAGCATGGCGGGCTTCATATCGTGCTGATACTGCCCCACACCGATCGCCTTAGGGTCGATCTTTACCAATTCCGCAAGCGGATCCTGCAAGCGACGCGCGATGGATACGGCAGAGCGCTGCATCACGTCAAATTCGGGAAACTCCTCGGCGGCAAGCTTGGACGCCGAATAGACCGACGCGCCCGACTCACTGACGATGATATATTTTGTTTCGACCTGCATTTCACGCAGCAACGCCGCCACAAATTTTTCGCTCTCGCGGGAGGCTGTGCCGTTTCCGATGGCGATCACGTCCACGCCCCATTTTACGATCAGGCGCTTCATGATGCTCCTTGCCTGCTCCGCGCGACCCGCACCTTGTGTGGGATAGATCACCGCGGTATCCAGCACCTTGCCCGTTTTATCCACCACGGCAAGCTTACAGCCGTGTGCGTAGCCGGGGTCAAAGCCAAGCACCGTTTTATTTTTCAGGGGTGCTTGCATGAGCAGATTCCTGAGGTTTTCCGAGAACAGCACAATGGCGCCTCGGCACGCCTCATCAAACAGATCGTTGCGGATCTCGCGCTCCACCGAGGGGGCGATGAGACGGTCGTAGCTGTCGGCGATCGCCGCCATGACGTACTCCTTCGCGGGGCTCTCTCCTTTTTTTACGATAGCGGCATGGAGATGGTCAAGGATGATGGCTTTATCAATGGTGACGTCCACCTTGAGGAATTCCTCTTTTTCTCCGCGATTGATGGCAAGCACGCGATGCCCGGGCACCTTATGTACGGGCTCGCTGTAATCGTAATACTGGGCGTAAACGGAATCCTCCTCCTTTGCCTGCTTGGAGGTCAGAAAGCCGTGGCGGACCGTGAGAGAACGGATCGCCTTGCGATACTCCGCATTATCCGAGATATCCTCGGCAAGAATATCCATAGCCCCTGCCAGCGCCGCCTCGGCATCGGCAACGCCCTTTTCCTCATCAACGAAGGAGGCCGCAAGCTCGGAAAGGGTGGGAGTATAGCTTTTTTCCTGTACCAAGATCGCCTCGGCAAGCGGGGCAAGTCCGCGCTCGCGTGCCACAGACGCACGTGTCTTGCGATGCGGACGGAAGGGACGGTAGATATCGTCCACCTCGGTGATGGTATTTGCCGCAAGCACCGCCGCCTCGATCTCTGGCGTCAGCTTTTCCTGCTCGGCGATCAGCTTGATGACCTCCGCCTTGCGCGCCTCAATGTTGCGCAAGTAACGCAAGCGCTCCTCTAATTTGCGCAGCACGGTATCGTCAAGACCTCCCGTGACCTCCTTGCGGTAACGGGAGATAAAGGGAATGGTATTCCCCTCGTCCAAAAGAGCTACGGTCTTTTCGACCTGATCGAGCGTAAGGGAAAGCTCGGCGGCAAGTTTTTGCATCGTGTCCATACAGAAGTTCCTTTCATGGGTTTCTTTACAAGCTTATTCGGTTTTATTCCGCGGCGGCAAGCAGCAACGCCTCCTCCTCGGGGGTCAGCTCGCGCCACTCACCGCGAGCAAGCTCCGAGGGCAAGGAAAGCGGTCCAAAGGAGATGCGCTCCAGATACGTGATCTGATTATGAAGTGACTCCAGCATGCGCTTGATCTGGTGATACTTCCCCTCCACCAAGGTGATCACGCCCGATCTGCGGTCCTCGTTCAGCAGGATATCGGCGGGCTTTGTCTCGTAACCGTCCTCCAGCACAAGCCCCACGCGAAAGCGCGCACATTCCGCATCCGTAAGAGGGAATTTGCAGCAAAACGCATACCGCTTTGCCACGTGTCGGCGCGGGGAAAGCAGGCGGTGGGAAAGCTCGCCGTTGTTGGTAAGCAGCATGAGTCCTAAGGTATGCTTATCCAATCTTCCGCACGGGAAAAGCCCCAGTGCGGTATAGATGGGGGGAAGAAGCTCCAAAACGGTAGGGTCGCGCCCGTCCTCGGTGGCACTGACGTAGCCGTCGGGCTTGTTGAGCAGCACGTAGTGGTACGGCTTATACTCTACGGCGCGTCCGCAATAGGTGATCGTATCCCGCGCAGGGTCTATCTGAACGTCTGCGCGCCCCGCGGGCACACCGTTGAGTGTGACCTGACCCGCGCGCACGGCGCGTGCCGCTTCACTGCGCGTGGCGGTTGCCGTTATGCTTAAGAATTTATCCAACCGCATATTCCGCTCTCCTTTGCTGCAGGCTTAACGGTATTATTGTACCATATTCTGCCTTTAAAGTAAAGACATTCGCCTGAAAATCCCCTAAAAATTCCCTGAAAAAGCAGGCAAAAATCGACCTTTTTTTCTTGACGCGAAATACGATAAAGGCTTATAATATCTCCAAACAAACGCGCGGCAGATTTTTTAACAAGGACGGTAAAACGTATGAATTTTCCCTTTGACTGTCATCAGGATCCGCACAAGCTGCATATAGGCTGCGAAGCACCCCGGGCTTACTTTGTCCCTTATCAAAGCGACACGGCGGCGGCGCGCGACGAGCGCGGCGAAAGCAGCTTTTTCACCTCGCTCTGCGGAGAGTGGGATTTTCGCTTCTATCCTTCTCTTGCCTGCTTAGAGGACTTCAGAGCTCCCGCCTTTCAAAGAGAGGGGATGGACAAGATCCCCGTGCCGCGCAGCTGGCAAACGATGCTCGGGCGCGGCTACGATGCCCCAAATTACACCAATACCTACTACCCCTTCCCCTTTGATCCGCCCTTTGTGCCCGAGGACAACCCCTGCGGTCTTTATATGCGTGATTTTCACGTGGGGGCAGAGCTCCTGCAGGGCAAGCGCATTTTCCTCAATTTTGAAGGAGTGGATTCCTGCTTTTATCTCTTTGTAAACAACGAATACGTAGGATACAGCCAGGTGAGTCACGCCACGAGTGAATTTGATATCACGCGCTTTCTGGTCGCGGGGGGCAATACGCTTGCCGCGGTCGTGCTCAAATGGTGCGACGGCTCTTATCTTGAGGATCAAGATAAATTCCGCTATTCGGGCATCTTTCGCGAGGTGTATCTGCTTGCGCGTGATCCCGTACACGTGACCGATATTGACGTGCGCACAGCGCTTTCGGACGACCTCAAAGCAGCGCAATTGACCCTCAAGCTCCGTGCCAACGGAGCGACGGAGGTCGATTGCCGTCTGGAAACGCCCGACGGTCGCCTGCTCTCTCGGGGCACCGTCAGCGTAAAAGGCAAGGGCGTTTTTGAAGCATCCGTGGATGCCCCCGTGCTTTGGAGCGACGAGACCCCTGCGCTCTACCGCCTGTTTCTCACATGTGGCGAGGAGCATATCTGTCTTTTTGTGGGCTTTCGCGACATCCGCATCCAAAACCGCATATTGCTGATCAACGGCAAAAAGGTCAAGGCGCGCGGCGTCAACCGCCACGACAGCCATCCCGTGCTGGGCGCGGCTACACCTCTTTCGCATATGCTGCAGGACCTGATGCTTCTCAAGCGCCATAACGTCAACTGCATCCGCGCCAGTCACTACCCCAACGACCCGCGCTTTCTCGCGCTTTGCGACAAATACGGCTTTTACCTTGTCAACGAGGCGGACTATGAAACACACGGGGCGGCAGAGGTTGGAAACTGGGACTATTTTACCGACGACTCCGACTGGCAGGAGGCATATTTAGACCGCGTGGCACGCATGTACGAAAGAGATAAAAACCACCCGTGCGTGATCCTTTGGTCGCTTGGAAACGAATCGGGAGTTGGCTGCAACCAGGTGGCGGGTGCCACCTATTTGCGCGAGCGTGACCCGAAAAATCCGATCCATTGCGAGGATATCTCCCGCCGCATTGCACAAGGCTATGAGGCAAAGGGGATCCTACCCGCCAAGGGGGATGCACGAAGCTCCCCCGTCGTTTCGGTAGATAGCCGCATGTACCCTTCCGTGGAGGAGATCGAGCGCTTGTATAAGGACAAAACGCTGCAGCATCCGCTGTTTTTATGCGAATACAGCCATGCGATGGGCAACGGTCCCGGTGACCTCAAGCTCTATTGGGATCTGATCTACAAATACGACTGGTTTTTCGGCGGCTGCGTGTGGGAATTTTGCGACCACGCCGTTGCAACGGGAGAGGACGTGCAAAACGATCCGCATTACCTGTACGGCGGCGACTTCGGCGACACCCCGCACGCAGGCAACTTCTGCTGTGACGGTCTGCTCTCCCCCGACCGCAAGCCGCACGTTGGCATGCGTGAGTACAAGGAGATCATCAAGCCCGTATCCGTCACCTACGAGAACGGGAAATTGAAGGTCAAAAATCTACGCTGCTTCACCTCGCTTTGCGATCTTGATCTTTATTTCGTGCTCAAACGGGACGGAAAAACCGTAACCGAGGGGTGCTTTGCCTCCCTCAACATCGCACCGCAAAAAAGCCGCGTCTACGCACTCCCCCACTTCAACGCCGCCACGTCGGGCGCGTGGTGCACCCTCACCGTAAGTCTGCGCCAAAACACCTCCACTCCTTGGAGCGAGGCGGGCTACGAGATCGGATTTGAGCAATTTGAGCTTTCCGAAAAGCAGACAAACGAACGCACGCTTGACGCGATACCCGACGATGCCTTTTTACAGACAGAAGCACGCTCGAACGCCTTGGTTTTCCGCACCGCCGACACCGTTTATACGCTGGACCGCGTGCACGGCACGCTTTCCTCGGTGAAGCACTGCGGCACGGAGCTGCTTGCCACCCCTATGACGGCTACGCTGTGGCGTGCGCCCACCGACAACGACCGCAAGCTGAAACAGCTTTGGTACGCCGAGGGCTTTGACGAGGCGCGCATGCTTTGTCGCTCCTGCACTCTACAGGAGGCAACCGACAAATACGCTGCCGTTACCGCGGAATTTACGCTGGCAGCACCTGCGAGACGCCCCTTCCTGCACGGCACGCTGCGCTACACCCTTTACGCCGAGGGCGGCGTGAGGGTGGATACGGACGTACGGGTACGCGAGCTTGAGCATGCCCCGTCCCTGCCCCGCTTCGGCATGGAATTCCGTATGCCCAAGGGCTTTGAGCAGCTCCGCTTTTTCGGGCGAGGACCCGGCGCCTGCTACGAGGACATGCGCGCCTCCTCGCGCTTGGACGAGTTTTCCACTACCGTCAGCCGCCATTTTGAGGATTTCATCCGTCCGCAGGAAAACATGGCGCACGCAAGCACCAAATGGATGGCGCTTTCCAATGCGGAAGGTCAGGGCTTGCTCGCGCTCATGACGGAACGGGACTTCAGCTTTAATTGCTCGCATTTCACCGCAAAGCAGCTCACCGAGACCGCGCATCATTTCGAGCTAAAGCCGCTTGCACAAGCCGTGATCTGTATCGATTACCGTCAAAACGGTATCGGCTCTGCCTCGTGCGGTCCGAAATTGCGCGAGCAGTTCTGCTTTAACGAAAAGGCGTTCTCCTTCTCCTTTCGTTTGCTCCCCGCCTTTCTTGACGAGAAAAACGCCTATCGGGAAGCGGGCAAAAAATAACAAAAAAAGCGGCGTTTGCCGCTTTTTTTGTTACAGAAACGCGCGGATGTCGATCGCCAGCTTCTCTTCCAAATTGATCAGGCGCTTGGCGATATCCTTGGTGACCTCGTCTGCCGCCTTGTACTGATTGAGATAACGGTTGAGAGATTTCACCCCCATGTTACACCCATCCGTCATAAGGTCTGCGATCGTATGATCCGATTGGTGCATGGCAAGCTTCATGTTCGTCTTCATCCAGGACATCCCCTTGGCGATGGGACTTGGCTCCTTGCCGTCGTCCTTGTAGCGATCCAAGAGCTCTTGGATCTCACGATCCAGCGCCTCGTGCTCCTTTTTACAATCCGTCAAAAGCTTTTCCAGCTCGCTCGATTTGACAAATGGCAAGACCTCCTCAATAGAGGTCACGCCCATCTTGACGCCCGCGTCGCATTCGCGCAACAATTTTACAGTATCCTGTTCGATCATGCTTTTCTCCTTTTTCTTTTTTACAAACAGTATGTCCCGTTTTGCAAAAATTATAAACGGCATCAAAAAACAGCCGCTGCGACGCAGCGGCTGTTTTTTGATTAAAGCTCCTCGGCGGAGACAACGCCCTCGATACTGGAGATCGCCGTCATCAGCTTGTCGTGCGTGAGCTTGCGCGGCAGCTGCAGCGAGAAGATCGCACACGGATTTTGCGTGCCGGCACCCGATTTGGTAATGTGCAGATCGGTCACGCTGACATCGTGCGTACGCAAGAACTCATCCACCTTTTCCAGCGAAGAGTTCTCTTTATACTCCACGTATATGTTGATATCGCGCGCGATAGACATGAGAAACCACTCAAAGCGAGAAAGCAGCAGCTCCACAACGAGAACCAAAAGCGTAGCGATCAAAGCCGCCTCATAGAAGCCCGCACCGATGGCAAGCCCCACGATGGCAGAGGTCCAAAGACCTGCCGCGGTGGTAAGTCCCTTGACCTGACGGCGCTTGGTCACGATGATTGTGCCCGCACCGATAAAGCCGATGCCTGCGATCACCTGCGCACCAAGGCGGGCAAGATCGGTAAAAAGATCCAATTCCAAATATAAGTATTGGCTTGTCAGCGTGGTAAGCGTTGCACCAAGACAGATCAGAATGTGCGTGCGGAAGCCTGCGGGACGGCGCTTGTGCTCACGCTCGATACCGATAAGACCGCCGCAGATCACGGCAAGCACCATGCGGAGCACTGCTCCCCACATATGAAATCCGTCCGCAAAGCGGAGCATATCCATGAATTCAGACATTTTGTCGGCACCTCCTTACAGCTCTTCGATGGCGCGGATGTTTTCCACACCCGCGAGCACCGTCATCATCGTGGTATGTGACATTTTTTTCGGCAAGCGCACAGAGAAGACCGCGCCTTGATTATGTCTTTCGTCCTTTGCCTTTCGCACCTCCACGTCAAAAATGCGGATCTCCTGTGCCTTGATCGCCTCGATGATCCTACCCAGATCATCCACGTGGAGAAACTCTACGTACAGGTTGATGTTACGCGCGCGAGAGATGATCACACGCTCCAGGCGGCTGAACACGATGATGGTCACGCTGATCAGGATACAACCGCACAGCGCACCCTCGACAAATCCCGCACCGATGGTAAGCCCCATGCAGGCGGATGCCCAAAGCCCTGCCGCGGTGGTAAGCCCCTTCACCTCCTGCCGACCTGTTACAATGATCGTTCCCGCGCCCAAAAAGCCGATGCCGTTGATGACCTGTGCACCAAGACGCGACACGTCGGTTTTTGCCGTAAACCCCGTCAGCATCGACCAGTATCCCGTTTCCATCATGGAAAGATACTGGCTGATGAGCATGGCAAGCGTAGCACCAAGGCACACCAGAATATGTGTGCGGAAGCCCGCGGGGCGGCGTTTTCTGCCGCGCTCCAAGCCGATCACACCGCCACAGAATACGGCTACACCGAGCCGCAAAAGCGTGACCCAAAAAATATTATCATGCGTCAGATAACGCAATGGATCTAAAAAGGGGAACATAGCGATCTTCCTTTCTTTATTCGTGTCGGTATATTACGAAACCGTTCCTTCCATTAATGTAACGGTTACGGTATGCGTTTCACCCTCGCGCAGCAAGGTAACGCTGACCTGCTCTCCTGCCCAATGGCGGTTGACCTCGCCGATGATGTCCTGGATCGTGGTCACGCGAAGCCCGTTTACGGCGGTGATGATGTCTCCTACCTGCAGCTTGCCGCGCACGTTATTGCCGCTGATCTCCGACACGTAAACACCGTCCACGGACATATAATGATAGCCCTCCAAGGCGCTGGGCGAGGACAGCACGATGCCGCTTTCGGGATCCACGGTATACCAATTCCCCGCTTCTCCGCCATGCCCCGTAACGCCCAGCAACGAGCGTCCCTCTGCCAGAGGATTGTCTCCCTCAAACATGCCGCTATCGTTTTTGATGATGGCGTCCAGTATCACCCGTGCACCGTCAATGGGAATAGCAAAGCCAAGCCCCTCGTAAGCCGTGGAATAATTGCTGACCATCTTGCGCACCACGATACCAACGACCTGCCCATACATATCCGCCATAGGTCCGCCCGAGTTGCCCGGGTTTACGCTGGCGTCGGTTTGGATCACGGAGATCTTGCGATACACCGTTCCCTCGCTGTCGGTAAGCGCAAGCAAGCGATTGGTAGCGGATACGTTCCCAAAGGTGGCGGTGCCTGCAAGATCGAGGCTGGAGGGTGTTCCGACTGCCACGACCGCATCGCCCACCAGCAGCTCCGCCGATACACCGAGCTTGGCAGGAACAAGACCCGCCGCGTCTACTGTAAGCACGGCAAGATCGGCGATCACGTCATAGCCCTTGACAACGGCGTCGCGTGCCGTGCCATCGGGCAGAATGACTTGAATCGTTTCAAAATCCTCTATCACGTGATAATTGGTACAGATGTGTCCTTTATCGTCATAGACGAAGCCGGAGCCTATCCCCGTGCTGCCCGATTTGGTTTTGACCGAAACGGTAACAGTGGAGCTCCGCACCGTATCTGCCGCCTCGTTGGGTGTCAGCAAGCCGCTGCTTCCGTCATCCTCGCGCACATATATGGTGCGCTCGTTATACAGCGTTTTGATGATACGAATACCTTCCTCGCCCAAAAACAGCGTGCCGATCAGCAGCAATACGCATACGGCGACAACGCCGCCAAACACGGCAAAGAACATGCCGTGTCCGCCCTGCCTTTTCATCACGGTCTTTTCTCCAAAGTCAAAGCTCGGCGCCGCCTCGCTCTTTTTCTCTTGCTCCTGCGGCTCAATGTCAGAGTGCTGCTCCACAGGCTCGTTGATTTCGGAAAAATCCTTGTTTTCTTCCATATATTCTCCTTTGAAATCAGGTAAGCGGCAGTGTAAAGCTGAACTCACAGAAGCTACCCTGCTCACTGCGTACCCAAATTTTTTCCTTATGTGCGTCCATAATGGTTTTGGAAATGAACAAACCAAGGCCTACGCCACTCTTGTCAAGCCCACGGCTCTTGTCTCCCTTATAAAAGCGCTCAAACACAAAGGGAACGTCTGCCGCGGCAATGCCCTCTCCTTCATTATATACAGAAACCTGCACGCGCTTCTCTTGCACAGCGGTAAGAGAGACACGCAGCTTGCCGTGCTCGCGGGAGAATTTCACGGCATTGTCGCAAATGTTGTAAAGGATCTGATAGATCGCATCGTGATCCGCCATGGCGATCATACGCTCCTCGTCACATTCAAATTCCACGTCGAGACGCTTTGCATCGATCTTCGCTTCAAAGGAAATGAGTATTCTGCGCGCCATTTCGCAGATGTCGAAGGGCTTGAAGTCGAACTTTCTGTCCCCTGCCTGAATACGGGAAATATCCAGCAAGGAAGCCACCAGGCGCGCAAGGCGTCCCACCTCGGCACGGATGATCTCCAAATAATACCGATGCTTTTCTTGCGGGATCGCACCCGAAAGAATATTGTCGATAAACCCCGAAATGGTCGTCATGGGAGTGCGAAGATCGTGGGAGACGTTTGCCATAAACGTATTTCTCATCAGCTCCAGCCGAGAAATGGATTCCGCCATGTCGTTAAACGCCACCGCCAGATCTGCGATCTCATCTCGCCCGCGTACGGGCACGCGTGCTTCATAATTTCCCTTGGCAAACTCCTTTGCCATACGGCTCATATCCTTGAGGGGACCGATGACACGCGCCGTGATGATATAGACCGCGATCAGGGCAGCCAGCATGACCCACAAGCTGCTGATGATAATGGTTTTGACCATAACTCCGAGCAGGGCATCCTGTGTGGCGGATTCGGCACAGGCAAACACGGCACCGCAAACGTAACCGTCCTGCGTAAAAACGGGGGTGGTAAAGAACAGGTGCGGCGTTTCGAAAACGCCCTCCAGCATTTCAAACTCCGAAAGCTCGACCAGATTGTTGACCTCGTCCATAATGCTGCGCGGAACCACGGCATTACTCGGTGCGCAGGTGCCGCCGGAGATCATGCGGACGACGTCGCCGCTATCATCCACCAGCAAAATACTGATATCCTCGTCCACCGCCGCAAGCGTGGAGAGCATGCGATCCACGTCCTCAACCGAGGTCATCACGATCTGCTCCAGCTTGTTTGAGCTGGAAAAGGTCTCGGCACGGGCGTTGAGGAACTCCGCAGCACCGCGTGCGGTATTGGCAAGCATTTCCTCCTTGGCGGCAACGGCATAGTTGTTGACCATGCCCGTAACAATGGTGACCAAGACCAAAAAGCTGATGAAAATGATCAGCATAAACGTGGTAATGTACTTGGCAAATATGCTTTTGAACACAGTCTTCTCCTTTCCGTTAAAATGTAGCAATGCCGCCGCAAGTTGCCTTGCGGCGGCACATTTTGCAGGAGCGCTCAGTTGTAAAGCTCAAACTTATAGCCGATGCCCCAAACGGTCTTGAGCGCCCATTTGTCAGAAACACCCTCAAGCTTTTCGCGCAGACGCTTGATATGTACGTCTACGGTGCGGGAATCTCCGAGAAAGGCAAAATCCCACACGTGCTCCAGCAGCTGCTCGCGGCTGAACACGCGGTTGGGGTTGGAGGCAAGGCAGTAGAGCAGCTGAAGCTCCTTGGGCGGGATGTCTACCTTTTTGCCCTTAAGCTTAAGCTCAAAGCGGTCCTGGCTGATTTCGAAATTCTCGAATTTGATCACGTCGTCGTTATCCTCCTGACGCATGTGCGACTGATAGCGACGCAGCACCGCCTTAACGCGTGCGCTGAGCTCCTTGAGCTCAAAGGGCTTGACCACAAAGTCATCAGCACCCATTTCAAGACCAAGCACCTTATCAAACACTTCACCCTTGGCAGTAACCATAATAACGGGCTTGTTGGAATCCTTACGGATCTCCGTGAGAAGCTGCTGCCCGTCCATTTTCGGCATCATAATGTCCAGAAGAACGATATCGGGCGAGGTTGCCTTAAAGGCGGCAAGTCCTTCTACGCCATCGTTTGCGGCAATCACTTCGCATCCCTCGTTTTCAAAATGCGTTTTAAGAATGTCGCAGATATTGGGGTCGTCATCCACCACCAGGATCTTGGTTCCAACCATGTTCGTTTCCTCCGTCCGTAAATTTGAGCTGCAGGGCAAATTTACCCTTTCATGTATAATAGTATATCACATTTATCCTTTTTTGAAAAGAGTTTTTCAAAATTTTTTTGTTTTATTGCAAAAAACGCCATTTTTCCGCACAAAAGCCGTAAAGCAAATAAAATTTGCCGCCGCACCCTTGCAAAAAGTGCAAGTTTGATGTATAATACAATTAACTGTGTTTTCATTGCCAAAAAGCTTTTCAACAGTACTTTGCTAATGTAAGGAGAATTTCAGACCCATGAAACTCGGTATCGTCGGCTTGCCCAACGTAGGCAAAAGCACACTGTTCAACGCACTCACCAACGCGGGTGCCGAATCCGCAAATTACCCCTTCTGCACCATCGAGCCCAACGTGGGCGTCGTGGCTGTGCCCGACGCGCGCATGGATTTTCTCGCGCAGATGTATTCGCCCGAAAAATACACGCCCGCCGTCATTGAATTTGTGGACATCGCAGGGCTTGTGCGCGGCGCCTCCAAGGGAGAGGGGCTTGGCAACAAATTTCTTTCGCACATCCGCGAGGTAGACGCCATCCTCCACGTGGTACGCTGCTTCCACGACGACAACATCATTCACGTAGACGGTGCGGTAAACCCCATGCGTGACCTTGAGACCATCAACATGGAGCTCATTTTTTCCGA
Source organism: uncultured Lachnospiraceae bacterium (assembly GCA_964579105.1). Lineage (GTDB taxonomy): Bacteria > Bacillota > Clostridia > Oscillospirales > CAG-272 > Firm-07. The sequence goes on from CAZOFQ010000032.1 coordinate 12,900, forward strand.
CATGGAAATGATGGAGCGCCGTATCGACCGCACAAAAAAGGCAATGAAGGGTGACAAAACGCTCGCCGCCGAGCTTGCCGTTCTGGAGAAGGTGCAAAAGGCGCTGGAGGAGGGCTACACCGCACGCACGGTGGAGCTTTCGGATGACGAGCGCGCGCTGTTTGCCGACACCCCCCTGCTCACCATGAAGCCCATCATCTACGTAGCA
>CAZOFQ010000033.1:0-13077 GCA_964579105.1 uncultured Lachnospiraceae bacterium
CTACGTCATCAGTGACGAAATGATCCCCGAAACGCATCACGAGGGGCATCAGCGCGGTGCGACCTACGCACTGCTTGCAGGCTTCTGTGTGATGCTTGCCACCGACATTTTGCTTGGTTGAGAGAGAAAAAGCTCGAGCAAAAATGCTGTAACGGAATTTTCCGTTACAGCATTTTTGTTATCTGGGAATACGAACAGGTGAAAATTCAAGCATATCATCATAAAATGCCATATAAGGATCTGATATTTCAAACGGCTCCTGCTCGGCAATGAAAGCGTCCATTTTTTGAATCATCCGATCCATACGAACGGCATTTTCCCCCTCGGGAATGATGCGGGTATATCCCAACGTGATGTGAAACCTATATTCATCGTGACCCGGAAGCGCCAAGCCTATTTCTTTGGCTACACCGTCGCGAAATTCCTTAAGCGCCTTAGCATCGGCTTCGTTGTCGGGAAGAAGCAGCACCTTCATACAGGTCGTTGAAAAATCTATTCTGTCAAATTTCATTTGGACCCGAGCGGGCATTTTAACCCTCCCCACCGCCTCGGATATATAGTTGTCCATCTGCTCCATAGGAGTATCCTTCGGCAGTGATTCGGGCCAATACGCGTCGGTACGAACCTGGTCGTTGACCCCTCGGATCACCGTCATATGGTAGCTGTCGTGAGGCATCAGAATAATATGATCGTCAAGCTGCGCCTCCTTGACCATACCGTAAAGAGCTGCCATGGCGCTATACGCGGGAGAATCGGATCTAACCCTAGCTACCACGGTGTTCCCCGGATAACGACGGATCTTTCCGTCCTCGTAAAATTTCTTTCCTATAGTTTTGCCGTACTTCATCATTCAATATTATCCCTTCCAATATGGCTCTGAGGGTAACAAGGTCTCAAAATATTCAATATTCTTTCTTTCAAGCTCTCCTGCATAAGTGCCCTTCAAAAACGCCTGCATATTTTCATCAAAACGAGCCCACGACTCTGCCTCTTGGTCGGGACAAATAGGATAAAACAGCGCTCCGTTTGCGTGAGCCGCGTCTCTGTCGCCGGGCGCATCGCCTATCATAAGAACGTGTCCCTGTTCGTAATTTCTCATAAGCGACGCAATGATTTCTTTTTTGGTGCCGCTTTCCTGCCCTTTCACCTCGTATATGTAAGAAAGCAGATCGTGCTCGCCCCACTCTCTCTCAAGTGCCAGCTGCTGCGTTGCCGAAACGATCACTATATCGGCATATTTGGAAAGCTCTGCAAGGCTTTCTCTGACATGCGGAAACGGCGGAACGTTTCGAACCATCTCGCCCACGCGCTCGTTTACGTTTACAGACCACGCGAGTGTGTTTTTTATTTCCTCGGAATCGGGATGCTCGGCAATATATTTCTCAAGCCCCGAGTTGCTAAGGGGCTTTCCCGAGGCAACATAAGCGCGAAGCTCACTCATTGCGGGCGGAGTAAACCCTCTGTCCTTGACTTCCCTTCGCTCAGCAAGCACATCAAGTGCCTTGAGGAGTGAAAGCAAACGGTGTATTCCGCGGTAGCTCGAATACAAATTCGCAAAATCCCACGCGTCGCGGGCATATTTTGACACGGGTTGAAGCCCAAAATAATTTATATAAGCGGGACAAAAGCATTCCTTGTGCTTGATCTCCATTGTATCGAATGCACATCCGTCGGAATCAATGCAAACCAAAAATTTTTTCATTTCATTCACCTTATAATACGTATTTTTCAAACGCCAATGCCAAACCGTCCTCGACGTTGGAGGCAGTAACATCGTCTGCCGCCGCCTTAATATTATCGGGGGCGTTACCCATGGCAACGCCAACGCCGCAAGCCTTGATGATCTCAAGATCGCTTGAGCTGTCACCGATCGCCATCGTTTCTTCATAAGTGATCCCAAGCTTTTCAAGTATCGCATCGGTAGCGTTAAGCTTGTTGATAGTATTGCTTAAAAATTCAAGATTGGGTCCTGCCCCGGGTCTTGTATGACTGATATATCCGGTAGCGGTAACAGCGTCGTAAACAGGCTGTCGGAGCTCCTGAGGTATACCGTAAAGATTCATCTTCTCAATGCCAACGTTGTTTGCGAGAAAATATTCGGAGGGCTTTTCAAGTGCGGTGAAGCAGTTGTCTCTTACGTACCAGATATGATGCTCGGGGACAACGGACATATCAAAATTATCAGATATTGCCTTTTCAAAATATATCGTTGAGTTTGCGGCGATCTCATTGTAGAGCCCCTTGCCCTCGAGCATATGCATAAGCTCGCTCGCGTGCTTCGCGGGTATAAGATTGGTATAAATGCTCTCGCCTGTCAGCTTATCATAAGCGCGAGCTCCGTGGCTAAGCACAAAATAACGCAGACCCTCCTGTGTCAGAAGCTGGGGCGGTAGCATGTTGTAGACGCGCCCCGTACAAGGGATCACCTGTACTCCCTTCTTGATTGCCCTTTGAACGGCAATCATATTTCGGTTGGATATAGCGACCTGGCTTTTTCCCAAGACGGTTCCGTCCATATCCATAAGAATAGCTTTGATACTCATTTTTTCATCTCCATGATATTTATTTTTATATTATATTGCATTTCAATTATATCACACAGAGCATTTGAAAGTCAATAATTATATTGCCTGATGCGGTATTAAATTAATAAAATAGCTTGGCTCACAGTAAAATGAAGCAACGCAACCTGTTATAAAGCCGTTGTAATTTATCAAGTCTTGCGTGAATAAGACCGAGGCTCCGACACGAAGTCAATGGATTTTCGGCAAAAAACCACGGACATGAAATCAAGCCAAGTATAAACCCCCTCGTTTTGCAAATAATAGTATCACCCTACTATTAAAAACAAGGAGATTTTATATATATGAAAGCAACAGGAATCGTGAGAAGAATCGATGATCTCGGACGAGTCGTCATTCCCAAGGCGATAAGAAGAACTATGAGAATAAGAGAGGGGGACCCGCTTGAAATTTATACCGACCGCGAGGGCGAGGTGATCTTCAAAAAATACTCTCCCATTGGAGAGCTGGCTATTTTTGCAGGAGAATATGCAGAAACGCTTTACAAAACCTGTGCGCTCAGCGTGGTGATCTGTGACCGTGACGCCGTGATCGCCACCGCGGGCGTGCCGCGCAAGGAATACGCCGACAAGGCGCTTTCCGAGCAGATGGAGCGCATCATTGAGGCGCGCAGCCTGTACGTGCACAAGGAAGGAATGGAGCCTGTTTTCGCCATTGCGGAGGGTGGAAGCCTACAGGTGCGGTGTGCGATGCCTATCCTTGCCGAAGGAGATATTGTGGGGTGCGTTGTTTCACTTGGCGGCGAGCAGGAGGACAAAAAAGCGCCCACCGTTGACGTAGAGACAAAGCTGATCCAAACTGCCGCAGGCTTCCTCGGCCGTCAACTGGAATCCTGAGCTATGAAAAAGGGCTGAGTCATTTGATGCAGAGGCCGTGATCTCACCGCCGCCCACCGTACAACCGTACGGTGGGCGGCGAGAGCGCGGCTAAAACACGCACAGTAAAATCGAGATGATAGCCATATGGCTATCATTTCTACCAAAAAGCCGCCTTACCATCAAGCTTCTGATGATAAAGCGGCTATATTTCTGCCATTTTGTGTGTTTTTGGTCTGCGCGAAGGAATCAGCCCCTTTTATTCAACAGTCACGGATTTTGCAAGATTGCGCGGCTTATCCACGTCCAATCCCTTGAGATCTGACACGTGATATGCCAACAGCTGCATGGCACAAATGGCGGGAAAAAGCGCGAGATCCTCGTCAATTTCGGGAAGAAGCAGACTTTTGCCCAACTGCGGAGCACTTTTCTCTGCGACCTCGCGTGTCATCACGTTCAGCATTTTTGCCCCTCGCGACGCCACCTCGCGTATGCCGGAGTTCATCTTCTCCGCAAGAAGCGGAACGGTGCAAAGCGACACCACCGATGTTCCCTTCGTCACAAGAGAGATCGTACCGTGCTTGAGCTCGCCTGCGGCGTACGCCTCGCTGTGAATATAGCTGATCTCCTTGAGCTTGAGCGACGCCTCGGTGCAAAGCTCGCAGTCAATACCGCGCCCGATATAAAAAACGTGCTCGGCTTCCGCCAACGCCTTAGCGCTCTCTCGGATAGAGTCGCTCATTTGTAGCACCTCGCGGATGGTCTTAGGTACATCTACAAGTAGCTTTTGGCACATATCCCGTACCGTTTCGGCAGTTAATTTACCGTGCGCCAGAGCCAAGCGCAACGCCAGCAGATAAAGCAGCGCACACTGCACGCTGTATGCCTTGGTGCTTGCCACGGCAATTTCAGGTCCTGCCATGGTGTAAAGCACACTCTCCGCCTCCCGTGCCACAGCAGAGCCGACCACGTTGACAATGGCAAGCGTGTATACGCCTCGTGCCTTGGCATGCCGCAACGCGGCAAGCGTATCTGCGGTCTCGCCCGATTGCGAAATAAAGAGCACCAGATCGTCTTTACCCAAAATAGGGTCGCGGTAGCGGAATTCGCTGGCGATCTCCACACGCACGGGTATGCGCGCATAGCGCTCGATCAAATTTTTCGCAACAAGCCCTGCATGCATGGCTGTACCGCACGCGACGATGTGGATACCGCCAAAGCGCGTAAGCAGCTCTCCGTCCAACGAAGCCACATCGAAAAACGGGAGCCCGTCTCGCAAGCGAGGGGCAACGGTACGAGCGATCGCCTCGGGCTCCTCGTGTATCTCCTTGAGCATAAAGTGTGAAAAACCGCCCTTTTGTGCATGCTCCGCGTCCCAACTCACCTGCTCTGTCTTTTGCTCCAAGATCTTGCCGTCGCGGTCAAAAAATTTCACACAGGTACCATCCAGCACCGCAAGCACGCCATCGTCGGGACGATAGTAGATCTTGCTATGCGGAAGGATAGCGGGCACATCCGAGGCGATAACTCCGCCGTGCTCGGTGGCGGCAACGATCAAGGGATTATCCTTGCAGATCGCATACAGGAGCTCGGGATGATCCGCAAAGCATATGCAAAAGGCATATGCGCCTCGCAGCATGGCAAGCGTGGCAAAGATCGCTTTTTGAGGCTCTTTATATTCGCCGTAGTAATAATCCAACAGCTTCGCCGCCGTTTCTGTATCGGTCTCGGAGGTAAAGGTGTAGCCTTTTTCCAACAAAAAGGCTGCGACGTCGCTGTAATTTTCAATGATCCCGTTATGCACCAGCGCAACGCGTCTTGTGCCGTGCGGATGCGAGTTTGCGTCCGAGGGCGCACCGTGCGTTGCCCAACGCGTGTGTCCAATACCGCAGCTCGCCCCCAGCAGCTCGCTGTGTGACGCAAGCTTTTCGCGCAAAAGCGCAAGACGCCCCCTTGTTTTTACCGTTTGCAGTCCATTTCTTTGCACCGCCACCCCCGCGGAGTCATATCCGCGATACTCCAGCGCAGCAAGCCCCTCCAAAAGGATCGGCACGGCTGCCTTTTTTCCTGTATAACCGATGATACCGCACATAAAAAGCTCCTTTCCCTTACTGACCGAAAATACATATAACAAAAAGCACAGTCTGTCAAATAGGATATGCACGATATCCTCGCAACGACAGCAAGCACATTATTTTAATAAAAGTATCCCCCTTTTTTTCGCTCAAATACAGAAAAGGCGCGCTCAAATGGAGCGCGCCTTTTCTTTGGCATAAGGAATCAAGCTATTTTTCGCTTGATATTGAGCAGACGAACAATCACAGGAGAAAGCAGCAGGTTGAAGCCTATTTCAAAAAGGAAGTTGGCACCGATCAGCCCCAAAAACGCATATGCTACCGTATTTTCAAAGCCTGCGGCAGCCCCCCAGGAGGAGATCGTCTCCCAGAAGAACAGCCGACAGCCGAGTAAAAAGACGGCGGTGTTCATGATCGGGCAAACGATAGCGGCGGCAGTAACCGCAACGTAACGGTTCAGGCGCTCTATTGATTTGTAGATCAGTGCGGCGGCAAGGGCGCAAAGCACACCCTTGAGCAAAACGGTGAGGATCGTACCCGGGGCGTGGATCGTTAAGAACGCCGCGGCATCTCCGCTGAGCAGCACCGCCATACCAAACGAAAATCCAAGCCAAGAGGCGATAAGCGGTCCGCAGGTGGCGGCACCGATCACAATGGGAACGAGCACCAACGAAACAGAAAACGGACCAAAGCGAAGAAACGAGCCGAGCAGCTGCAGCACCACGACCATTGCGGTAAGTAGCGCACCCAGCGCAAGCTTTTGCGTGGAGATCCTCGCCGTACCCCGTCTGCGCTTCCTTGTCGGAGACCTTTTGCCGACGGTGTGGGGCATCACTTCTCCGTTGAGGACATCGTCTTGCATCTTCACCGAATCCTCGTCAAACGTCTTTTCTTCCTTGTGTTCCACAAAAACACTCCTTTCGGGGACTTTACCCCGTGCCGTCACCACACCTCGCGGGTGTAACGCAATTGAAAATTATTTACACGGGCAAAGCCTGTTAAGACCTTATTCGCCACGCCTCGCAGCTGCTCGGCTCTCACCCACGGGTATTGCATACAGCAACGTCGCGTATTCGTGTGCCGCGCGAGCGAGATCGGCGGCGATACGAAAAACACGAGACGGCACACCCCTGCCACCCTCGCAAAACGCGAAGGATCCCGTTGGAGGTCTACGGCAGCAGAGAGGAGCTTGCCTTGCGGCTCCTTTTTTTAAGTTTCGCTTATTTGTGCGTCGGAGGTAGGGGAAACTGCGGTCATTTCCTCTTTGATCTTTTTAATGGTGGCCTTTACCTCCGCATCGCGCTTGCGGCGCTCGCGTTTTTCAGCCTCATCCTTTTCCTTGCGCTCGCGCTTTTTTGCCTCGTCCTTTTCCTTGCGCTCCCGCTTTTCAGCCTCCTCCTGCTCGCGGCGCTCGCGCTCGCGTACAGCAAGATCCTCATAGCGGGACTCCAACAATTCCCGTCCCACCTCCTTGAGATAAGCGGAGAAGGAGAGGATATCCAACAGCAACAGGAAAAAGTCCTTGTCGTCCGCGGCATTCAGCTTGTCATCCTCAAGCAGGTGCTTGACCGCCTCGCCCGCGCGGGCGCGGTTGAGATCCTTGAGGGAGAGAAAACGATGATACGCCGCGATCAGATCCGCACCCGAGAAGCCGCACCCCTCGCGCACACCCGTGAGCACACGCTTGATCTCGTCGATCGAAAGGGTGTTTTTCAGATTATACACAAGCAGCATTTCGATAATATGCGCGCGGGAATACTTTTTGCCGTTGATCGGGCTGATCAGCCCGTCCTTGGAATAGTTATTGACCATGGTTTTGGTCAAGGTCCGCTCACGGTAACGCGCGGCGGAGGCGGAATTCTTCTCGGAAACCAGACTCAAGATCTGGTCAAGATATAGCTCAATTCCCGGAATTTCGGTATCCGAAAGATCCGAATCCTGCACGGCGGCGGCAATATGCGCGGAAAGCTCACTTTCTGTCATGGCAGTGTTCCTCGTTTACAAAAATTGGCGCAAAGCGCCTGCTACATGCTATTATAACAGTTTTGAGCAAAAGTGTCAACCCTTATGCGGCGAACGGTGGTTTTGAAAAACGCTTTTGCTATTTTCCAAAACAAAAAAGCCCGTGACGGGCTTTTTTGCTTTAAATGCCGAGGAATGCCGCGCCGATGATGCCTGCATCGTTGCCAAGCTTAGCAATGCGGATATCCGTCATTTCCACGAGATTTCCGCCGTACTGCTCTGCACGCACCAGTGGGATCAGAGGCTTTAACAGCGTATCGCGCTCGTTGGAAAGTCCGCCGCCGATGGAGATGACCTCGGGCTGAAAGACATTGACGATGTTGGTAAGACCCGTGGCAAGGTAGGAAATATAGGTGTCCACCACCTCTTTGCCCGCCTCGTCGCCTGCGCGCATTGCATCAAACGCAGTCTTGCCCGAGATCTTTCCTTTTTTCGCGGCAAGCTCCTCAATTGCGGTGTGGCGCCCTTGCGCCTTACATTCCTCCAGCTTTTCCTTTGTCATACGGATAAGAGCCGTAGCCGAGCTGTATGCCTCCCAGCAGCCCTTGCGTCCGCAGGTGCAGGGCACGCCGTCCTTTTCGATCACGATATGCCCAAGCTCGCCGCCCGCGTGGTTGAAGCCCGAATAGACCCTTCCGCCCAGCACGATACCGCCACCCACGCCCGTGCCGAGTGTGATCATCACCGAATTTTCGGTGCCGATCGCGGCGCCCGCGACGGATTCACCGTAGGCGGCGGCGTTGGCGTCGTTTTCCGCGTGGATATTGGCAAACCCGAGGCGCTCCTTGAGCAGGTCACACAGCCGAAAACGATGAAAGGGCAGATTGTTGGCGTATTCCACCGCGCCCGTTTCGGAGTTGACAAGCCCCGGGGACGCAATACCGACAGAAAGAATGCCTTGGAGCTCTACCCCTTCGTCCGCGCAGAGCTTGCGGCAAAGCGCCGCAATGTCGTCTACGATCGCCTCACCCGTACGCCCCTGCACGTTGGTAGGCGTACTGTCCTTGCGGACGATCTCATAATTCTCATTTACCAGCCCCGCGGCGATGTTGGTTCCGCCAAGATCGATGCCAATACGATACATGCTTACCTCTTTCCCCCTTTTCGGGATGCAGTTGATTCTCTGCATTTATTATAGAAAAACACGCAAAAAAAGTCAAGGCGAAAAGCGAAAATAAAGCAAGAAGTTTTTGCTTTCTTCCGAAAGAATTACAAAAATCGCCTTCTCAATTACAAAAATTATTTTTTCCCCCCTCGGCTATTGCAAAAACCCGTATTTTTTTGTAAAATAAAAGCAACCTGCCGACAAAGGAGTCTGCTATGAATAAAATTTTGGTTTTGTCACAATCCCCCAGCGATCTGTCTGAGCTTATCTTGCGAAGCTGCCGCGGTGCAGTCTATGCGCCGCTTGAGGCTTTACGGGACCTGGAGCCTTGTGCGTTTGACGCACTTGCGATCCTTGGCGGCAACAGCGAATCGGGCATTACGCTTCCCGCAGCGGACCGTGTGAGAGTGGAGAAGTTCCGCGAGACAGGAAAGCCCGTATTCTTTGAATTCGTGCGCTCCTGCGGCACGGGATATTCCGAAGAGAGCGAGCAGATGAGCCATCACCGCTTGGTTTACCGCAGTGCCGCTGCCGATGCGGAAAGCATCGAGGGGCTTTGCGACGGTGACGTGCTGGACGGGCATTATAATGAGCTGCTGACCTATTGGTATCGCAGCCACGACATCAGTCCCGTGCTCCGTTATTTTTCCTACGTGACCGCACACGATCATATCACGATGAGCGACGGGGAATACGAAAAGGGCGTGCGCGCGCTTTGGCGGGACGGCAACGAGCTGATCTGCGCCTTCCGCCTTTGCAACTTCCGCCGCGCGATGCTCGCGCCGCGGAAAAGCTGGGAGGCAGTTATCACACACGTCGTTTCCTTCCTTGCGGGAGAGTGTGTGGAGCTGCAATTTCCCGCACCCGTTTGCGAGCATGCGGACAACGCTGCGGTCAGCAGCCCCGCGGACGTAACGGCGGCGGTGCAAAAGGGACTTGCTTGGTTTGAACGCGCAAAAATTCTGCAGAAAAACGGCAAGGCCGGCGTGCTGGAGGGGCTTTCTCACCACATTTACGCCAAGGACGGCACGCGTATTTGGCAAAAGATCGTCCGCACCGACTGCTCTGCGGAAACGGGCGGCGCGTATCTCCTTGATTGGATGCTGAACGGCAACAAAAAAAGCCTGGAGCGCTTTGAAAATCTGGAGGATTTCTGCTTTGGTCCCATGCAGGTGAAGGAAGGCAAATTCAAGGGCATGGTGCGCTGGAGCAACGTGGCATGGATGTGCTGCTATCAGGATGACGTGGCACGCGTCATGCTTCCCACACTGTTTTGCCAGAACTTCGTCAAGGGCGGCAGTCGCCATTTTGAGGATGTGATCGACGCTTGCCGCTTTTTGGTGAGCACCACGGGCAAAAGCGGTGTGCGCGTTTCCCGCACGGACGCCATCAAGCTGACGGACGAGAAATGGAGGGAGCTGCGGGAGACCGAAAGCGGCATTCCCTGCGCGCACCACAACGCCTATTACCACGCCGCGCTGATCCTGTGTGCGCGTGCGGGCGGTCCCGCGGAGTTTTTGGAGGTGGCAGAGCGCGGGCTTTCCACCCTCATGTCCCTTTACCCCGACACACTGCGCGAGACCAGCGAGACCGAGGAGATGTGCCGATTGATCTTCCCGCTTGCCGCCCTTTACGAGGTGACAAAAAAGGAGGAGCACAAGGCGTGGCTCTACCGCGTTGCAAAGGACCTGGAGCGCGTGAAGCATGAAACGGGCGGCTACTGCGAATGGGATACTGGCTACAAGGCGAACTGCGCGCGCCGCGAAAACGGCGAGTGCGCATTGCTTGCGGAGAACGGCGACCCCGTTGCCGACCTTTTGTACTCCAACAACTGGCTGCCGCTGGGCTTTGCATACGCCTATTTCGCAACGGGTGACAGGGTATTTTATGACAAATGGCTCGGTATTGCACGCTTCCTGCTTTCGGCACAGATCCACAGCGAGGAGCACAGCGTGGACGGTGCCTGGGCACGTGCCTTTGACCTTTCCCGCCGCGAGATCCACGGTATCCCGCACGACGTGGGATGGGCGCCCTGCTGCGTGGAAAGCGGCTGGACGGTAGCGGAAATTTTGATCGGTCTGCAATTTATGCAGTGGCTTTGCAAAAAATAAAGCAAGCAGCCGCACCTTGAAACGAGGTGCGGCTGCTTCTTTAGCCGAAGGCTTCTGCGGTTGCGATGAGATCCAGACGGTCAAAATCGATACCGTCACGCCCGTAAACGTCAAAAAACAACTCGCGGTACGACGGAAGATGCCGCTTGCCCAAATTAAAGGCGATCGTCCAAGCGCCCCAGAAGAGATCCACGTGCTTATCCCCCACGCCGCCGTTGCCAAGGTCGATAAAGCCGCTGAAGCGCCAATCATCAAGCAAAATATTGGGCAGACAATAATCTCCGTGCAGCAGCGTATCGTCCTGCAGGAGCTGCTTGCCCTGCCGAAAAAATGCAAACGCCTCGTCGGCGGTCATTTTTTTAAGATGCGCGGGAAGAAAGGATGCATCAAAAAGCCCTTTTGCGTGATTTTGCTCCACAGTCTTGCAGTAAGCCGCACTGTGGTGCTTGATCGGGCAGCCCTTTACACTATGCTCGTGCAGAGCACGCAGCTGTGTGGCAATACAGGTGCAAAGGCGCTCCGGCTCACAGAGGTATTGTGCGTGTGTACAATCCTCGCCGCGCATGCGTGCGGTAAGCAACCAATCGCGCTCCTCCCTGTGATAAAGCAGGACCTCGGTGCCAAGCCCTATGCTGTGGAAAAATCGCGTTTGCAGCGCTTCCCTTTTCAGCGCGCCGTGCGGCGCAGCCTTCAGGTAATACCCCTCGTCCTTCTCCACAAGCCACACTCGTGCCTCGGGAGAGCAGGAGCTGTCAAACACACGCGCGCCCTGCAGCAAGGCGCGAAACGGGGCGGGGAAATCGCACGGATCAACAAAAACGGGCGTGCGCTTCATAGATTTAATTTTTAGACAGATGCTTCCAATGGAGCTTCATGACCGCCTTTTTGACGGTCATAGGCTCGTTTACGGCAAGGCAGGGCAGGTGTGCCTCGTTGGGATAAAGCACCACGCACTCACCCGCGGTATACGTGACCGTTTCGGCGGCGTCAAAGTCATAAAACGCCGCATCCCTTGCAGCGTCGTAAGGCGTGTGCACGGGAAGTGCGGTCTTATCCGCCACAAGGATCTTTTCCTCGCCCGAGATCAGGCATTGCACGTCCACGAACACCTCGTGCGCCTCCATCGCACCTTGCTCAAGCTTGGTATTGCAGTTCATCACGTTGATGTAGCAATCCTCGTTGAACTCATGGCGTCCGTTGGGGGTATCGACCGTGGCAGACTCCAAAAAAGCAACGGCGGCGTCGGGCACGTTAAAATACTGTTTGATGTCTTGATAATTTTGCAGCTTATACATAGCGGTATTCTCCTTGCTAAAATTCGTTACGCCTATTGTACCATATTTTTTTAGCTTTGTAAACAGCAAAGCGCTTCTTTTCCGCGGCTTTCCCCGACGCCCTTTTTGAAAATTCTCGTTTTTTTATTGCATCTCTCTTGACAGCGCAAAAAAAAGTGTTATAATAATGATGTATTGAATAGATCACAAAGGCTATGATAAAGCGAGTAAGGTAAAGAAGCATTTCCAGAGAGCTGTTGCAGGTGAGAGAACAGCAATGCACTTTGCGTGAAAAACACTTTGGAGCCTGCGGAAGAAAGGCGTGCCCGCGGCACGGTGAGTAGAACCGCACGTTCATCGCGTCAAGATGCAATGAGGCGGACTGTTTTTACAGTCAATTTGGGTGGTATCGCGGAAGCGCTGTGTCTTTCGTCCCATGATTTTGGGCGAAGGGCACTTTTTTCTTTGAAAAGCGCACGGCGTCCGTGTCACGGCACAAAATACGGGGTAATATAATCAACAATAGTATTTGGAGGAAAAACAAATGCTCAGAACACACAACTGTAATGAACTGAATCAACAGCACATCGGCGAAAGGGTGACTCTCACAGGTTGGGTAGACACCGTGCGCGATCACGGCGGCGTGCTGTTCGTTGACCTGCGCGACCACTACGGTGTGACGCAGATCGTCTTCTCTGACGACAAGATGCTCTCGGGTATCACCAAGGAGACCGTGGTGCTCATCGAGGGAGAGGTCACGGGACGCGATGAGGAGACCGTGAACCCCAAGATCGCCACGGGACTTGTGGAGGTGCGCGCCGCGCGCATCGAGGTGCTGGGTCCCTGCCAGCTGGGACTGCCCTTTGAGATCGACGCATCCACGCAAACGCGCGAGGAGGTGCGTCTGAAATACCGATATCTTGATCTGCGCAACAAAAAGATCCACGACAATATCGTGCTTCGCTCCCGCGTGCTTTCCCATCTGCGCGCACAGATGGAGGAGCTTGGATTTTTGGAGATCCAGACCCCCATTCTCACAGCCTCCTCTCCCGAGGGCGCACGCGACTATCTCGTGCCCAGCCGCAAGCACAAG
>CAZOFQ010000034.1:0-12694 GCA_964579105.1 uncultured Lachnospiraceae bacterium
AGACCTATATTGAGATCCCCTCCGATGTTGTGCCCTTTGAGCAGCGCCCCTGGATGAAGTGTGCCGAGATCACCGATAAGCTGATCGAGTGTCTGGAAAGCGGCAAATACCGCTACCTGCGCGTCAACTTCCCCAATGGCGACATGGTAGGGCACACAGGCTCGCTTGCCGCTACCCGTTGCTCAATGGAGGCGCTTGACCTCCAGCTCGGTCGCCTGCTTCCCGTCATCGACCGCCTTGGCGGCGTGGCACTTATCACCGCTGACCACGGCAATGCCGACGAGATGTACGAGACCGACAAGAAGGGGCAGCCCAAGCTATCCAAGGACGGCTCCTACAAGGCAAAGACCAGCCACACGCTCAACCGCGTGCCCTGCATCGTTTACGACAACACCGAAGCCGCAAAAGCCTATACCGTTAAGACGGATGACGGCAGATTCGGTCTTTCCAACGTTGCAGCCACCATGGTGAACCTGATGGGCTATGCCGCACCCGAGATGTGGGATGAAAGCATCATCGAGGTAAAATAAATTACAAGGGGCTGAGTCATTGAGCGCCGAACAAAAGCACACAAAAGAAAACTGAAAAAGAAAGCCGCCTTCTCTGCCGTAATCGGCACAGAGGGCGGCTTTTTAGGTGGAAATTCTTGCAAATTTCAAATTTAACGTTTTTTTAGGCGCCCTCTTGGCACTCGGCGTATTTTATACGCCTATCGTGCAGGGAGCACACCTTCTGCATTTAAATGACTCAGTCCCTTATCTCGATACCCGAATAAAGGCACCGGGGCTGTTCAGCGTATACTGTTCCGAAAGCCCGTAGCGGCTTCCGTTCTTCACGGACAGCACAACGTCGTAAATGCCGTCGTAATCGGGACCGTTTGCGGTAAGCTTCAACGTCGTATAGTATTCATTCCCCGTATTCACCGCACCCGAAGCATAAATATACTTTACGCACGGCATCTCCAGATAGACGTGATGGTCCACCTCTTTCCACCAAGAGGTCGTTGTTTTACCCGACAAATAGTCCGTCACCTTTTCGGCGTTATTCGGCCACCAGATCACGGTCGGCTGCACGCTCTCATAGAAGTCGATCTCGCAGCCCGCATTGCCGTGGTGGGCAAGAGAGACCATATCGGCTTTCAAATAGTTCCCGTACGTTGCACACATAAAGCGGCTCTGCCAACGGTTGGCGTCACCCGTCCAGATCTGGGTGATCGTCTTGCCGGGAGCATCCTGATTGGTCAGAACGAAGCGCATTACGGTATTGGTATCGTTTGTGGTGTTGGAGACCAGCGGATTCAGATCCTCCCACGTGGTGAGCACCTCGATCTCAAGGTTGGCAAAATAGAATTTGTTGCCCGTATGCACCTTGATGTACTCGAAGCCACCCTTGATTTTTTGCTTCAAGCCCTCGATCTTCGTGGGAATCATATTCGACGCGATGCTTCGCATCGTATACAAGGAGTTTTCCGCAGGAATATTGGCAATCAGGTAATCCATTTTTACAAGTCCGCTATTACCGAAATCGCGCAGGAAGGAGTCAAACGCGTAGTAATGGTCCCAGTGGGCATGTGTGATGATCCACGCCGCAATGTGAACGGGAGCGGTTTGTGTGGGCTCTTGACCGTAGATCTCCTGATGCAGAGCACTGATCGCAGCCCAAATTCTGCTTTGCGATTGGATCGCGTCGGTAACGCCGCCGCCGTCAAAGATCACGAAGCTGCCATCCTCCAGCGTGACAATATAGGAAAGTCCCACTGCCTTTTCGTAGATCGGCATGGTGGTCACGGCAGAATCCGTCTGTTTGACATAATCCTTCTTTGTAAGCAGCTCTACGGGGGGCAGATATGAGGTGGAAAGCGGGGCGGAAACGATGCGGAAGCAGGGGTCGTAATCATAGAAGCCGTAATCCTTCGTCTTCACCTTGGAGGCGGTGCTTTTATATGCATCGTAATCCCCCTGATGTGCATAGGCATTGTAAGCAACGTAAAGAGAAATGCCCTTTTCCTCATTCACAAGCGTTGTAAAGCTGCTTCCCTCCACGGTGTTTTCCATATAGGTCGTATATCCCGCCGCCTTCAGCGTATCACAGTACGCCTTGTAGGAGCTTTCGTTTACGCCCTCCCCCGTGTACAGGAACTGCAAGCCGTTATCATTTGCATCCATGGTGTTATAAAGCTTAACGCCCTCTCCCTCAGGCTTGGGAAAATCCATGATCCAGCTTTCATTTGCGTCACCTACAAGACGGAAGCCCTTGGGCAAACGCACATCTACCGAGCCGTCCTCGTTACTGACCGTGCCCTCTGTGAGAATATCCAGATACGCATTGGTCGCACCCTTGAGCCCTGCCTCGCTCCAGGAATTGACGATGATCTTATCACCCTCGGCGTAAACGATGTATTCATCTCCCTCGATCCCCTCCAAGGCAGCCTCACTCTCCTCGCGCGCCACGCGTCCGAACAGGATCTCCTTATCATAAGTGTTCTCGTCGGTTTTGGAGGGATAGTACTTGCCGCCAAGCCCCGTAATATCCTCCATTTTTTCACAGACGGTCTCCACAGCCACCTGTGCATATTCCTTGTAGGTGCTATTGGCGTACTGAGAGGTAGAGCCTGCATACGCCCCGGGGAGCTTGCCCAGCTCCTCGGAGCAAAGATAGGTGTACTGCGCTTTTTCGGTAGAGGTCAGAGTCAACAGCTCCACCTTGGAGGCGATCGCGCTCTTGTGCATGGCGATCGCAGTGCTCTGCTGCGCTTCCTTCAGATATGCAGTCGTAAAATAATCAAGCGCCATCAGGGTAAAGAGATTGGAGGTGCCCACGATTGCGATCTTGTTATCCGTCACGCTGATGGCAAATCCGTCACCCTTGATCTTCTTCAACGCTTCTGCAGTTTCCGCGCGATCCGTGACACCGATGAGGATCTCCTTATCCTCGGCGCCCGTTTTAGTGCGCTCCAGCGGATAAAGAGGATAGGTCACCCCCGTTACGGCGTTCAACGCTGCGGCAAAGTAATTAAGCTGTGCAAGATAGGTCGTGGTGTATTCGTTGCCGACTTGCGACTCACCGTAAACCAGTGTATATTCTGCAATATCGGTCTCCGCTTTTTTGCCGCGCAGGGTCACGATGCCATCCGTTTTTTTGCATGCGGAAAGCATTGACACCGTGCCAAGCAATGTCACCAAGGTAAGAATAAGCGCGATGATACGTGTTTTTCTCATAGCAAAGCTCCTTTTCCAAGAGATTTCGTACAGTATAACATATTTTTAAAAATATTGCAACCTGTATTTTGTTAATAATGTTAAAATCCGTAAATTTAACCGCGCAGACAGGAGGCTTTTGTGGTATACTATACGTATATCAAGCAATCGAGGTGTTTATTTTGAGCTTCAAAACCGAACTGCATTGCCACTCGCGCACCGTCAGCAATTGCGCCTCTATCACGCCTGAGGAATTGGTACAGCTGTATTTGTCCCACGGCTACACCACGGTGGTGCTGACCGAGCATTTGAGCCGCCACACCTTCTGTGAGGGAAGCCGCTACACGGGCAGCAACGCGTGGCAGGAAAAGATCGACTATTTTATGAATGGCTACCATCGCCTTTGTGAGGTGGCGGCGGGGCGCTTGCACGTGTTGCTCGGATGCGAGATCTGCCTTGACAATTCCCGTTCGGATCACATCATACAGGGCGTGACGGAGGAATTTTTGCGCGCCAACCCGGATCTCTTGCAGATCAATATGAAGACACTGCGCGAGCGCGTGCTTGACGCGGGCTTTTTCCTATATCAGGCACATCCCTTCCGCAATTACATGAGCATCACGCCGCCGCCCCTGCTTGACGGCATAGAGATCCACAACGCGCACGCGCATCACGATTCCCGCAACGATTTTGCCGCGCTGTGGGCAGAACGCTTCTCCCTGCGCCCGCTTTCGGGCTCGGATGTGCACGACCCCGACCATATTCCCGGCGGCGGGATCCTCACCGACACACCGATCACAGATACCGAGACCTTGCTCCGTGTCCTGCGAGAGGAACGCTATACGCTCATAAAAGAGGGCGTGCCCGGAACGAGGATCAAAAGGCATGATTAAAAAAACAGACCCAAACGGGTCTGTTTTTTTAATCTGTGGAGATCTGCCACGTGCGCTCCTCGTAAGCACCTGAGGAATCCACAGCGGCTATATACGTCACCAAGCCTTGTGCACTCACCGAGCAGATGCCGAAGATCTGCTTGCCCGCAAGCGTGTCGGATAGATTGACCAGGGGGGTGGGCGCATTGATACCGTCGTAGGAATACAACGTGTTGGGCGTGTTGAGGATCAACCGATCACCGTAGAGCTTTAGCGACCCCCAAGCGTAAGGGTAATACTGCGTCGTGGGGGGAGCAGGCGTCCAGCGCACATTGGAGAACAGATATTTCTGCGTCATTTCCGTCGGCGTGCCGCCGTAGATTCCCATGCTGTAATGCGCAGAATCATACAATACACAATAATGGACGTCATTCCACTCCACCATCGGCGTTCTGGCACGCCGCCATATCGCCGTATCGTATAGGCTGCTTTCGGCGTTTTTCGTGGTCTCCCAGCCTTCTCGACGTTCAACGTCCGCATAATAGATCGCCGAGTCGCTGAGCAAAAAGTATTCATAGCTGTTATAGCTTGGGTAAACGGGAGCGTCCTCGCCGCCCGCATCGTCCCACGTCACGTCGACATGATACCACTCACCGTCTATCTTGACCAGATTCCAAGTGTGATTCATGGGATCGCTGGTGACGGGGATGCACTCCAGCCCCACCTTTTCACAAAGCGCGATCATCGCCAGCATGTACGCCTGGCATACACCCTTTTTCTGCGTAAAAAAGGAATAGGTGTCGCGGATAGCGGTATCGTTTTCCAGCCCCTCGTGATCATAGGCATAATTCTGCACCAAATAGTCGTGCAGATACAACACCTTGTCAAATTCGGTGGCGTTTTCGGGAAGCCCCGACACGATCTGTGTCAACGTCTGCTCGTAGATATCGAGCATCGCGGGGATCTCGTCCGCCGCGTAGCGATAGTCAAAGCCCGCCTTGGAAATGTAGGTCGCACCGCCGGGGATATAATAAGAAAATTGCGTGTCCAGATAAAACAGCTCGGGGTTGTTGAGTAAAAAGAGCTTTCTGATCTCCTTGAATTCCTCTACCGTAAGATTAAAGGAGGAAACGTCCACCTCGGACTGATAATGGATCACAGCGGTATACAGCAGCTCGGAAAGCGCGGGATCGATCCCCTCGATGGGGGTATACCCCTCGTAAGGGGCGATGGGCTCGGTGAAGGTCTGCTTTCCCTCTCCCGACGGCGTTTGATCTCCGCCGACATCGGGCTGCATTTCCACCAGATTACCAAGATTGCTGACCTGCCCTGCCGCCTCCTGCAGCACAGAGCTGACTGCGGAAAGGTCGGGAAGCGATTCATGACGCCACAAGGAAAACGTGAGAAGCATTGCACACAGCAGCAGCCCCGATACAATACGTAGCGCGTTTTTCATTTTTCCCTCCTTTCTTTATTCAGACACAAAAATTCAGTGAAAATCCGCCTCGCTTGCCTCCTCGTCAAGGGGCACCGCATGCGGATCGGGCGCAAGATCCTCCTCCGTATCGCCGCCCCGCAGCTGCTCACGCATGCAGGTGGTGGCGCGCACAGATTCCGCAGGCGTAAAAAGCTCCTCTGCGTCGTCGGCGTCGCTCACCCTTTCCTCTGCCAGCAGCATAGCGGCAACGGCACATTGCGCGCCCGCAAGCGCACCCAACGTGTACGCCACGGTGCGGTTGCGACAAAATCCCACCGCCACTGCAGCAAGCGATGCAGCGGAAAGTATGCAGGAAACGCCGAGCAGCTCCTTGATCTTTTTTATAGATTCCATACCATACCTCGATTCACTTTGCGTTCATCTTCAAATAAGCATTGATAAATCCGTCGATATCACCGTCCATCACGGCACCGATGTTACCGTTTTCAAATCCCGTTCTGGTATCCTTTGCCAGCGTATAGGGCATAAACACGTAGGAACGGATCTGCGAGCCCCATTCAATATTTACCTTATTGCCCTGGATCTCCTCGATGGTGTCCAGACGCTCACGGAGCTTGATCTCCATCAGCTTTGCCTTCAGCATCTTCATCGCGGTTTCTTTATTCTGCAGCTGGCTTCGCTCGGTCTGACAGCCCACCACGATGCCCGTGGGCTTGTGCAGGATACGGATGGCAGAGTCGGTCTTGTTGATATGCTGACCGCCCGCGCCGCTGGAGCGATGTGCCGTGACCTCAATATCCTCTTCACGGATCACAACCTTGTCCACGTCGGCAAATTCGGGCATGACCTCGATCGAAGCAAAGGAGGTCTGTCTGCGCCCTGCCGCATCAAAGGGGGAAACGCGCACCAGACGATGCACGCCGTTCTCGCTCTTGAGGTAGCCGTAGGCGTTGTTGCCCTCCACCATGATGGTGGCGCTCTTGAGCCCCGCCATGTCGCCGTCCAGCCAATCGACCAGCTTGTACTTAAAGTTGTGTCGCTCCGCCCAACGGGTGATCATACGATACAGCATCTGCGCCCCGTCCTGCGCCTCCGTGCCACCCGCACCCGGGTGGAAGGAGACGATGGCGTTACTGTGGTCGTACTCGCCGCAAAGCAGGATCTCCATGCGTTGCGTTTCCTCGGAGGCACGGATGGCGGCAAGCTCGCCCTCCACCTCCTCCACACAGGATTCGTCCTCAGCCTCGATGGCGATCTCGGCAAGCGCGATGGCGTCCTCCAAGCGTGCTTGCAGTGCCTCGTATTCCATGATGGTGTCCTTGCTCTGCTTCAGCTCCTGCAGCACCTTGGAGGAATTCTCCTGGTCGTTCCAAAAGGCGGGATCCGAGGTCTTTTGCTCCAGCTCCGCCACGCGACCTGCCAGATCCTCAACGCGCAAGGCACTGCCGAGCTCTGTCACCTTTTCCCGCATATCGATCAATTCTCTTTTTGCGTTCTCCAATGCAATAATCAAACGAACCTCCCGCCGCACACGCGGCATTGCTATAATACTTATTCAGTATAATTATACCACAAAGAAAGGTGCGTTGACAAGAGGGCAACAAAAAAAATATGCGTGACGCAATGCGTCACGCATATTTACTTTGATTAAAATGCGATGCTTCTCACGCGACGAACACCTTCGATCGTTTGGATCGCGGCAAGCACGTCCTCACCCACGACGGAATTCACGTCCAGCATGGTATAAGCATTATCACCGCGGGACTTGTTCACCATGTTCTCGATATTGATTCCCTTTGCGGCGCATGCGCCCGAAATGTTGGCAAGCACGGCGGGCACGTTAGCGTGCAGCACACAGATACGCGCACTGCCCGAGGGTGCCATAGAAACGGCGGGGTAATTCACGCTGTTGCGGATATTGCCGTATGCGAGATACTCATGCAGCTCGTCGGCTGCCATCACAGCACAGTTGTCCTCGGATTCCTCGGTGGAAGCGCCAAGGTGAGGAATGGTCACGGCCCCTGCCATAGCTACCGTTTCCTCGGTCGGAAAGTCGGTCACGTAGGCAGAAACCTTGCCCGCCTCCATAGCGACGGCAAGATCAGCGGAATTGACCAGTTCTGCACGGGCAAGGTTGATGATCTTCACACCGTTCTTCATAACGGCGATGGTGTCCTTGTTGATCATGCCCTTGGTATCCGCAGTAGCAGGTACGTGCAGCGTGATGTAATCCGCCCGTGCATAGATCTCGTCATAGGACTTTGCGTGAACGATGTGGTGATCCAGATTCCAAGCGGCATCTACGGAAAGGAAGGGGTCACAGCCGATGACATTCATACCAAGCTTGACGGCAGTATTGGCGACCATGCCGCCGATCGCGCCAAGACCGATAACGCCCAGCGTCTTGCCCTTGATCTCCGTACCGCCGAATTGCGATTTGCCTGCCTCGACCTGCTTTGCCACGTCGGTGGTGCCTGCAAGACCCTTTGCCCAGTTGATACCGTCAACCACCTTGCGTGCGGCAAGCAGCAGCGCACAGATTGCAAGCTCCTTAACGCCGTTGGCGTTGGCACCGGGAGTGTTGAACACCACGATGCCCTCCTCGGCACAGCGGTCAACGGGGATGTTGTTGACGCCCGCGCCTGCGCGTGCCACGGCAAGCAGCTCCTTGTTGAACACCATGTCGTGCATCTTTGCGGAGCGCACCATGATACCCTCGGGAGCATCCACCTCGGTGCCGAATTTATACACAGCAGAATCAAGACGGTCAGTGCCGACCTTGGCGATCTTGTTAAGCAACAGAATATTTTTCATTGTCGTTCCCTCTCTTATGCCTTGGGATTTTCTGCGGCAAATTTCTTCATAAATGCCACCAGTGCCGCTACGCCCTCATAGGGCATAGCGTTATAAATGGAAGCGCGCATACCGCCAACGGAACGGTGACCCTTAAGGTTTTTCATGCCTGCCTTGGCTGCCTCGGAGGCAAACCTCTTGTCAAGCTCGGCATCGCCCGTAACAAAAGTAACGTTCATCATGGAACGGCTGTTCTTCTGCACGGGGGCGACGTAGTAGCTTTGAGAATCCAGGTAGTCGTAAAGCAGCGCTGCCTTTTTCTCGTTGCGCGCCTTCATCTCGGCAAGACCGCCGATGGACTGCAGATATTCGAACACGAGCTTGGCGATGTAGATGGGGTAACAAGGAGGGGTGTTGTACATAGAGCCGTTCTCTGCCATGATCTTCCACTCCAGCATGGTGGGCATCTTGGGATCGGCATATTCCAGCAGATCCTCACGCACAATCACGATGGTCACGCCTGCGGGCGCTACATTCTTCTGTGCGCCTGCGTAGATCACGCCGAAGCGGCTGACGTCAACAGGCTCGGAGAGGATGCAGGAGGACATGTCCGCAACCAGCGGGATGTCACCGGTATCCGGAATTTCGGCATACTTGGTACCGTAAACGGTATTGTTAAAGCAGATATGCACGTAAGAGGCATCGGGACGGAACATGTCGCGCGTGAGAGTGGGAATGTGGTCGAAGTTATCCTCCTTGGTGGTGGCAACACACTTGACGTCATAGCCCATCTTCTGTGCTTCCTTGAAGGCTTTGCCGGAGAATTGACCCGAAACCACGTAATCCGCCTTGCCCGTGCGACCGATGAGGTTAAGGGGCACGGCTGCAAACTGCGTCGAAGCACCGCCCTGCAAAAAAAGCACCTTGTAATTATCGGGGATCTGCATCAGCTCGCGAAGCATGCGCTCTGCGCCGTTGATAATTGCCTCGTAGTCGGGAGAACGGTGAGACATTTCCATCACGGACATGCCCGAGGTGCCGTAACAGATCAGTTCGGATGCGGCTTTTTCAAGCACGGGCAGCGGGAGCATGGAAGGACCTGCGGAAAAGTTAAACACTCTGTTCATAATAGAGCCTCCTGTAAACGCCGCACACAGCGGTTTTTTGCCTTATAAGCGCGCCTCGCGCGCAGTTCTTATAATTAAATTTAATTATAGCAACATTTCGTGCGTGCGTCAAGGGCTTTGTGAAAAAAATATCGAATTTCAGACAGGTGTGCTACAAGAGAAAGCCCGAAGCGTGGCACGCCACGCTTCGGGCGGGGGCGCGGCGAAGACCGCGTCCTTTTTGTTATGCGATCACTTCGGTCAGGCGGCGAATCCCTGCCAGCGCCTCGCGCAGGGCGGCAAGGGCACGGAGCGCCTCGTCGCGCTCGCCCATTGCCTTGGCAAGATCGCTCTCACAGACGGCGATACGCGCATTGAGCGTATCAATGAGCGCACAAAGCTCACTTTTTTCCGCGTTCAGCGTCTCAATGCACCGAGCGCTCTGCTCCAGCTGCTCGTCAAGCAGCACGTCGCACGCCTTTGCATCGCCTTCTGCCACATGATTCTCCTCAAAGGCGGGGTTCTCGAACCAAACCTCGCCGTCACGCTTGAAATAATCGCCCGCTGCCTCGTTCCAGCCGTAGGACTTGGTAGCGGTATACCCGCGATAACGGGCAATCGTGGGGTCCTTGACCACCTTTTCGTAAAGCGCGCGCACGTCGGCGCGCGTTGCCACTTTTTCCTGATAATTCACAGCAAATCTCCTATTCCTTTCAACAGTTTGTAGACGGAGCGCAGGATCTCGGCGAGATCCGCCTCCTCGCCCTGTGTCAAAGGGCGTTGCGGAAGCGGTCTACTCCAATTCTTCGCTTTTGTCCGCGTTCACCTCTCGCGAAAAGGCGATATCCTCCTCAATCATGGCGGTCAGCTGCGCCTCTTGATAGGAATATCCCATTTTATCGGTAAATTCCCGCAGCCTCTCCAGCACGTACGAAAGCTTTTCCGCCCCCGTCAGCGCACCCGCATTTTCCGCCTCACATTCAAAGCGTCTTGCCGCATCCCGTATGGCAAGCAGCACCTGGGCGTTTTTACCGCCACACGCGCGCAAATACTTCACGACGTTATAAAGCAAGCCTGCCGCATTGATCACAATACCAAGGCAAATGAACAGCAATTCGCGATTCTCTGTCAACCATTGCAAAAAAAACATTTCACTCTCTCCTTTACACACGGGAGAAATGCCGTCAGCTCACGCTGCGCTCTCGCATACAAAAGTTAGCATAGTCACGAAACGCCTCGTCATACAATGCCCTCGTGACCTTATAGGAATCCAGATCCCCCGTGATCAGGTCGACCATGGCAATGATGTAGATCCAGTAGATGCGGTCAAAGGGATGCGGCACCTCGAGCTGCCCCTCGTCCTTCCAGTCGGTATTTTTATGCAGCTCGATCTGCACAAGTCCCTCCACCTCCGAAAGCAACCGCGCGAAAACGGACTCGGAAAGCTCGCTGCCCGAGCGCATTACCTTTGCAAGCTCCAGGGCTTTGGATTGTGTCATAGAGCGCCTCCCTTACAGACCGCGACGGCGGGACGCCTCGGCAAATTGCAATGCTTCCCCCTCGATCAGCTCTGCGGTGCGCAGATCCTGTATCTCGGATTGATCCAGAAGCAATGCGAATTTGCGGCGGATGCGTGTCCATACACCGCGGCGGATCACGCAATTTTTGCCGTTGATGGCAACGTATACGTCATCCTTGTACTTTTCATTATCCTTGAAAAGCCGCACCTCAACGTATTCATTGAGCCACGACTCCTGCTTGTGGATAAAATCGCGCAGCTTCGCCTCGCCCTTGTCGTTTTGCGTTGCGGATACGGGAGCGCTTTGCATACCCGCAAGGCGTGCCTCGTACTCCGCACGCATGCTCTCCATCTCCTTTTTCAGCTTTTGCAACGTCACTTTTTCATTTTGTTCCATAGCATTTCTCCTTAAGCTCTCTTGATAGGGGCGGCAGACAGCACCTTGGTCCGACACCGCCGACCGCCCTTTTATTTATTGACCCGCGTTCTCAAACGTGGACGCCGTTTCGATCCTCACCATAAACGGCTCCATCAAGCGCACGGCTGCCTTTGTTGCCTTCCAACCGACGGTTGCACGCTGGTTGAGGGGGTCGGCAGTACCCGCAGAGCCAAGCTGCTTGACGATATGCTCAAGCCCGCCGCCCGAAAGCTCGGTCGTGCCGTAAGCGTTTTCACCAAGCACGAGCGTGGCGTAAACGTCGCGCCCCATGAAGCCTGCGTCTCCGGGATAGATCGCGTCCTCTGCCGCAAGGACGATCTCCTCATCGCCCGCGCCGCCCTTGAGAAGAGGACGGTCGAGGTAGACGTAATTTTCGGCGAGCTGGCTGTAATAAGTGCCCACGATCTTCGCATACTGCCAGGAATCTTCGGAAGCATCGTGCACAAGAATACCTCTGCCGATCAGATCCTCGGTGGCGTAGACCCCGTTATCACCGCTTCCGATCATCAAGCGGTAGTTGGTGGGAGCGCCGGCATGTGCGCTTCCCATGTCGGTGGTGTGCGTGTACCCCGAAGCGATGCAGGAAAGCGCGCGCTTGCCGGGGGCAAGATCGGGTGCGTGGAAGACCTTCGCCTCAGCGGATTCCACAAAGCGAACGCCCTCCAGCATGCCGATCTCTCCCTCATACAGCTGCTGATTGGAGGCATACTGGTAAGGATACTTCCAGTTCAGGTCGTTGGTGAGGTCATAGGCGCAATCGGGATGAATGATGCACGCGTAGGCACCGTTGATCCTCTCGGCATTCTGATTTTTGAGGAAGCGCACCGCACGCTTGATGCAATCCACCGTCAGGTAATGATTGCCCTCCTCCTTTCCGCCCACCAGCAGATAACGGGCGGAAACTGCGTCCGCGCCGTACTGCACGTTCGTGCCGCCGCAAAGCACCTCACGGGTAATGGCATCCAGCGTTCTGCCCGCCTGAGAGCCAAGCAGCTTGGTGACCATCACCAGGTTGTTGTCCACGGCGGTAAGCAAAAGCAGATCGGAAAGCTCTACGTAGCCACCGTACTGATGCAGGGTCGCCTCCACCACGCTCATGTTGAGCGACTGACCCGAGGGCGTTACGCCCTCCACAAGCGTACCCGTAAGCTCGGGCAACGGATCGTATTTGCGGAATTGCACGGTCTTTCCGTTGCCCTGAGGGATCGGATGCTTTTGCGCAAACTGATCGTGGATCAGCTTGGGCTCGGCATTATCGATCAGATAATCCGAGTAGTAGAGTCTCATCTCCTCGGAAAGCCCCTCGATCTCGGTGTAAGGGATCACGTTG
>CAZOFQ010000035.1:0-12669 GCA_964579105.1 uncultured Lachnospiraceae bacterium
CGGTTTGTACGCGAAACACACTTTCCCTTTTGGCAAGCAAAGGTGCGTACAAATGCGGGGTCGCATATCCCGCCCGAAGATCGGCAAGCTTGTTTGCCAGGCGCAGGGCGTGGATATATTCGCCAACGGCGAAATACCCGTCTCCCCGTTGGGGCGGGCTTTTCTGTTTGCGGTGGGCGCGTTGCGCCCGGTTTGTACGCGAAACACACTTTCCCTTTTGGCAAGCAAAGGTGCGTACAAATGTGCAGATATATTCCCTACTCTTCAAACAGCCTTTTGGCATAAAGCGGGAGCATACGGGAATCCGACGAGGTGAGCGTCACAGCGCCGCGCGTGGGACTCGGATTCAGCAAGCCCGCAGCCAGCAGCTTTCTTTGCAGCTGTCTTGCCGTACCCTGTGCACCGTCAAACAGCGGAACATCCGCGCCGATTGCTTGGAGAATACTCCTTTTGGCAAAGGGAAAATGCGTACAGCCCAGCACAACGGCGTCGGGCGGAGGCGCAAGGCATGGAGCAAGCAGCGCGCGCAGATAGTCGATGGCGGCGGGCGAGTCCTCCTCGCCCTTTTCCACAAGCTCGACAAGCCGCACCGCGGCAACGCAGGTCACGTCTGCACCCCCCGCGTATCGCCTCAGCAGCATGGCAAATTTGCGCTCGCGCAGAGTCGTTTCGGTCGCCAGCACCAGCACGCGCGGATGCTCCTTCACGGCAAGCGCGGGCTTGAGCGCGGGTTCCATGCCGATGATCGGCGTTTGCGGATAGCGACGGCGCAGCTCTCCCACGGCAAGTGCCGTTGCCGTGTTACAGGCAAGCACCAACGCCTTGGCGTTTTCAAGCAAGCGCGCGGCGTTTTCAAAAATCAGCTCCCGCGCCTCTTCTGCGCACCTTGTGCCGTACGGAGCATTCGCGCTATCTCCAAAATACACCAGCTCCTCGCAGGGTAAGAGTGCGCGGATCTCCCTTAAAACGCCAATGCCCCCGATGCCTGAATCCATCACGGCAACGGGGGCACTTGGTTGTCCCACACCCTCGCCATGCGAAAAAAGTGCGGTAACGGGTGTGTTTTTTTGATTTTTCAGCATATTCTCAATCTCCAATCCATCGGTAGCCCACGCCCCGCACGGTGCGGATCCGCGTGATGCCGTCTGCTTCCAGTTTACGGCGCAGGCGGTAAAGATATACCGCAATGGCATTGGATTTTTCGGCACTCTCGCCAATGGCGCAGGCAAGCTCCTGCTCCGTCACCGCGCGATGGCGGTTTTGGCACAGCACACCAAGCACGGCTTGCTCGGTCTTACTAAAGCGCAGCTTTTTCCCTGCAAGCCAAAGCTGATCCCCCTCCCTTGCCAGCGTAGCGCTGACGGGCGTCTCGCGGCAAAGCAGGACCTCATCCAGCTCCCTTGCCGAAAACGGCAACGGCAAAACGGCATATAGCCCCGAACGGGTAGCATTTTCCACATCCTCGGGGTGTTCCGCAAAGCCGATCTGCAAGGGTGCGGCAGCTTCGGGCACAGGAACGGGATGATCCAGATCGCACAGCCACACACGCGCATGCTCGGGCGCGGACTCACGCAAGCCGCAACGCTTTGCCTCCAAAAGAAGCATGCGACAAAGCAGTGCATCCGCGGAAAACACCGCCACGCTCATCCGTTTTGCGCGAGCAATCCGTCAAGGATCTCTCTCACGCCCTCCGTGGTATCCGCCTGCATCAAGGCTCCTCTTGCGGCGGCGGCACCGCGCAAGCCCTTGCAATACCAGACCATGTGCTTACGCGCCTCGGGAAGCCCGACGCGCAGTCCCTTATACTCCACCATCAGCGCCGCATGCCGCAAGGCAAGCTCCAAGCGCTCGGCAGCGGTGGGGGGCGTGTAGGACTGTCCCTGCAAAAATGCGCGTACCTCGGCAAAAAGATACGGATTGCCGAGAGCTCCGCGCGCCAGCATCACACCGTCGCACTCCGTTTCCGACAGCATGCGTGCCACGTCCGCGGCAGAATTCAAGTCACCGTTGCCCACCACGGGGATACGAACGGCTCGCTTAACAGCGGCAATGATCGCATTATCGCTGGCGGGGGCGTACATCTGCTGACGCGTGCGTCCGTGCACACAGATCATATCCGCACCTGCCGCTTCCAACGCCCTTGCAAATTCGGGGGCGTTTTTTTGCGCGTTGGTAAAGCCCGCGCGGATCTTGACCGTTACGGGCAGCTTGACCGCATCCTTCACCGCACGCACGATGGCGGCGGCGCGCTCGGGCTCCTTCATAAGGGCGCTCCCCTCTCCGTTGGAGACGACCTTATGGACAGGACATCCCATATTGATATCAATAGCGGCGGGGGGCCGTGCCTGACTCGCCCCCCGATATGCTCCGTTTTCGATCAAGCGTGCAGCTTGCGCCATGAGCTCGGGCTCTCGCCCGAACAGCTGGATCGCCATGGGTGACTCACGCTCGGTGATGTTGGCAAGCAATGCGGTACGCGCAGGCGCGCTCGCCCTTGCATGCTGCTCAAAGCAAAGTGCCTTGGCAGACACCATTTCGCTCACGGTATATTCCGCGCCCATTTCACGGCAGATCTCCCGAAACGCCGTATCCGCAACACCCGCCATAGGTGCCAGCAGCAGCCCGTGGGAAAGCGTAACGGCACCGATGCTCAAGGGTGCCATCAGCCGTTAAACAGCCGCATGATACGGCACGCCTCGGTATGCGCTCTTTGGCAGAGCTCCGTGGGGAAGCCCAGCTTGATGCCGGGATCCTCGATATCCTCCACCTTCAGAATACGCTTTCTCCCCGTCAGGGTGTAGAACACCGTAAGCGCCGCCACGTAAGAGCCGAAGGGCGTTGCGTGATTGCCATCCTCGCGATACAAAAGCTCGGGAGGATCGCTTTGCAAAAGCTTGCCAAAGACCTCTCCTACGGGTGCAAAAAAGCACTTATTGGCACGACTGAACTCCTGATACGTGTCCGTCATGACGCGCTGTGCCGCACGGTTATCACGCCCTGCCCAGGGCATGTAAAGATAGAACTGCGAGCCTGCCTTATCTACCATATCCTTTATGACCTTTGCCGCCTCGCGGAAGGCGGGGACCTCAAACGCCGTGGCTTTATCCTGCACGATCACCATGTCATATCCGCCGCAACGGATGTTGAACAGCGTATTGTGCGAGGTGGCATGGTAGGAAAGCCCCTTTCCTCCCACGGCAAGCATCGTCACGTGAAGCTTTTGCCCCGTTGCCTCAAACAAACGCTGCACAAGCTCGGGCATAGAATTATAATACGTATGGCTGTTTCCGATAAATAAAAGTTTCATTGCTTCCTACCTCCACGGTACTTCCTTTTTATTTTACCATATAAAAAGAGGAAAGTCAAGCGCGCTCCGCCGAACAAAAAAACGGAAAACCTATGCACTTAGGCTCTTGTTATGCAAGCTTTTCATCGCAAAATTCCGTGCATTGAACGCTTTTCCACGCAGGGTCGACCAAAAGCGGCTTTTCCCTCTCCCGCGGCGTCGTTTTCGGACGAACGAATGGGGCTTGACCGCGCAACGCCGTGTGTGCTACCATCAAAGCGCGCCTCGCCAAACGGCGAAGGACAAGTACAAAAAAAGGAGAGAGAATATGAAGATCTGGAAAATGGTGGGGTGCCTTGCACTGCTGACCGTTATCGTTTGCGGCTGTGTGATCCTGGGGAAGAACGCAGAGGTCGCGGCACAAAGCACAGCTCCCGAAAAAGAAGAGGAAGCCGCACAGGTCACCGATAAGGTGTCTGCGGAGGCAACCGAACAGGAAGGCGAGCAGGAAGCCGTACAGGGCTCCGCGTCTGTTGAAAAGGTATACAGCGAGGGGCTTGCCTTCCGCAGCAACGGAGACGGTACCTGTGCCGTTTCGGGCATCGGCAGCTGCACTGCCACATGTATTTTGATCCCGCCGAAAAGCCCCACAGGAGACACCGTAACGGAGATCCTGCCCTATGCCCTTGCAAACAGCGGCGTCACAGCGGTGGAGCTGCCAACCACCGTAACCGCGCTCTCGGGCGCCTCCTTTGCCAATTGCGATCAGCTCTGCGTGGTGCGCGTGGCAAACGGAAACACGGCGTTTACAGAATATGACGGCGTGCTTTACTCTGCCGACGGTGGCACGCTTCTGTACTGCCCCGCAGACCGCACCGCGACCGATCTTCATTTACATCCCGCCCTGCAGCGCATTGCCGCGGGGGCGTTTCGGGATTGCAAGCGGCTTGCCGTGGTCTACTTTACGGGCAGCACAGCAGAATGGCATGCGCTCACCGTCGGGGACGAAAACGATGCACTGTACGGTGCAAGCTTCAGATTCAACGCACAATAAAAAGGGCTGGCAAATTGCCAGCCCTTTTTATCCGTGATACAGCTTCTTGGTTTGATATTGCGGCTCGCAGGTCATTTGCACGCCAAGCTTTTTGAGCACGTTCTCATCGGTGGGGGAAAGGATCACGGTGGAATGTGCGTCACAATGATTCAGCTTATCCAGGCAGTTGAGCGCGCGGCGCGCGGTCTTATCGTTTACCGCACAGATCGACAGCGCGATAAGCACCTCGTCTAAGTGGAGCCTGGGGTTTTTGTTACCAAGACGCTTGATCTTAAGATTGGACACGGGCTTTAAGATCTCGGGGGAGATCAGCTTTGTCTCACGCGGGATATCTGCCATTGCCTTGAGCGCATTGATGGTGACCGCCGAAACGGCGCCCAGCAGGCTGGAGGTCTTGCCCGTGATGATACGCCCGTCGGAGAGCTGCAATGCCACAGCGGGTGCCTGTGTCTGCTCGGCTCTTGTGAGCGCCGCTGAAATGACGGGACGCTGCGCCTCCTCGTCGATGCCCGCCGTGGTCATCAGCATTTTGATCTTGTTCGCCTCTGCGCCGTCATTTTCTCCCTTGCGTTGGCGGCAACGGGCGGCATAGTAACGGCGGACGATCTCATCCCTTGCTCCCTCGCGCACGGCTTCATCGTCAAAAATGCAATTGCCCACCATATTCACGCCCATATCCGTGGGGGATTGATAGGGACACTTGCCGTAAATATGCTCAAACATGGTTTTTACCACGGGGAATACCTCTACGTCGCGGTTGTAATTGACCGTGGTCACGCCGTAAGCGGAAAGGTGGAAGGGGTCTACGATATTGACGTCATTGAGGTCCGCGGTTGCCGCCTCGTACGCCAGATTTACGGGATGATCCAGCGGGAGATTCCACACGGGGAAGGTTTCGAATTTGGCATATCCCGATCGAATACCGCGTTTATTGTCGTGATACAATTGCGACATACAGGTTGCCATCTTCCCGGAGCCGGGTCCGGGGGCAGTCACGACCACCAGCGATCTTGTGGTCTCGATATACTCGTTTTTGCCGTAGCCCTCGTCGCTGACGATGGTGCGGACGTCGGAGGGATAGCCCGCAATGGGATAATGGAGGTAGACCTTAAGCCCGAGTGACGCGAGACGCTCCTGAAACGCCTTGGCAGCGGGCTGATCGGTATAGCGCGTCAGCACCACGCTGCCCACGTACAAGCCAAATCCGCGGAACGCATCGATCAGACGAAGCACGTCCTGATCGTAGGTAATACCGAGGTCGCCGCGCACCTTATTTTTCTCAATATCGGCAGCATTGATGGCGATCACGATCTCAGCCTCGGATGCGAGCTGCAGCAGCATACGGATCTTGCTGTCGGGAGCAAAGCCCGGCAGAACACGCGCGGCGTGAAAATCGTCAAAAAGCTTGCCGCCAAACTCCAGATAAAGCTTGCCGCCAAACTGTGCGATCCTCTCGTGGATGTGCCCCGATTGCGCACTGATATACTTCTCATTGTCAAACCCGATCTTGAACATACGCTTCACCGCCTCGCCGCGCCCTTGCGCCTCTGATGTAATACTCTATAAGTATAACACAATTGTAACGCGCGAGCAAGCCCTTTTTTCATTTTTCAAAAAAATTCGACCCTGCACGCGCACTTTTCTTTTTTCGGTTGCGCCGCATATTTTTCACAGTTGTGGCAAAAATAGAAACGACAACCAAAAAGAAAAGGAGTAAAAAACATGCCAAAAAACAAATTGTTCCTCAAATTAAAAGAGGATAAGGGAGCACGCGCCATTGCCATTACCGTGACCGTAATGCTGCTGGTGCTCACCGCCATCATCGTCACCACCGTGATTGCCAACCGCGCCGCCAAGGACGCGACCGAGCCGCCCGCAGACATTCCTGTCGACAATACCGACGTGCCCGCAGACACCACCCCCACAGACCCCGAGCCCGTGCCCGAAACGCCCTCTACGGGTGAAAACGAGTCACAGCTCCCCCCCGTGAGCACCGAGCCCGAAAGCACCGACGTGCTTCCCTCTCATTTCCTCCTGCCCGTTTCGGGGGTGCTGCAAAAATCGCACGATGCAACGCTCCAGGTCTTTTCCGACACCATGGGTGACTATCGCACGCATCTGGGCATCGACATCGGCACGGTAGCAGGCGCTAACGTATGCGCCATGGCAGACGGCGTGATCGCACAGGTTTGGGAGGATTTTTACCTCGGACAATGCGTGGCGATCAAGCACGGCGGCGACGCACTGACTATTTATAAAAACCTCAGCGCACAGCTGCCCGAAGGCGTCGTGGTAGGGCATACCGTAAAGGCGGGAGACGTGATCGGTCACGTCGGCGACAGTGCCATGACGGAGGTCGCACAGGAGCCGCATCTGCATTTGGAAATGACCGTAAACGGCTTGCAGGTCGACCCCACGGAATATCTTGACGAGGACGCTATGGCAACGCTGACCGAGGATGTCAACTTCGAGGACGTATCCTGAGAAAAAAGAGACGCGGTTTTCACCGCGTCTCTTTTTGATCTTCTTCGTTTTCCCGTTTCATCTCCGTGTGTGCACGGTTGGGAACGGGCGGGTCGGGCACCTTCGTCACAATGGGCGAGGGCGCCTTTTTTTCACTCTTTTTGTCAAGAGGCATCCTTCCTTCTCCCCTTTCGGTGTTTTCCTTTATTTTTTCACACCGTTGCGTGGGTTATTCAAAAAATCCTCCAGCAGCTCCGCGCAGGAAAAATCCGGCGTGTACGACGCCGTTGCCGATTCCTTTTGCTGAAAAAAGCCCTCAAATCCAAGCGAGAGAGCGCGCTGCGCCACGCTGTCATACTCAAACGAGGTCACGCGGCGCAAAAGGTGCTTGGGGGCGTCCTCGGGTGTGAAATCCGGCGTGTACTGCCGCATAAGAGACAGGCGAATATCCTCCACGGGCAGGGTCTCGGCAATACGCTCCAGAACGGCAACGGAATCTGTGCGACATCCGGGCAGCACCAGGTGCCGCACCATGATCCCCTTGGTCATCAGTCCGTTTGCGTCAAATCGGACCGCGCCCGTTTGTGCATACATCTCCTGCAACGCAAGTGCCGCGTGCTCCGCGTAATCGGGGGCAGCGGAGCACGCGCTCGCAAGCGCGGGAGAAGCGTATTTGAAATCAGGCAGATACACGTCCACAAGCCCCTTAAAGAGCCTCAGCGTCCGCACACGCTCGTATCCGCCGCAATTGCAGACCACGGGGATCTGTAATCGGGGCTTAACGCGTGCAAGCGCGTGTGCAACGCTATCGGCAAAATGCGTCGGGGTAACGAGATTGATGTTATGCGCGCCACGCTCCTGCAAATAAAGAAACAGCTCACTCAGCGCTTCCGCAGAAAGCGCTTTGCCTGCGTGCGGCGCGCGGATGGCACGATTCTGGCAATAAATACATCCCAACGAGCACCCCACGAAAAACACCGCGCCCGAGCCGCGCGTGCCGCTGATAGGCGGCTCCTCAAAGGGGTGCAGGGCGGCGCGTGCTACGCGAACGGCATCGCTCATACCGCAATATCCGACCTCGCCCGCGTGGCGCAGCGCCCTACACCGCCTCGGGCAAAGCTCGCAAGGCTTTTCCATACCGTTTCACCCCTTTTTGCACTTTTCCCTATCATGATAGCACAATGCAAAAAAATTTGCAAGAATTTTAAGAAAAAGTGTGTCAGCACCGCGCGGTTTATGGTAAAATAAAACTATCGTACTTCAAAGTAAAAGGGGCGCTATGCTATGAATCAACCGTTTTCGCGTGCCGAGATCCTGTGCGTCGGCACAGAGCTTTTGATAGGAGACATCGTCAACACGAACGCGACCTTTCTGTCGCGCCGCCTTGCGGCACTGGGGGTCGGCGTCTATCGCCAAAGCGTAGTGGGTGATAACGCAGCTCGTCTTGCGCGGGATCTTGAAACAGCACTTTCCCGTTCGGATCTGGTAATCACCAGCGGCGGTCTTGGACCCACCGCCGACGATATGACCAAAGAGGTCGCGGCGCGCGTGTTCGGACGGACGATGGAGTGCCACGAGGAATCGCTTGCGCGCATCGAGCGCTATTTTGCGGCAACGGGCCGCAGCATGACCCCCAACAACAAAAAGCAAGCCATGATGCCGAACGGCGCCGTGGTGTTCCCCAACGATTACGGCACAGCCCCCGCCTTGGCGCTTGTCCGCGAGGACGGAAAAACGCTGGTGCTGCTGCCCGGTCCCCCGCGCGAGCTGGAGCCGCTGTTCTGCGAGCAGGTCGAGCCGTTTTTGCGTCCCCGCTGCCCCTTTGTATTATTCAGCCGCAACCTGCACATTGCGGGCATGGGCGAATCGTCGGTGGAGACCGCATTGCCCGAGGCGCTGTTCCGTAGCACAAACCCCACCGTCGCGCTGTACTGCGTAGCGGGCGAGGTGCGCATACGTATCACGGCAAAATCCGAGACCGAGGAGCAAGCCGCCGCGCTTTGCGACGCGGTGGTACGGCAGGTGGAAAACTCCCCTGTCGGCAATTATATTTACGGCATCGACACCCCCTCGCCCGAGGCGGCACTGGTGGAGCAGCTTTTGAAAAAGGGGCTGACGCTCTCCACGGCGGAATCCTGCACGGGCGGGCTGATCGCCAAGCGCATCACCGACGTCGCAGGCAGCTCTGCAGTGCTTGCCTGCGGTGCAGTCACTTACCAAACGTACACCAAAACGCAGCTGCTCGGCGTTCCCGCCGCGCTGATCGAGAAGCACGGCGTCGTCAGCGAAGCCGTGGCACGCGCCATGGCGCTTGGCGCATGCGAGCGCTTCGGCACAGAGCTTGCCGTTGCCACAACGGGCTATGCAGGTCCCGGCGGCGGCACAGAGCAAGAGCCCGTGGGCAGCGTCTATATTGCAGTTGCACACAAAAGCAGGTCTTTTTGCCGCAAGCTTTCCCTCTCCCCCTTACGCGACCGCGCCTATATCCGAACGGTGGCGTCTACCAACGCGTTGCTGGATGTTCTCACGCTGCTACGGCAATTGTGAAGCATACTGCGCAACAAGCACAAAAAAAGGTATGAGTAACCCCCGTTTTATGTGCAAAAAATTAAAATCCCTCGCCATCTATTGACAAGCTTTTTTAAGATTGTTAAAATAATAACTAAACCCTTACGGTAAGGAGATAAAACCATGGAGAAATTTCGAAAAATCGGCATTTTAACCTCGGGCGGCGATGCCCCCGGTATGAACGCAGCAGTCCGCGCAGTAGCGCGCAAGGCATTGGACAAGGGTGTTGAGGTCGTCGGCATCGTCGGCGGCTACGACGGACTTATCAAGGATAAGACCATTCCGCTAAACCCCAGAGCAGTCTCTAACGTCATTAACCGAGGCGGCACCATGCTGTTCTCCAACCGTTGTCCCGAGTTCAAGACCGAGGAGGGCATGCAGACCGCCATCGAGACCTGCCGCCGTCATGAGATCGATGCCATCGTCGCCTGCGGCGGTGACGGCACCTTCCGCGGTGCGACCGACCTTTCCAACCGCGGCATCCCTACCATCGGCATCCCCTGCACCATCGACAACGATATCACCGCAACCGATTACACCATCGGCTTCGACTCTGCCATGAACACCTCTCTCACCATGCTGGACTGCCTGCGCGACACCTGCGAGTCTCACGCACGCTGCAACGTGGTTGAGGTCATGGGTCGCGACTGCGGACAGATCGCGCTTTACACCGCGCTCTCCATCGGTGCCATGGCAGCCATCGTGCCCGAGCTCCCCTTTGAAGAGGACCGTATCATCAAGCGCGTTGCCGATTTGAGAAAAGCAGGCAAGCGCAGCTTTATCATCGTTGTGAGCGAGGGCGTGATCACCGCAGACGGCAAAAAATACGGCGAGGTCCTTGCCCCCAAGATCGAGGCACTCACGGGTGTGGAAACGCGCTTTGCCCGCTTCGGTCACATCGTGCGCGGCGGCTCTCCCTCCATTCGCGACCGCCACACCGCAACGAGAATGGGCGTGCAAGCCGTAGAACTGCTCCTGGAAGGCAAAAGCAATCTCGTCATGTGTGAGATCGACGGCAAAATCGAGGCGTTGGACATCAATTACGCCCTGATCGCAGACCGTTACTATAAGAACAAGCTCAAGCAGGGAGACCTGGAATCCCTTACCCCCGCGCAACTGGAAAGCATCAAGGCTCTGGCGGCAAAGCGCACTGCCGAGCTGGACTCCATCCACAGAATGATGAAACAAACCAGCAAATAAAAAGCGAGGAAGATCATGAGAAAGGTTACTATCATAGGCGCCGGCAACGTCGGCGCTACCGTAGCATATACCTTGGCGGTGGAGCGCATGGCAAACGAAATCGTGATGATCGACATCCGTAACGGCAAGGCAGAGGGCGAAGCCATGGACATCGGGCAGGGCGCTCCCTTCTTTGGCGGCACCAAGATCTATGCGGGTGACTACGTGGACGCCGCCGACTCGGATATCGTCATCATCACCTCGGGTATCGGACGCAAGCCCGGACAAACGCGCTTGGATCTGGCACAGACCAACGTAGATATCCTTTGCAGCATCGCCCCCCAGATCACCCACTATGCCCCCCGTGCTATTTACCTGATCGTCAGCAACCCCGTTGACGTCATGACGTATATTTTCCACAAGATCACCGACATTCCCAAGAATCGCATCATCGGCTCGGGTACTATTTTGGACACCTCCCGTCTGCGCTCCTATCTTGCCAATCACTTTGACATCAGCCAGCAAAATATCCACGCGCAGGTGTTCGGCGAGCACGGCGACTCCTCCTTTATTCCCTGGTCGCTGATCTCGATTTCCTCCGTCAATCTGGATACCTACGCACAGTTCGCCTGCAGCAGAAGCGGAAGCATCCTGCCGCTTGATAAGACCGTAGCGGAGCATTACGTGCGTTCCTCGGGTGCGGAGATCATCTCCCGCAAGGGCGCAACCTATTACGCCGTTGCCGTTGCCGCAGTACACGTGTGCAGATGTATTTTCAGCGATACGGACACTGTTTTGACCGTCTCCTCCATGCTGGACGGTGAATACGGACTTTCCGATGTTTGCCTCTCCATGCTCACCGTGGTCGGCAAATGGGGCGTGAAGGCACGCATCCCCGCAACCCTCACCGATGAGGAGCTGGTGAAGATGCACAACAGCGCCGCCTGCATGAAAAAGGTTATCGAACAATTAAAATTTTAAAAAAAGCCCCGAAACGGAGTCCGTTTCGGGGCTTTTTTCAAAATCCGTCCACCATCAGGCGCAGGCGCTTGATGACCGCGGCTGCCTTTTGCAAAAATTCCTCGCAGGTCATAGCCTGATATTCGGGAGTTTTGCACGCAAAGACCTCAAGGGTAAGCGTGCCGCGGTATCCACTCTCACGCAAGCGCTTGGCTACGCGCGCAAAGTCCAGGCGTCCGTCAAAGGGCAGCCTATGCTGATCGGCATCGGGGCAGCAGCTGTTATCATGAATATGCGTGCAGATCAATCTGTCGCCAAACAGCGGCATGTATTCCCTGCCCGCGGTAAAGCACCCCTCGTGACCGCAGTCCCAGCAAAAGCCCACGTTGGGGCAGCCCTCAAACGCTTCGAACGCCCAGGCAAGGTTGGCAAGCTTGCGCTGGTTTTCAAAGGCGAGCTTGACGCCTTTTTCAGCGGCGTGCGCCACCAGCCTTTCAAAGCGGGCGCGCCCCGTATCGGTAATGGAGGGCGGCGTTTTTCCCGAGGAAAGATGCACTACCACGATCGGACAGCCTGCTATATGCGCACGGTCCACCGCCGTCATCAGCTCATCGAGCATTCGTTCCCCTTGCGCACCCGCAAGCCAAATGTCGTTGATACGGTCAAACGGGGCGTGGATCATTTCATAGGTCATACCGCACTCCGCCAGCGTATCGGTGATCACCTTAAGCTCCGCGAGCTCGGGCACGTCGGTAAAAAGTGCATCAAAGCCCACTTCGTGCATTTTTCTGATATACGAAGCGGTGTCCAATCCCTTCTTGGCATGCAGATTGATCGCAATTTTTCGCATGATCCGTCTCCTTGTTACAAATTCCATTTTATTATACACACAAATCCCTCATTTTTCAAGGGATAATGCCCACTTTTTCACCGCCCAAATTTTTTGCCCAAAATTTTTTTAAAAAAGTGCAAAAAGGGGGTTGATTTTTTTTTTTAGTTGTGTTATAATATGCAAGTAATCCAAAAGGCCCCATGGTCAAGCGGCTAAGACGACGCCCTCTCACGGCGTAATCGTGGGTTCGATTCCCGCTGGGGTCACCAAACAAGTTAAAGGCGAACCCGTTTCCATTAGGAGACGGATTCGCTTTTATCGTTTATT
>CAZOFQ010000036.1:0-12635 GCA_964579105.1 uncultured Lachnospiraceae bacterium
GGCAATATTGCGTGCTCGCGTAGCGAGGACAACGGTCCCTACCGGGTTTGTGCGCCTTGCCTTACACCGTGCGTTTCCAGTAACAAATGACGTAGGTGTCTTTCAACAAATCATCGTTATTTGTCGGCTCGCTCACGTCCACTGCCGTTCCCGAGGTCGCGGTAGAGGGTATAAACACCCACCACCCCATGGTGTTTTCAAACGTCACGCTTGTGAGCTTATTGCAATAATTGAACGCCCACTCGCCGATACGCGTCACACTCGAAGGGATCGTGATGCTTGTAAGGCTTGAGCATTCCTCGAACGCACTTGCGCCGATGCTCGTCACGCTCGCGGGAATTGTGATGCTTGTAAGGCTATAGCAAGAGTAGAACGCCCAATCGCCGATGCTCGTCACGCTACCATCTGTAGGAATGACGCTGTTTTTGCACCCCGCTATCAGGGTCTTGCTTGCCGTTTTTATCAAGCAATTTCCTGCACTGTGATATACCGTGTTTCCGCTTTCTACCACAATGCTTGCAAGGCTTGAGCAAAAAGAGAACGCCCTAGAGCCGATGCTCGTCACGCCCGAAGGGATCGTGATGCTTGTAAGCTTAGTGCAATTCTCGAACGCAGAATAGCCGATGCTCATCACGCCCGAAGGGATCGTGATGCTTGTAAGGCTTTCGCAGCACCAGAACGCATAATTGCCGATGCTCGTACATTGGCTGTTCTCGCCAAACGTCACGCTTGTAAGGTTTGAGCAATCTTCGAACGCATACTCGCCGATGCTCGTCACGCTTGCGGGGATCGTGAGCCTCTCAAGGCTATCACAACTGTAGAACGCCT
The DNA here is from genome assembly GCA_964579105.1 of uncultured Lachnospiraceae bacterium. Taxonomy (GTDB): domain Bacteria; phylum Bacillota; class Clostridia; order Oscillospirales; family CAG-272; genus Firm-07. The sequence goes on from CAZOFQ010000036.1 coordinate 829, forward strand.
CCTCGCCGATGCTCGTCACGCTCGCGGGAATCGTGATGCTTGTAAGAGCAGTATTATAAAATGCTTGATATCCAATCCCCGTCACGGGCTTCTCCTCGTAATACCAAGGAATAACAATATCTGTAGTATTATTTAACGCCGTGCCCATTGAGACGGTATAGGATTCTCCGTCGCTGTTGAGGGTATACTCCAGCCCCTCGGTAACTTGCAGTGCCGTGTTGCAGACCGTACACACGTTTTGCGTGTTATAGACACAGCCGCCCGTTGCGGGAAGGGCTTGCGTTTCGCTCTCCCCGCATGCACAGGTGCGCTTTTGCGAGCCCTTTGCGGTGCACGTGGCGGCTTGGGTCGTTGCCCACGCGCTCCACGTGTGGCTGTGCGGTGCGGGTGTTTCTTCGTCCTCGGGTGTGTCCTCGTCCTCGGGCGTTTCGCCGTTTTGCTCCTCGTTTTGCGCGCCGTCGGGTGTGGGTGTGCCCTCACCGCCCTCGTCGCATGCGGCGAACAGACAGGTGAGTGTGAGCAAAAGGCACAGCACAAGCAGTAATTTCTTCATTTTTCGTCCTCCTTAAAACAAAAAAGTGCGTGGCAGAGCCACGCACCGAAAAACGCATGACTCCGATTGTTACCACACAACTTCCGATTACACAAGTAAGCGAAAAAGAGTACGCGTTTTTGCTAAAAAAACACTTACCCTGTGTAATCCTTATGAAGTTGTGTGGTGACCTTATTGTAGCACAAACTTTTCCGTTTGTAAAGAGCGAAAATGGATTTTGCACAAACTACTCTTCCTACTCTTCCTGCGCTCCGTGCCACCTTCCCTCACAAGGGAAGGCTACTTAACTTCAAGCTTTTATCAATAGACCGTAACATTCACTTGGCGTATCTAAGCCTTTTCTAATGAACGACAAAAAACCGCCCCATCAGGGGCGGTTTTCTAAGATCATATATTTATGTCATTTCTTACAGCAGCACGCAAATAAGACCGTTTGCGCCCTCGTTGACAATGCGCTCCAGCGTTTCGGAAAGCTTCTTTCGCGCCTCGTCGGGGATATGCTCCAGCTTTTCGTGCATGCCCTCGTTTACAAGCTCGTGCAGGCTCTTGCCGAACATATTCGACTCCCACAGCTTTTTGGGGTCGCTTTCGAACTCGTTCAAAATATTTTTCACAAATTCCTCGGACTGCTGCTCCGTGCCCACGATGGGATTGATCTCGGTTCGGATCTCCGCGCGGATCATATGAAGGGACTGCGCGGCGGCGCAAAGGCGCACGCCGTATCCGCCCGACTGCTTGACGATGGTGGGCTTCTCCAAGCGCAGGTCGGAGACCTCGGGCATCACGATTCCGTAGCCGTTCTCGTCCGCGCTCTCCAGCGCCGCCGCCACGCGGGTGTATTTCTCGCGCACGCCTGCAAGCTCCCCGACCAGCGCAAACAATGCCTTTTCGTCGCGGATCTCCTCGTCCGCAAGCTCGCTCAGCACGTCGTAATACAAGCTATCGCTCAGCCTCAGCGCAAGCGTTGCGCGTCCGCTTCCCATATCCAGCTCGGCAACCTCCACCCCACACACGGCAGGGTTTTGCGCAAGCTCCTCAAACACCCTTTCCACGTCGCCCATACGGCTTACATCCCCTGCAAGACGGCAAATATCCTCCGTGAGCGCCTGACGGATAGGATGCTCGCACGGCAGTGCCGATGCCCATGCGGGCAACCGAAAGCGCACGGCGGTAACGGGAAATTCGCAAAGGATCATAGAAAGGATGCCCTGAATATCCTCGGCGCGAAGGGTAAGACAGTTCACAAGCGCCACGGGTACGCCGTATTTTTGCTCCAGCTCGGCGGCAAGTGCGCGGCTCGATTCGCTTGCAGGCTGTGCGGAGTTCAGCACCACGGCAAAGGGCTTACCGATCCCCTTCATCTCGCGCACAATACGCGCCTCCGCTTCCTCATAAGAGGCGCGCGGAATCTCCCCCACGCTCCCGTCGCTGCTCACCAGCATCCCGATGGTAGCGTGCTCGTACATCACCTTGCGCGTGCCGTATTCCGCCGCCGCCGCAAAGGGCATAGGGCTTTCCGACCACGGCGTGTTTACCATGCGCGCCTCGCCGTTCTCCTCAGCGCCCATTGCCTCGGGAATCATGTAGCCCACACAGTCGATCATCTTGACGCGTAGTCCCACGCCACCCTCGATGGTAAGCGAGACCGCCTCGTCGGGCACGAACTTCGGTTCGGTCGTCATCACGGTCTTGCCCGCAGCACTTTGCGGCATTTCGTCCCTCGCGCGTTCACGTGCTGCATCCTCTGCCATGTTGGGAAGCACCATCTCCTGCATGAAACGCGTGATAAAGGTGGATTTTCCGCTACGAACGGGGCCCACCACGCCAATGTAAATATCCCCGCCCGTGCGGCGGGCAATGTCCTCGTAAATGGAACGCTCTGCCATATCTTTTCCCTCCGGCATTTCAAATCTTGTCGCTAAATGCTATGCGGCGGCAGCACGGATTATGACAATCGGCTTGCGGTGCCGAAAAGTGGCTCTTTTATAATAAAAAAGAACGATTTACCCCCTTAACGGTGGGCAAATCGTTCTTTTTTATTAATTCCGAATGCGGATGAGCGAGGAAAGCCCCTTTTGCAGGGCACAAACCAACGCTTCCACCTCTTGCTCGGTATTCTCGGCACAAAGGCTCACGCGCAGCGAGCAATCCGCCTCTCCTGCGTCAAGTCCAAACGCAAGCAACGCCTTGCTTGGCGATTTGGCGTGCGAGGAGCAAGCTGAGCCGCTGGAAACGGCGATCCCCTGCTCCCACAAAAAGTGGAGCATGGTCTCGCTTTTGATCTGCGGCAGAGTGATATTGACAATATGCGGTGCGCGCACGGCAGGAAGATTGACACGGATCTCCGTGGCGAAAAGGGCATCGATCAGCTTTTGTGAAAGCATTGCAAGACGCGCAACGTCTTTTACTCTTTTTGCCATTCCCGCACGCACGGCTGCGGCAAAGCCCGCAATGCCGATCACGTTTTCCGTGCCTGAGCGAAAGCCCCATTCCTGTCCGCCACCGCCGTAAATAGGCGAAAGCGCGCGTGCTTTAAGCAGCTGTGGTGACACGTACAGTGCCCCCACGCCCTTGGGACCGTGGATCTTATGTGCGCTGACGGTCATCAGATCCGCCCCGAGAGTCTTAGGGGTCACGGGAAGCTTCAAAAAGCCCTGTACGGCATCACAATGACAAATGCAATCGGGGTTTGCCGCCTTGGCAAGAGCAAACACCTCTTTTACGGGGTAGCACGCGCCCGTTTCGTTGTTCACCAGCATCATGCTGACCATGAAAAGCTCTTTATTACAGTGGGCGCGGACGGCGTCCATATCCAGCTTGCCCGCACGCGTGGGAACGCGCACGACGCGAAAGCCCTCCTTTTCCAGTATTGCAAGATTTTCGGATACGGAGGGATGCTCGGAATCCGTGGTAAGGATCACGTCAGCGGCACGCCGCGCTTTCGCGTGCGCCGTACCGAGAAGGGCAAGTGCGCTTGCCTCGGTGCCCGAAGCGGTAAAAAGCAGTTGACCGTCCTTCAAAAAGCGCTCGCCGAGTGCTTCGCCAACAGCAATGCGTGCCTCGTGCAGGATCGCGGCGGCGGCAGTCCCCTCTCCGTGCAGCGAGGAGGGATTGCCGAAGCGCTCCATGGCGGCAAGCATTGCCGCCCTTGCCTCGGGGCACAGCGCCGTTGTGGCGGAATTATCAAAATAAACCGACATGCTTAACGGAATCGGAAATTGGCGCAGATGCTATCCACGTCGGTAAGGTAAGTATCAAAATACTCGGGCGTGGCGGTATAGGTCAGCGTATAGACGATATTATCCACCGTGGCAATCACCTCAAGAAAGCGGTAGGTATTGCCGCCCAACACCGCGGTATAGACGTACTTCTTGGCATCCACGCCGCCCAGCGTCGTGGATGTACTCTCCGTGATCTCAAACGAGGAGAAGGTTGCCGTACGCTCGGGCACGCACTTGTTTTCCCAGTAGGTTTCGGGAGTGTAAAGCTGCTCCATGAGATACTGCGTCACCAGCACGTTGGCATCCTCTCCGCCCGGTGAGGTCGCACCGGGGATGCCGCGATCACTTTGAGATATCCAAGCTTCGGGCACGAAAAGATAAAATTTAGAGCTCTCCAGCCCTACGTTTTTCATGCCGCTCGGCACCTCGTCGTCGGCACAGGCAACAAGCCCCGCGCAAAGCACGGCAAGCAACAAAAATGCAAGAATTCGTTTCATCATTTCTACTTCCTCTCTTTATTATTTCACGCTTTTGATGATCTCGCTTGCGGCAGACAGCACGCCGATCCTGCCGCTTTCAAAGGTGAGACCGCCCTGGAAAAAGGCAGTATACGGGGGCTTCAAGGGGCCGTCGGCAGAAAGCTCGATGGACGCCCCCTGCACAAAGGTCCCCGCAGCCATAATGACCTTATCCTGATACCCCGGCATTGCCCAAGGCTCGGGGGTCACGTAGGCATCTACGGGAGAGCCATACTGAATCCCCCGACAGAAGGCGCAAAGCCCCTCGGGGCTGCCCGTGATCACGGTTTGTATGATGTCCGAGCGCAGCTCCTCGGGTGCGGGCTCAACGGCAAAGCCAAGCTCGCGAAATACATAGGCGGCAAAATGCGCGGTCTTCAGCGCCTCTGCTACGGTGTGCGGTGCGTAAAACAGTCCGCGGTACATGTTTTTGTTTTCACCGAGCGTTGCGCCCACCTCAAGACCGATTCCCGGGCAGGTAAGACGGTAGGAGCAAAGCTCGACCGCGCGCGCAGTGCCCGCGAGATATCCGCCCGTTTCCGCCATGCCGCCACCCGGGTTTTTAATAAGCGACCCGATGGCAAGATCCGCGCCAACGGCGGGTGGCTCCTGTTCCTCTGTAAATTCTCCATAGCAGTTATCCACCACCACGAACGCGTCGGGGCGGACGGATTTCACCACCCGCACCGCCTCGCCGATCTCGGCGACGGTAAGCGTACGGCGGTTGAGATACCCCTTGGAGCGCTGAATGAAGCAGACCTTGACGCGCTCTCCCTCCTCGGAGCGCAAAAACGACTCAATGGCGAAAAGATCCAGCGTTTTTCCCTCCACAAGGTCGATCTGGCGGTATTCCACGCCGTAATCCGCAAGCGAGCCGTTCCCCGCCTCGCCCGCAATGCCGATGACCTCCTCCAGCGTATCGTAGGGCTTTCCCGCAATGGAAAGCAGAATATCGCGAGGGCGCAAAAGCCCGAAAAGCCCTATGGTGAGCGCGTGTGTGCCGTTGACGATGCTATGGCGCACAAACGCCGCCTCGGCGCCCATTACGTCCGCAAAGATCTTATCCAGCGTATCCCGTCCGCGGTCGTCATAGCCGTAGCCGCTGGAGGGCGCAAAGCAGGCGGCATCCACTCGATGCTCGGCAAACGCCCCCATGACCTTGGCGGTGTTCTTGTGCGAGACCTCGTTGATCCTTGCAAATTGCCCCTGCAGTGCCGTCTCTGCTTTTTGCGCAATTGTCAGCAGCTCATCGGAAAATTTCATGCCCTATCACCTCCGAGATACGCAACGGTCAGTGCAACCGCCGCCGCCGCATCGCGCAGATCCAGCATCTCCACACCGGAATGGATATAGCGGCAAGGGATAGAAAGCGCGCCCGCACGGCATCCAAGACCCGTCATTTGCACGGATGAGGTATCCGTGCCACCATAGGTGAGGATCTCGCATTGCGCGGCGATCCCCGTTCTCTTGGCGGTATCCAGCAATTCCTGCACAAGCTTCGCGTCACAGATCACGGAGCTATCCTTGATCTTCACGGCAGCACCGCCGCCAAGCTTTACCGCCATAGGCTTTGCGCCCTGCTCGTCACCCGTGCCCGTGACGTCAAAGATCAGCGCCACGTCAGGAGCAAGCGCAAAGGCTGCAGGGCGTGCGCCGCGGCAGCCGACCTCCTCCTGCACGGAAAAGACGTAATAAATATCATCACGGGGTGCGGTAAGCATTTCCGCGATCCTCACAAGACAAGCACAGCCGATGCGGTCGTCCAGGGGACGTCCCACGATACGATTGGTATTCAGCCTGCTCACGTGCGGCAGAAGCGAACAGCAGTCGCCGATCTTCACACGGCGCTGTGCCTCACTTCTGCTCGAGGCGCCGATATCCACAAGGCATTTTTCTGCCTTGGGCGCTTCCTTTGCGTCACCGCCCGCCTCGGGTACCAGCACGCCGCGCACGCCGTTTTCAAACACCACCTCGGCAAATGCCGCTGCGGTATAGGAGATCCCGCCGATGGGCGCCACGCGCAAAAAGCCGTTTTCCTCGATAAAATTCACGATAAAGCCGATTTCATCCATGTGCGCGCACAGCATCACCCTGTGCGGATCCTGCGCAGCGCCGCATTTGCGGCAGATCAGATTTCCCATGGCGTCAACCGAGATCTCGTCAACAAGCGGACGCATCAAGCCCTCGATCACGTCGCGCACGGTCGCCTCGCGTCCCGAAACACTCGGAACAGTGGGCAATAATTTTTTGAGTGTATGATACATATTTTAAACCTTCCAATCCTTGAGCATGGCGATCAGCAATGCACGCATTGCTTCATAGTCCCGCAAGCAAGCCACCGACACGGGAGCGTGCAGATAGCGCGTAGGGGCGGAGAGTGCAAGACAGCGCACGCCCGTGCCGCTGCGTTGCACGTGTGCGGCGTCGTTGCCGCCCGAGACGTAGCGCTTGACCTGTACGGGGATCGCGTGCTTCTCCGCGATCTCCAACGCGCGATCCACAAGCGCACGGTCGTAAACCGTGGAGCGATCCGCAAGCGAGAGCACGCCGCCCCCGCCTACGTCGGCAACGCGGCAGGACTCGTCCACCGAGGGCAGATCTGCAATGGCAGTGGTCTCCAGCACGATCGCCACATCGGGCTTTATGCGATTTGCCGTTACCAGCGCCCCCGATTTGCCGATCTCCTCACGCACGGTGAAGCAGAACCACAGATCCGGCGGCACGGGGGCTTTTTCCAGCTCACGCAGAAGCTCAATGAGCAACGCACAGCCAAGGCGATCATCCAACGCCTTGCCGCGCAGATAAGCGCGATCCTTGCCAAACGAGGAAAACAGCGTATCAAACGTACCAAGGTCGCCAAGCGAGACCAAGCGCTCCGCGTCGGCACGGTCCGTAGCACCGATATCAATATAAAGCTTGTCTGTGGGAGTCACCTTTTTGCGCTCGTCCGCATCCTGCAGATGGATCCCCTTGGCGGCGATCACGCCCGACACGCGGCGCGTTTCATCCCCGACGGTGACCATTCTTCCGCACAGCACGCGCGGGTCGATGCCGCCCACGGTATCAAAGTGCAAAAAACCATCCTCGTCGATCTCGTTTATCATAAAGCCGACCTCATCCATATGCGCGCACAGCATCACGCGCGGCGCACCGTCTGCACCCTTCAGATGTGCGGTCAGATTGCCCATGCGATCGGTATGAAGCTCCGCCACCGTGTCCGCAAGCTCCTCGCGGATCGCGGTCTCCACCTCACCCTCGCAGGAGGTGGGCCCGAAGCAATTGCAAAGCCTTTGCAGCAATTCAGCACCCGTTTTCATGCAAACACCTCCGCAATGCTTTTATCGCAAGCAAACGCACGCACCAGTGCCGTAAGGCTCTCGGCGTCCGCCATATCCAGCATCTCCACGTAGGTATGCATGGCACGAAGCGGCACTCCTACGTCTACCACGGGGATTCCCTCGCGTACCAGATGCAACGCGCCCGTGTTCGTGCCCGTATCGGTGGCGGAAACGCTCACCTGCCACGGGATGCCCGCGGCGCTCGCCATCTCCTCGGTCATGCGCGTGAGACGCCTGTCTACAATGGCACTGCGCGTGATGGAGGGTCCCTTGCCCATCACAACGGTCTCGCGCCCTTGCGTGTCGGGCGTGCGCCCCAAATTCACGTCGATCACCATGGCATAATCGGGCTGCACGGCAAAGCCGCCAACGGCGGTGCCTCCCGTGCGGTCGGTCTCCTCGTGTACCGAAAGCAAGAGATACACGTCTCCCGCAAGCGACTCGCGAGGCACGTTCGTGATCGCCGCCACCGCACAGGCGGTGCATGCCTTATTGTCAAGCCCCTTGCCCACAAGGCGGTCGTTTGCCAAAAATTGATAGCGCGGTACAAAGCCCACGGGTGTCCCCACGCGTACAAGCTCACGCAATTCTTCTTCGGGATATCCCGTATCGATCAGCAGCTCGGTCACGGGTGTGAGCAGCTTTTCGCCGTCTTTTCTTTGCAGGTGCGGCGGCTGTGAAGCGATCACGCCGTCTAACACGCTCTTTCCATAGATCTTGACCTCGGCGGAGGGGAGCGTACGCAGGTCTAAGCCACCCACGGCAACCACGCGCAAAAAGCCACGCTCCAGAATCTCACTGACAAAAAAGCCGATCTCGTCAAAATGCGTGTCAATAAGGATACGCGGTGCATTTTCGCGCCCGCAGCGGCGCACAAGGATACGGTTGCCGACTGTGTCGGTCGTGTCCTCGTCAAAGCCACGGAGCAGCGGTGTGAGCGCGGCGGCGTCATAGGTCTCATAGCCCGTCACGCTCATCAGCCCCGCCATGGCGGGGATCAGGTTGCGAAGTTCCAATGCTTTACTTCCTTTCTTCGGCAAGCTCCTTTACCAAACGGCAAAAGACCTCGCCACGTTCTTCAAAATCACGAAATGCGTCAAATGCGGTACAGCCGGGGGAAAGCAACACCGTGTCCCCCGAGCTTGCAGCGTCTGCGGCGCGGTAAAACGCCTCGTAAAAATCCGCACAGCATTGCACGGGCACGCGCACGCCAATCGCGTTCGCGATCTCTCGCGCCGTTTCTCCGTACAAAAGCACGGCTTTGGCATGCGTCGCAAGTGCATCCCCCAAGGGCTGCAAGGGTATCCCCTTTCCTCTTCCGCCCGCGATCACAATAGGGCGCTCATCCAGCGCGGAAAGCGCCGCCGCGGTGCGCGAGGGCGAGGTGTCGATCGAGCTGTTGATATAGGTCACGCCGCGCACGGTTCCCACCGCTTGCAGTCGGTGCGGCACGCCGCGGAATTCGCGCACGGCTTGCAAAATCGCCCCATCCTCCACGAGCTCCGCCACCGCGCCAATGGCGGCGGCAAGATTTTCCCTGTTGTGCTTGCCAAGCAAGCAAAATTCCTGCAATGCGGGCACGCTGCGGCATACGTTTTCATTTCTTATGTTTACAGTATCCCCAAAAACGGTAACGGAAAGCGGTTCATTTTCCAGCACCTCGGGAAGCGCCTCACTCGCGGTAAACCAGGTCACCCGCAAGGGCGCGCGCAAGCCGATCTCGCGCGTAGCGGCACATGCGGCATTGGTAACAAGGCGCTTTGCCCCCCACAGCGCACGGCATTTACTTGCGGCGTACTCGGTATAATCCGTATGCCAGTTCAAGTGATTGGGTGTAAGATTGGTGAGCACCGCCACATCGGGCGCGGGGGCGGTCATCAGCTGAAAGCTGGAAAGCTCTATCACGGCATAATCCTTTGCGGTAAGCGTATGCAGATGGGGCAAAAGCGGCATGCCGTTATTGCCGCCAAGCACGGCGTGCTTTCCCGCCGCACGCAAGAGTGCGGCAACGAGATTCGCGGTGGTGGTCTTGCCGTCGCTCCCCGTCACACCGATCACAGTGGCAGCGGTGCCTTGCATAAACAGATCGGTCTCTCCCGAAAGCACGCTCCCCATCGCAAGCGCGCGGCGAACAGGAGGAATATCGGGGCGGATCCCCGGGGAGCGAAACAGCACGCTTTCGGGAAACGTTTCGGGAAATTCGTCAAAGAATCTCACCCCGTTGCGGGCGTAACCTGCCACCAGCTCCTCTGCTACGGCATGCTGTGCATATACCGTGGGTATCACACCGTGCGAGAGCAAAAAATCGGTCACGGCGCGCCCCGCACGTCCAAATCCAAGCACGGCAGCACCGCGTTTTTGAAGCAGACCAAAATCGAAAACGGACTCTCTCATTTCGCTTCACACTCCACGAAACAAATTCATCCATAATATATTATACCCATTCTGCCCCCTTGGTGCAAGGGTTTGGGTAATTTTTTCTAAAAAATGTTCCTTAGACTTTACAAAATACACAAGATGTGGTATAATATTAAGATGAAAGCCACAAAATACACCAAAAACGGAGGCAAGGAATGTCCGCAAAAGCAAAAGCCGCATACGGAAATGACGTCATCACCGCCCTGAAGGGCCCCGACCGCGTGAGAAAGCGCCCGGGGGTTATTTTTGGTGCGGACAACCTTGAGGGTTGTGAGCATTCCTTCTTCGAGATCCTTTCCAACTCGGTGGACGAGGCACGTGAAGGGCACGGCGACGTGATCACCGTCACCGCCTTTCTTGATCTTTCCATCGAGGTGGAGGACTTCGGCCGCGGCATCCCCTTAGGGTTTAACCAAAAGGAAAACCGCTGGAACTGGGAGCTTATTTTCTGCGAGCTTTACGCAGGCGGCAAGTACGACAACAACAAAAGCTGTGCGGCTTACGAATATTCTCTCGGTCTTAACAGTCTTGGCGCTTACGCCACACAATACTCCTCGGAGTATATGGACGTGCAATCCTTTGACGGCGAGCAGGTGCACAGCATCTCCTTCAAAAAGGGATACGCGGTCACGGAGCTCACCTCCCGTCCGCTGGAGCGACGCGAGCGTCGCCGCGGCACGGTGATCCGTTGGCGTCCCGACACCGAGGTGTTTACCGATATCAACATCCCTCACGAGTTCTTTGCAGATACCATGCACCGTCAGGCGGTGGTCAACCCCGGTATAAAATTCCTGCTTCGCTTGGAAAAGGAAAAGGGCAGGTTTGAGGAGCAAGCCTTCGTTTACGAAAACGGCATTCCCGATTACGTCCGTGAGCTGGCGGGTGACAGCGCACGCACCGAGCCCGTGCTCTGGCATCTGGAAACGCAGGGACGTGACAGTGCCGACCGTGACGAATACAAGCTCAAGGCTGACGTTTCCTTCTGCGTGTCCAATTCGGTCAACGCCCTGGAATACTACCACAACTCCAGCTTCCTGGAGCACGGCGGCTCGCCCGACAAGGCGGTAAAGCTTGCCTTCGTTGCCGTGCTTGACACTTATCTCAAGAATAACGGCAAATACAAGAAAAACGAAAAATCCATCACGTTTGAGGACATTCAGGACTGCTTGCTTTTGGTCATCAACAGCTTCTCCACCATGACCTCCTACGAGAATCAAACGAAGAAATCCATCACCAACGCCTTCATCCGCGAGGCGTTGAAGAGCTTCCTGCGTGAGCAACTGAGCTTCTACCTCACCGAGCATCCCAAGGAAGCGGAGATCTTTGCCAATCAGGTGCTGGTGAACAAGCGCAGCCGCGAAAATGCGGAGCGCACGCGCTATGAGCTGAAAACGCGTCTCAATGCGCAGATCGACATCGCCAACCGCGTGGAAAAGTTCGTCGGCTGCCGTTCCAAGGATCCGAACGTGCGCGAGCTGTATATCGTGGAGGGCGATTCGGCATTGACCTCGTGTAAGCTGGGACGTGCCGCGGAATTCCAGGCGATCATCCCCGTGCGCGGAAAAACGCTGAACTGCGTCAAGGCGTCCTATGACCGCATTTTCAAGAACGACATCATCACCGACCTTTTGCGCGTGATCGGCTGCGGCGTTGAGGTAGACCCAAAAAAGGTCAAAAACGACCTCAACAAATTTGAGCTGGAAAAGCTGCGTTGGTCCAAGATCATCATTTGCACCGACGCGGACGAGGACGGCTTCCA
>CAZOFQ010000037.1:0-12546 GCA_964579105.1 uncultured Lachnospiraceae bacterium
ACGTTGTAGCGGCTCTCCTGCACGAACTTTTGCCACCATGCTTTCTTCACATTATTTTTAAACTCTACGCCAAGAGGGCCGTAGTCCCAGGAGTTTGCAAGGCCGCCGTAGATCTCCGAGCCGGGGAAAATAAAGCCGCGGTTCTTGCACAGGGCTACGATCTTTTCCATTGTTTTTTCAAGATTATTCATTGTACTGCTCCTATGAAATTATAATGTAATATTTTACTCCTTACAAAGCATTTTGTCAAGCCCCGTAAGGGATTTTGTTATTTTGCGGTAAGCGGAACGCATTTTGCCTCGACAAACGGCAAAAGCGCCTTTACGCTGAGTAAAAGCTGTGCGCCGCGCACGCCCGCGCTCACCGTGATCTGCTCGTGTAAAAGTGCAGTTTCGTCTATGAAGGTGGGAAACTTCTTTTTCATGCCGATGGGTGAGCAGCCGCCGCGGATATAACCCGTAAGTGCAAGCAGGTCCTTCACGTGCACCATTTCGATGCGCTTATTTCCCGTTTCCCGCGCGGCAAGCTTGAGATCGATCTCAAAATCCACGGGGATGCAAAGCACTACATATCCCGTGCGGTCACCGTGTGCGACCAGCGTTTTAAACACCTGCTCGTGCGGCAGACCGATCTCGTCGGCAATATGCTTGCCCGAGAGATCGTTTTCATCCACCTCATACTCGAACACCCGATAAGGAATTTTCGCCGCATCCAAACGGCGCATTGCATTGGTTTTACCCTTCATCGAAATGCCCTTCCTTCCTCTATCATGTCACGTGCGGCAGATCTTTGCGCTTCGGTCACGCAAAGCCCTCCCAAGATCCTTGCCACCTCATCCACGCGGTCCTCGTCGCAAAGCAAGACAACGGAGCTGTGCGCCTCGGATTCGCGCAGTTCCTTGGAGATCTTATAATGCGCCGTGGCAAGCGAGGCGATCTGTGCAGAGTGCGTTACGCACAGCACCTGCGTGCGCTTTGCGATCTGCGCCAGCTTCATGCCGATCTTACGAGAGGTCTTTCCGGAAATACCCGTATCGACCTCATCAAAAACAGCAGTCTCAACACCGTCGCGATCATTGAGCACGCTTTTGAGCGCCAGCATGATGCGCGCAAGCTCTCCGCCCGATGCGATCCGCGCAAGCGGGTGGAGCAAGTCTCCCGGGTTCGTGGCAATGCAAAACTCGGTCTCATCCCTTCCGTCAACCGTGAAATCGGCGGTTTCCTTCACGCCGATCTCAAACCTGACGGCGGGCATATCCAAAAAAGCGAGCTCCTGCAGCACTCGCTCGGATAGCTCCTTGGCGGTGCATACGCGCGCCTCGTGCAATTGATCCGCAAGCTCCTGCAAGACCTTTGTTTGCTGCGCAAGCAGCTCGGTAAGCCGACGCTCCTCCTCTCCCGAGTTTTCCAGTAAGGAAAGCCGTTTTGCGGCGGCTTCTCTAAAGGCAAGGATCTCGGATACGCTCTCGCCATACTTACGGCGCAGCTTGGTGATGACGTCCAGTCTGCCTTCCACGCGATTGAGCGCGGCGGTGGGATCGCCATCTGTATTTTCCGCAAGATCACGCGCCGTAATGGCAATATCCTCCACCTCGTAGCGCATATCCATCAGCCTTTGTGCGGCATCAGCTGCTTCGGGAATCACAGCTGCCAGCTGATGCATGGCTTGTGAGGCACGCTCCAAAATCAGTGCCGCCGCACCCTTCTCACTACCGTAAAGAACGTGGTAGGTAAACTCGGCCTGCTTTGCGATCTTTTCGATATTTTGTAATTTTACACGCTTTTGTAAAAGGGCATCCTCTTCCCCCTCCTTGAGATGTGCGGCGTCGATCTCCGAGATCTGAAAGCGCAAAATATCCGCAAGCCGCATCGCTTCCGCACTATCCTTTTTCAGATGCCGAAGCGCCTCCTGTGTTTCACGCCGCCGTGCATAGCAGCTGCGGTAAAGCTCAAGCGCGTTGCCAAAATCAGTGCTTTCGTTGAGGATCTTGTGCTGCATAGCGGGCTGCAGCAGCATTTGATTGTCGTTTTGCGCGTGAATACTGATCAATTGCCCTGCAAGCTCGCGCAGGAGGGCTTGTGGGATCACACGCCCGTTGAGGCGGCATTTCGTCCTTCCGTCCGCCGTTAGCGTGCGTTGCAGCATCAGCTCTCCCTGTGCAGGCAAGCCCGCCTCCGCGAGAAATGCCTTGCAGCCATCGGAAACATCGGAAAATACGGCACTGACAACAGCGCAATCGGCTCCGTGACGCAAAAGCTCCAAAGCAGGCTTTCCGCCCAGCAAAAAAGCAAGTGCATGAAGCATGACTGACTTTCCCGAGCCTGTTTCACCCGTAATGACCGAAAGCCCCGCGGAGAAATCCACGTCAAGTGAGTCGATCACCGCCATGTTTTCAATATGCAACGAATCCAGCATTTCAACCCGCCTTCATCATTGTGCGGATACGCTCGCTGATGCTTTTTGCGGCAGCATCGTTGCGCGTTGCGATCATGATCGTGTCGTCTCCCGCCACGCATCCCAAAACATCGGCAATGGAGAGATTATCGATCCCCGCGGCAACGGCTTGAGCAAGCCCGGGCAGGGTATGCACCACCACCAGATTTTGCGCAAAATCCACCCTTGTGATCGATTCCACCAATGCGTTGTTGATCTTTACCCCTGCGATCATTTCCTCTTTTTTGGGAGCAACGTAGCGATAGCTGCCCTTCCCCGTAAGGATCTTGGTTAATTGCAGCTCGCGAATATCTCGGGAAACCGTAGCTTGCGTCACAGAAAAGCCTTCTACCAGCAAGCGGTCGATGAGATCGTCCTGTGTTTCCACCTGATAACGGTTGATGATTTCCAAAATCTTTTTTTGACGGTTGCTTTTCATATTAAACCTCTTTATTGTGTATATGTTTTCATTTTTTCCTGCAATTTTGCATAAAACCCATCGCCGCGCAAGCGGATCAGGCGGGTACACAAGGGAGAACGCGTCACACGAACGACGTCTCCGCGGTATAATTCAAAATTGATGCGCCCGTCCACGGTAAGATAGAGCATTTTTTCGCGTTGGCACACATTTTTGATCTCTAATTTTGCGCTGTCGCTGAACAGCATCGGGCGCGCCGTGAGCGAATGAGGGCAAACGGGCGTTACACAGAAGCAGGGCAGCTTGGGGTCTGTGATGGGACCGCCTGCAGACATAGAATACGCCGTAGAGCCCGTTGGGGTAGCGACGATCAGCCCATCCGCGCGGAACAGCGACACCTGCTTGCCCCCCTCATACAGCTCAAGATCCACGATCCGCGCCACCGAGCCGTTTGAGATTACCGCGTCGTTGAGTGCAAAGGACTCTGCCTTTCTTCCGCCGTTCTGATTAAAGACCTCGACACTAAGCATGGCACGCTCATCAATGCAGTAATCCCCCGCCACCACGCGAGACAGTGCGGTAAGATCATTCATCTCCAGCTCGGTCATGTAACCTAAATGCCCCATATTGATGCCAAGCAGATGCTTGCCGTGCGGCGCACAGCGGCGCGCGGCATCCAAGATTGAGCCGTCACCGCCCAAAACGATTACGGCATCCGCCTGCTTATAAACATCCTCAAGGGGTAAATAGACGTATTCCTTGCGGCTTTTGTGCATACGAAAGATCTTGTCCTTATTGACCTCTGCGATCAGCACGCGCACCTCGTAGCGCAGCAGCTCCTCTGCCACACGCATGGCAGCATTCGCCTTATCATGTATATTGAAATTGGTGACCAGTCCAATGCTTTTCACGCGATTCACCTTCCTTCCAACACGGTTTTTTGAATCATTTCCTCGGTTACGGTATCCTCACCGGTCAAGGTAAAGTACGCCAGATATTCCACGTTTCCATCTCCCCCGAGAATGGGAGAGCGTGCAAGCCCTGCGGGGATAAGAGCGCAGGCGCGCGCCGATTCCAGCACGCGGCGAATAGCAAGCACACGAGCTCGCGGCTCTTTTACGATCCCCTTTTTGTTCAGCGCAGCGCGCCCCGCCTCAAACTGCGGCTTGATCAGCGTTACGGCACAGCCGTTCGGCACGAGCACCTGCGGCAAGCGCGGCAAAATGTAGGTCTGCGAAATAAAAGAAACGTCCATGACCGCAAGGTCGAATTGCCCCACGTCGCAAGCACGCAAGTCCCTTGCATTGTATTTTTCCACGTTCGTTACGCGCGAATCTGCCAAAAGCTTGGGATGCAGCTGTCCCACGCCCGCGTCAAGCGCGGTCACGTGGGCGGCGCCGCCGATCAAGAGACAATGCGTAAAGCCGCCCGTAGAGGCACCGATATCCAACGCGCGCAGTCCCGCAGGGTCTATGCCGAACAGCTCCAACGCGGCTTGCAGCTTTTCACCTCCGCGCCCCACGAATGTTTCCTCTCTCACGGCAACGGTGGGCGAGCCAAAAATCTCCAACGACGGCTTTTGCACCACTTTTCCGTCAAGCAGCACCGCGCCCGACAGTACAAGGCGCTTGGCACGTTCTCGGCTTTCTGTGTAGCCGTTTTCCGCAAGATAAACGTCCAATCTCATATCAAAGCATCCTGATAAAGAGGAAGCGCTGGCAAAAATATGCCATACCGAAGCCAAGCAATGCACCGAACAGCACCTGCAGGGGGGTATGCCCCAATAATTCGGGAAGGGTGATGTCCGCAAAGCGCTTGCGCTTTTTTCCGAGCTCCTCGGAGATCTGATTGATCACCTCTGCTTGCTTCCCCGCGGCACGGCGGATGCCCAACGCATCGCGCATGACCACCATAGCAAGTATGGCGGCGACGGCGAAGATCGCGGAGTTGTAGCCGTAAAGGATCCCGCAGGAAATAGCGGTAGCGCACACCACAGCGGAATGAGAGCTGGGCATGCCGCCGCTTCCGAACAAGGTATTTAACACCGAAAATTCCTTTGTATAGTAAGGTGTGGTAAACAGCTTAATGATCTGTGCGGCAAACCAGGAAAAAATGGCGCACAGCAACACGGGATTTGTAAAAAAATCCACGATGTTGTTTTTAAATAACACGATATCAAATTTCATAGGTTAATTCTTTCTTTGGACAAGATAGTCGGCAAGTGCTAACAAATATTCCGCACCCTTTGTTTTTTCAAGCGACTTTTTTGCCTCGTCGGTCAGCCGTGCTGCCAGAGAAAGGGCTTCATCGGGTGTATAGTACGTGAGAAAGGTCGTCTTTTCGTTTTCGGCATCGGACCCTACGGGCTTTCCAAGCACGGCGGCATCTGCCGTTGCGTCCAGCACATCATCCACGATCTGAAAGGCAAGACCGATCCCCTCTGCAAAGCGCACCGCGGCACGTGTGCGCGCATCGTCCTCATCCAGCCCCGCGGCAAGGCAGCCGAGCTTGGCGGAAACGGCGATCATTGCTCCCGTTTTATGTGCATGGAGCTTTTTCAGCGTTTCCATAGAGAGCACTCTTCCCTCACCCGCAAGATCCATCACCTGCCCGCCGATCATCCCCAAGCTGCCCGCCGCACGCGAGAGCGCCAGCGTCGCGGCACGCACCGTCTCGGCGCTCACGGCGGTATTGGAGGCAAGTACACCGAAAGCGCGCGTCAAAAGCCCGTCACCCGCCAAAAGCGCGGTCGCTTCCCCATAGACCTTATGACAGGTGGGTCTGCCGCGCCGCATATCGTCATCATCCATACAAGGCAGATCGTCGTGGATCAGTGAATAGGTATGGATCATCTCCACCGCTGCCGCAAAGGGCAAAGCCGCCTCATCCATGCCGCCGAAAAGGCGACAAAACTCCAAAACAAGCGTGGGACGGATACGCTTGGCACGAGATAAAAGACTGTATCGCTCTGCCGCAAGCTCCTCGGCAAAATCATTATCCTCTTGCGCGAGATAGGCGGCAAGCTCCTTTTCCACAAGAGCCGCGTTTTCGCGCAAACGCCGAGTGATCATGACTCCGCCCCCGTATCAAACGCGACGGTCGTAACACCGTCTGCACCAACGGTTACGGCGTTCACGCGCTTTTCCGCGCTGTCAAGACGCGCGTTACAGATCCTTACAAGCTCCATACCGCGCTCATAAAGCGAAAGAGATTGCTCCAGCGGCACCCTTCCCTCCTGCAAGCGCTCCGTGACGGCTTGCAGCTCCGATAGTGCTTGTTCAAAGGAAATTTCTTTTTTTGCAGGCATAATTACTCACTTTCCCGCACACCCGAAACGGTGGCGTCAACGGTACTGTCGGAAAAACGGATCGAGATACGCTCTCCCTTTGAAAGCTGCTTCCCTACGGTAACAGGCACTCCTTGTGTGTTAAACACCGCCGTATAGCCGCGCGAGAGCACGGAAAGCGGCGAGAGGGCGTGCAGCCTTTCGCATAACGCGGCAAATTGATTTTTTGCCGCCAAAAAATTCTCGGAAAACAATGCCTCCAGGCGCTGCTCCAGATAGGAGACCGCCATACGGCGCTCCTCAAGATAATAGTGCGGAGAGCGCAACGCCTCGGCGCCTGCAAGAACGGAGACGGCGGCGCGATGCTCGCCGAGTAAGCGATGCATCAGCCCCTCGAGCTCCCGTTGCGCGGAAGAGAGCGCGCGGCGCATCTCTCCTGCGTCGGGAACGGCAAGCTCTGCGGCGGCAGAGGGGGTGGGGGCGCGAAGATCGGAAACGAAATCGCAAATGGTAAAATCCGTCTCGTGCCCCACCGCGGAGATCACGGGGATAGGGCAAGCCGCTATGGCGCGCGCCAGCCCCTCATGGTTGAAGGCAAACAGATCCTCGGCAGAGCCGCCCCCGCGACCGATAATGATCACATCTACGGGAAGATACTGTGCAAAGCAGGCAAGTCCCGTCATCAAGCTTTCGGGCGCGTCGGCCCCCTGCACGAGTGCGGGATACAAAACGATCTCTGCTGCGGGGAATCTTCTGCCGAGAATATCGATCATATCACGCACAGCCGCGCCCGTGGGCGAGGTGATCAGCCCTATTTTTTGCGGATATCGTGGCAGGGCTCGCTTGCGCGCGGCGTCAAAGAGCCCCTCTGACTCTAATTTTTTACGCAGCTGCTCATAAGCGAGATACAAGGCACCCACGCCGTCGGGCTGCACGTCGTCCACGTAGATCTGATACTGCCCATCCCGCGGAAATACCGATACACGTCCGTGCAGGATCACCTTCATGCCGTTTTCGGGCAAAAACTTCAGGCGTTGTGCGTTTGCGCGGAACATCACTGCGCGCAAAAGCGCGCCTTCATCCTTTAAGGAAAAATAGAAATGTCCTGTTTTGTAGTGGTTGGTAAAATTTGAGATCTCACCGCGCACAAATACGCTATTTAACAGCGGATTGCCATCCATGAGCATCCGCAAATATTCGTTCAATTGCGAAACAGTCAGCAGATTTTGTGACATGAACGGCTCCTCTCGACAATTTGATTATAACGAAATATGGCGCGCGCGACAAAGCAGCGCGACACCCGCCGCGTTATCGGCGGAAAATGCAGGGTCTGCAAAATAGCAGCTCCCCAAGCAATTCCTCAATTTTTTTGCAATGATGCGATTGCTCATAACGCCGCCCGCAAAAAGCAACGGCAGCGCACCGTAGGTCTCCCTTAGCCACAGCGCAAGCGCGGCAAGAGTCTGTGCGATAAATTCCAACACAAAAGCGGCAACCAGCGCCTTGTCACCCGTCTCCCCGAGGAGCTTTACCGCCAGGTTTTCCAATCCCGAAAGATTGCATTTTCCCTCTCGCACCGAGATGCGCGGACGCGGAATCTTCTTTGTATTGGCACTCGCCAGCGCTTCCAGCGCAGGACCGCACGGAAAGGAAAGCCCCATTGCCACGCCGATGCGGTCCACGGCTTGTCCCGCATTCAGATCGGAAGTACCGCCGATCAGCTCTACACGAAAATCCCTTTCGCACGGGGTGACGTAAAGCATCTCCGTCGTTCCGCCCGAAACGTGAAACGCGCCAAACGGCTCGCCGATCAGATGTGAAGCCTTAGCGGAGTAAAGCGCCGCCATGATGTGCCCGTTTTGGTGCGAAAACTCGTAAACGGGAAGCTGCATCGGCGCGGCAAGGCTTTGCGCCGCCGCCACACCCGTAAGAAAGCACGGCATGTACGAATCTGCCGCGTCGCGCGGGCGCACGGAGGCACCGACGGCAACGGGTGTGTACGCATCAAGCACGTCTCGCAAGCGGAGCATCAAACGCGGAAGATTTTTGACGTGTGCAAAAACCGCGTCGCTTTGTCGCAATCCGCACTCCCCCGCCTTTACGGGCAAGGACTCCTTTAAATTGGCAACGATCTCGCCTGCCGCATCAGCCACTGCAACGGACGTTGTGTAATTGCTGGTATCGATGCCGATAAAGCACGGTTTACTCATTATTTTCCCCGTTCAGCTCATTTTTCACACTGTTCAGCACGCCGTTCACAAAGGAGCGCGCCTTTTCCTCGTCAAATCTTTTGCAAAGCTCGATCGCCTCGTTGATCGACACATTGGCGGGAATATCCTCACAAAAAAGCATTTCATAAATACATAGCCGCAAGATAGAACGCGAAACTCTGGAGATTCGATTTGCCTTCCAGCCGTTGGAATGGCGATTGATCAGCTCGTCCAGCTCCGCCAAATGCTCGCAAACACCGAAATAGGTGCCGCGGATATAGGCGTTTTCTTCAATTTCACGATGATTGGTGGAAAGCGCAAAAATGTCTTCTCTCGGTTCGTCGTTTTTGAATTCCGTTTCAAAAAGAAGCTCGAAAACCGCCTCTCTTGCTTCCCGTCTGTTGAGTGCCATGACTGTCCCTTCCGTCCGCCTCGGGCGGACATAAGCAAAATATTTTATATTATTATATCTCTTTCGCGCGCGAATGTCAATATTGATTTTGAATATTTGCATAAAAGCATGAATAAAAAAGGCGATCCTTACGACCGCCTTGGGGGATTCGTTTTTATTCGTCCTCGCGTTCCTGGGGCTCGAACTCCTCCTTCCCCGCGCCGCAAAGCGGGCAGGCAAAGCTGTCCGGCAGGTCCTCAAACTCGGTGCCCTCTTCGATTCCGCATTCGGGAACGCCTGTTTCGGTTTCGTATTCATATCCGCAAAGCGCGCAGACATAAACGACCATACTCGATCCTCCTCATGATTTACTGCACTGTATATCATAGTCAGCATGTGCAATGTTGTCAAGAGGTTTTTTGAAAATTTTTCCTATTTGCTTCAGTTACCGTTATTTTCGTCGTTTTGACGAGAAAAAATACGGATCATTTCCGCCAGCACTTGCGCGCTTCCTTCTATTCCGAGGATCGAGCTGTTCATGGATACGTGATAATTGTCGACCTTGCCCCACTTTTTGCCTGTGTAAAAATTATAATAGTTCACACGGTGCTTATCCGTTTTGTTGACCTTTGCTTCCGCTTCCTTGCGCGAGATGCCATACTCCTCGGCGATGCGAGAAACGCGATGCTCAAAATCGGCATGGATAAAAATGCTCAGTCTTTTTTTATGGCGGCGCAAAATATAATCCGCACAACGCCCCACAAAAATGGCGGGACCCTCCTGTACCGCTTCCTTGATGATCTCCGTTTGCGTCATAAATAAACGGTCGTTAATGGGCATTTCTACCCCAAGCTGAGGGTTGCGATGCAAGGACGCGCCGATCGCAATGCTGTACAAAAGACTGTTCGTGGCTTTCTCGTCCACCTTATGCAAATAATCCGCGGGGACACCCTTCTTTTCGGCGGCAAGCGTGATCAGCTCCTTATCGTAAACCTTTATGCCGAGCAATTCTCCGAGCCGCACGCCGATCTCCCGTCCGCCGCTACCGTATTGTCTGCCGATCGTGATCGCCAAATATTCAGACATATCAAATCCTCCTTTTATGCTTTTACATTTACAGTATACCACATTTTGAACAAAATGTAAAGAGTCGGAGGGCGAGGTGTGATATTTTATTTTACGGAGAATAAAGTTTCTTGAGGTGAATTTATGAAAACCAAACGACAATATTTGTATAACGCCTTATTGCTTACGGCGGTCACCCTTCTGATGCGCACGGTAAGCGTCAGCTTTAACGTGTACATTTCCAACAAGGTCGGCGCAGAAGCCATGGGACTGTTTTCTCTCATCAGCAGTGTCTACGGCTTTGCCGTCACTCTTGCAACATCGGGGATCCATTTAGCCACCGTGCGAGCCGTTGCAGAGCGCTTGGAGATCAGCAAAGGAGCAGAAAACAGGCAATGCCTTCGTGCTTGCCTCACCTACGCAGCAAGCTTCGGAACACTTGCCACGCTCTTGCTTTTTTTATCCGCAAGACCGCTTGGACTTTACGTGCTCAAGGACGAACGCACCGTTCGCGCACTCTATCTGCTTTCCGCTACTCTTCTGCCGATTGCCTTGACCTCAGTCTTAAACGGCTACTTTACAGCCGTGCGCCGCGCCTGGAAAAATGCCATTTCGCAGATTGTGGAGCAAGGTGTAAGGATTTCTCTGACGGTTGCCTTACTGGTGCTCGTTGCGCCCGACAGCGTCGAGGGATGCGTTTTGGCGATCCTTGCGGGAGGAGCCGTTTCGGAGTCACTTTCCCTTGTCTTAAACGTCTTTTTATATTGGGCAGACAAAAGAAGATTTCGCAAGCTCAGCACGTTAAGATCCGAAAAAAAGGTGCAGGTGGCAGCAATTGCTTTGCCCGTTGCAATCAGTGCATATGCGCGGTCAGGTTTGCTTGCAATAGAACATATTTTAATCCCTCGCGGTCTTTTATCCTACGGCTCAGGGAATTCGGAGGCACTTGCCGCTTATGGAGCGCTTCACGGAATGGCACTGCCCGTCGTGCTCTATCCCGCCGCCATTCTTTCCTCCTTTGCCGCGCTGCTGATTCCCGAAATGACGGAGCAGCAGTCGCTTGACAACCGCCTTGAGATCCGCTATATTGCGGGCCGCGTTTATCAGCTCACGCTGCTGTTCGCCATTGGCGTATCGGGGATCATGCTATCCCTTTCGGGAGAGCTCGGCACGGTGCTTTATGACGATATTGAGGTGGCAAAATTCATCGGATTACTCGCTCCTTTGATCCCCATTATGTACTTGGATACCGCCACGGACGCCATGCTCAAGGGCTTGGGACAGCAGGTTTACTCTATGAACGTGAATATCGTTGATGCACTGATCTCGGTCATTTCGGTAGCACTCCTCGTGCCGCGTATGGGCATCACGGGCTATCTGATCACCATCTATATCACGGAAATACTGAATGCTGCGCTCAGCATAACACGCTTATTGAAGATCACGGGCTTCAACCCCTCCGTGCTTTCCCTTGTTTTGCGTCCCCTTTTGGCGGTGATCGGTGCCACCTCTGTTTACCGTTTGATCATCTGCGCTTGGGAGATAAAGCTCCCACACAGCGGAACTGCGCTCGCCTTGCACGTTACCGTTACCGCATTGCTTTATCTTCTTCTCTTGCTCGCAATGGGAGGCATCACGCAAAAGGACAGACGCTGGTTTTTGCATTTGCTAAGAACAAAAAGAGATAATGCAGAAGCAAAATGAATTTCGGAAATTGGAATTATGCGCTTTTATGCCTCGAGAACCCATACCGTCACGCACACGCCTTTGTGGCTTAAAGAAAATACTTCCTTCGCGCGCGAGTATCAAGAGAAAAGCAATATGTTAATAAAGTGTAACCTTTGAAAGATCTTGTTGAAAAAGCTGCAAAAAAGGTGTATAATCAAAATGGGAAACGATTGTAGCGAAAAACCGCACAAGCCCAAATTCAAGAGGAGATGGAAATTATGACCAACAATAAGTACGTATTGTCCTGGATCGACGAAATGGCAGCCATGACCAAGCCCGATAAGATCGTGTGGATCGACGGAACCGAGGCTCAAGCCGAGGCTCTGCGTGCTGAAGCATGCTCCACGGGTGAGCTTATTAAACTGAACCAAGAACTGCTTCCCAACTGTTATCTGCACCGCACCGCCGTCAACGACGTTGCCCGTGTGGAGGGTCGCACCTACATCTGCACCCCCACCAAGGAGGAGGCGGGCAACATCAATAACTGGATGGACCCGAACGAGATGTACGCCAAGCTCAAGAAGCTTTATACAGGCTCCATGAAGGGGCGCACCATGTACGTGATCCCTTATTCCATGGGCGTTGTCGGCTCTGATTTTGCCAAGTACGGCATTGAGCTGACCGACTCCATCTACGTGGTGCTGAACATGCTCATCATGACGCGCGTTGGAACCAACGTGCTGGAAGCACTCGGTGACAGCCCCGATTATATCAAGGGTCTGCATGCACGTGCCGACATTGACGAAGAAAACCGTTATATCACCCACTTCCCTCAGGATAACACCATCATGTCCGTGAACTCGGGCTACGGCGGCAACGTGCTGCTTGGCAAAAAGTGCTTTGCCCTTCGTATCGCCTCCTATCTTGGTCGCAAGGAGGGCTGGATGGCTGAGCACATGCTCATCCTCGGCGTGAAGTACCCCAATGGCGAAAAGAAAT
Source organism: uncultured Lachnospiraceae bacterium (assembly GCA_964579105.1). Classification (GTDB taxonomy): domain Bacteria; phylum Bacillota; class Clostridia; order Oscillospirales; family CAG-272; genus Firm-07. Next base: position 12,471 of record CAZOFQ010000037.1, read on the forward strand.
ATGTGACCGCTGCATTCCCCCCACCTGATGCAGGCCGTGGCGTGCGGTGACAGTTGGGTGAAGTATTACCTCCGCT
>CAZOFQ010000038.1:0-12393 GCA_964579105.1 uncultured Lachnospiraceae bacterium
TACCGCCGTGAAAGGGCGGTGTCTTAACCGCTTGACCAACGGGCCTGGTAGCGGAGATTGGACTTGAACCCATGACCTATCGGGTATGAACCGATTGCTCTAGCCAGCTGAGCTACTCCGCCGTGACTCATGTATTATACCACAGCGAAAAGGGTTTGTCAACACCTTTTTTGAAAAAATAAACAAAAAAATAAGCAAAAAAGTAAGCAAAAAATTCAAGCATAAATGCGGGGATTCCGTTCGCATCAAGCATGCATCGAAATTCCCGCATTTTATAACGTTGTGCTCTAAACGCCAATGATCTCATAGATCTGGAGCAGGCGTTCCTCTGCCTCGGTCTTGCGCTTGTCGATCTCGGCGGCGCGGGCATAATCCGTGGCGGCAGAGCCGAACAGCTCGGTCTCCAGCTCCGACAATTCCTTCTCCAGCGCTTCTGCCTCGCGCTTCAGGCGCTCGCGCCTCGCCTTCTCCTTGCGCTCCTCAGCACTGCTTTGCTTGCGCGCCAGATACTGCGCCTTTGCCTCGCTCATTGCGGGAGCATCCTCCGCAGGTGTGCAGCCCGCCTCAAGCACCGCTTCGCGCTTTTTCTTAAAGTCGAGAAATTCGCCGTATCCGCCGCCCACACGGCTGACCGTATAATCGAGGGCGTCGCCCTCAAACGCGCGCCCAGGCTTCAGCTCCAAAAAGCGTGTCGCAAGCTTGTCCATAAAATAGCGGTCATGCGAAACCGTCAGCACCGTGCCCTCAAAGGAGGAGAGCGCACTCTCCAGTGCCTCGCGCGAGTCGATATCCAAGTGATTGGTGGGCTCGTCCAGCACCAGCAGATTCATTTGGGAGAGGATCAGCTTGGCAAGCGTAAGCCTTGCGCGTTCTCCGCCCGAAAGCACGCTGACGGTGCGGAAAACGTCCTCTCCGACAAAGCGGAACAGCGCCAATGTGTTGCGGATCTCCAGATCCGTTTTTTCGGGATAAGCATTGTGCAATTCCTCCAGCACCGTGTTCTCGGGCGTGAGATTTTGGTTTTCCTGATCGTAGTAACCGATCTCCACGTTGTAGCCTGCCTCAATGCGTCCCGCCGTCGGCTGCAATTTTCCGAGAATCAATTTAAGAAGCGTGGATTTTCCGCACCCGTTAGTGCCGATTACAAAAAGCCGTTCCTTCTTTTTTAGCAAAAAGCCGATGTTTTCAAACAATTGCGTTTGACCAAACGCCATGCCGAGGTTTTTTACGTGCAGCACCTCGTTGCCGCTGGAAAAGCTTTGCGTGAAGGAAAGACGGATGGATTTCGGCGCTTCGCGCGGACGCTCTACACGCTCCATTTTGGCGAGCAGCTTCAAGCGCGATTCTGCCGCCACGATATTGCGCTCGCGGTTCCACGCACGCTGCTGCGCGATGTACGCCTCCTGCCGCGCGATCTCCTTTTGCTGATTTTTGTAATGCTTTTCGGCAATCTCGCGATCGATGCGGCGCTGCTCCATGGAGGCGGTATAGCCGCCGTTGTAAAGCTTGGCGTGCGCATATTCCAGGGCAAGCGTTTTATTGGTCACACGGTCCAAAAAATAGCGGTCGTGTGAGATGATCAGAACACACTTGCGGTATTGGATAAGGAAGGCCTCCAAAAATAACAGGGTCTCGATATCCAGGTGGTTGGTGGGCTCGTCCAGCAGCAAAATGTCGGGCTCGCGCGCCAGCTCTCTTGCCAATGCAAGGCGCGTGCGCTGACCGCCCGAAAGCGTATGCAGGGGCTGCCGCTGCATGTGCTCGTCAAAGCCGAAGCGCAGTAAGATCGAGGCACAGCGAGAGCGAAATTCCAAGCCCCCGTCGGCGATAAACTTGGCATTGGCTTCGGTAAAGGCGGCGGTAAGGGAGGCGAACTCGCGCGTGTGCGCGAGGTGCGCGGTTTGTGCCAGCTTTTCCTGTAGCTCCGTAAGCCTTTGCTCGGCATCCAGCAGCTCGGGGAAGGCGGCGATCATTTGCGCAAGAGGGGAGTCTCCAAGAGTCTCGTCCACGTCAAACGCGCCGTCCTGTGCGAGGATCCCCACGCTTTTTTGCGCAGCAAGAAACACTTGCCCCTCGTCGGGGGCAAGCTCCCCCGTGATAACCTTGAAAAGTGTGGATTTTCCGCACCCGTTTACGCCGATAATGCCGAGCTTGTCGTTCTCGGCAAGGGAAAAGGAGATCTTGTCCAATATCCTTCGCGTGCCGAAGGATAGGGAGAGATCCGCTACACTTAAAACCGTCATGGCTTACTCCTCGATCAGCGCAAGCATGCCCGCTTGGTCGATCACGGGAATACCGAGTGCCTGTGCCTTGGTCAGCTTGGAGCCTGCTTCCTCGCCTGCTATCACGTAAGAGGTTTTTTTAGAGACCGAGCCCACGACCTTGCCGCCTGCGGCGCGAATGCGAGCCGCCGCCTCGTCACGTGTCATGTCGGGGAGCGTGCCCGTGAGTACAAAGGTAAGCCCCGTGAGCTTATCTCCCGCGGGGGCGGCGACCGCCTCGGTCACAAGCCCCGCTTCTATCAAGCGGCGGCAAAGGGCAACGTTTTGCTCGTGAGAGAAATAGTTCAGCACGTAATCCGCGGTGATCTCGCCGAAGTCCTCGATCTGCAGCAGCTCCTCGCGTGTCGCGGCAAAGCAGCTCTCCAGCGTTTTGTAGCGTGTCGCAAGCGCGGTTGCCGCCACCTGTCCGATGCTGCGGATGCCGAGCGCGAAGATCAGGCGCTCCAGTCCTGCTGACTTGGAGCGTTCGAGGGCGGCGATCAGGTTGGCGGCGGATCTTTCGCCCATACGCTCCAGTGCCGCTACGTCCTCGGCGCGCAGTGAATAAAGATCCGCTGCATCGCGGATAAGCCTTGCGTCAAGCAGAGCCTCCACCACCTGGGGACCGAGCCCCTCAATGTTCATAGCGTCCTTGGAGGCAAAATGCTCAATGCTTCGGGAAAGCTGGGCGGGGCATGCGGCGTTGGTACAGCGGATCGCCGCACCCTCGTCGCCGTCGCGCATCACACGCTCGCCGCAGGAGGGGCAGACGCGCGGGAGATAATAGATCGCTTCGTCCCCACCGCGTGCCTCCTTGTGGGAGCAGACCACCTCGGGAATGATGTCGCCTGCCTTTTGCACGGTCACGATATCCCCAATGCGGATGTCACGCTCGTGAATGAAGTCCTCGTTGTGCAGCGTGGCGCGGGAAACGGTCGTGCCCGCAAGCCGCACGGGGGAAAGGACGGCAGTGGGGGTCAGCACGCCCGTGCGCCCCACGGCAACGGTGATATCCAACAGCTTGGTTTTCTTTTGCTCGGGCGGAAATTTGTAAGCGACTGCCCACCTGGGCGTGTTCGTGCCCTCGCCGAGCAGCGTGCGATCGGCGAGCTTGTCAATTTTGATAACCACACCGTCAATATCGAACGCAAGCGAATCGCGCAGGTCACCAAGCCGCTGAATGTGTGCGATGATGTCCTCGGCACTGCTTGCAACGGTGCGGTTGGGAAGCACCTTGAAGCCCAGCTGTGCCAAGCGATCAAGCGCCTCGGTGTGCGTCAAGGGTGCGTGCCCGTCAGCGTAGAGGTCACCCTCTTGAAGGTTGAAAATAAAAATATCCAGCTTGCGCTCCGCTGCGATCTTGGGGTCTAATTGGCGAAGAGAGCCTGCCGCCGCATTGCGGGGATTTGCCAAGAGCGCTTCGCCGTTTGCCTCACGCCTTGCGTTGATCTTTTCAAACACCGCGCGCGGCATATAGACCTCACCGCGCACGGTGAGTGTCAGCGGCTCGGTGAGCTTTAGCGGGATAGAGAAAATGGTGCGCAGATTGGCGGTAACGTCCTCGCCCACCTGCCCGTCACCGCGTGTAGCTCCGCCCACAAAAACGCCGTTTTCGTAGCGAAGCGCGACGGAAAGCCCGTCGATCTTCGGCTCTACCGAGTAAGCGGCTTGCGGCAACGGTGTGGCAATGCGTGCGAGAAAATCCTTTAATTCCTCGAAGGAAAACACGTCCGAGAGGGAGTTGAGGGGGACGGTGTGTGCGACCTTTTCAAATTTATCCAACGCCGTGCCGCCCACGCGGTGCGTGGGAGAGGCAGGATCGTCGTATTCGGGATGCTCCGCTTCCAGCGCGAGCAGCTCCGCGTACATTCTATCGTATTCAAAATCCGAGATCTCGGGGTCATCGTCCACGTAGTAACGCCTCGCGTGATAGGTCAGCTGTCGCCGTAGCTTTTCTATGCGCTGTAGCACTTCGCTCATGGGATCACTTCCTTTCAAAACTACTTATATTATACCGAAATTTTGCGCAGTTGTCAATCACGCTTTGATTGCCGAGGGGCTTTGTTTGAAAATTTTGAGAACTTTTCAAAAAAGTATACCGCGGCGGCAAAAAGTATGCTACAATAAAGGCGAAGCTATGCGGGAGGTTTTGTATGAAGATCTTAATTGCCTATGCCAGCAAAACAGGTAGCACGCGCGAGATGGCAACGCTGCTTGCCGAGCAGATTCCAAACCAAGAGGTCACGCTTTGCGATCTTTCCGCCGAACAGCCCGATCCCGCCGCGTTTGACCACGTGGTGATCGGCGGTCCTATCCGTATGAATCGCGCACACAAGGCGTTGCGGGCTTACACTTCAAGGTATGCGTCGGTGCTTTGCGAGATACCGCACACACTGTTTTTGTGCTGCGCCTTTCCCGAGCAGTTCGAGCATTATTTGCGCGTCTCTTTTCCCTCCGAGGTCATTCACAGTGCCGAGGATGCCGTGTATTTCGGTGGCGATCTTTCGCTTTCCCGTCAGCGCGGACTTACAAGGCTGCTTACGCGCATGATCCGCAACAGCATTTTGGAGAGCGAGGAAGAGGGTAGCGTCCTACCGAATCTCTTGCCCGAGCACGTGCGCTTGCTTGCCGACCACCTGCGGAAAAAATAAACTTTTTTCGCAAACGGTGTTGACAAACCATTCTCTTTATGATAAAATATACGGGTGCTGAATAAAGGCACCCCTATGCCCCTGTAGCTCAGACGGTAGAGCACTTGACTTTTAATCAAGGTGTCCGGAGTTCGAGTCTCCGCAGGAGCACCAAAAAAGAGAGCACCCATTGCGGGTGCTCTCTTTTTTGGTGTCCCCCTTCGGGGCGAGAGGTCCGGTGGAAGCTTCTGACAAAAGCAAGAAGTTAGCGTTTCTATGGAGAAGCTTCAAGGCAACACGCAGAGCGTGTTGGTGGAGTGCGAGTCTCCGCAGGAGCGTTGTGCGCAATAGACGCGGGTGCTCTCTTTTTTGGTGTCCCCCTTCGGGGCGAGAGGTCCGGTGGAAGCTTCTGATAAAAGCAAGAAGTTGGCGTTTCTATGGAGAAGCTTCAAGGCAACACGCAAAGCGTGTTGGTGGAGTGCGAGTCTTCGCAGGAGCACCTTGAAGTGGCAAATCAATATTGACAAAGCCCCGCGATTGCGCTATAATGATGACAGTAATTTACGCGCACGGGCGCGGGGAAGGGGCATGGCGTGAAGCTTCGTTTGGCTGATTACGTGGCAGACTTTTTGGTTGAGCACGGTATTACCGATTGCTTTTGCGTAACGGGCGGCGGTGCCATGCACCTCAATGATGCGCTTGGGCATAAGCAAGGCTTGCATTGCCTTTACAACCACCACGAGCAAGCCTCGGCAATGGCGGCGGAGGCGTATGCGCGTGTGAATAATAAGATCGCCGCCGTGTGCGTGACCTCGGGTCCCGGGGGGACGAACGCCCTTACGGGTGTGCTGGGTGCGTTTTTGGATTCCGTACCTATGCTGGTGCTGTCGGGACAGGTGCGCTACGATACCACGGTGCGCAGTACGGGGCTTCCCCTTCGCGCGCTGGGAGATCAGGAATTTGACATTGCCCGCGTTGCACGGCATATGACTAAATATGCCGTCATGCTGGAGGATGCCGAAAGCATTCGCACCGTGCTGGAAAAGGCGCTGTATCTTGCCACAACGGGTCGCAAGGGACCGTGTTGGGTGGATATTCCCGTTGATCTCCAGGGTGCGTGGATCGAGACTGAGGCGCTTGAGCCTTATGATCATGCCGATGTGACCGCAACGCCCCGCGTTTTGGATGAGACGGTGGACGCAGTGATAGAAAAGCTGCTTCAAGCCGAGCGCCCCGTGATCTACGCGGGTAACGGCATCAGATTATCCGGGGCGTACCCGATTTTCGAGCGTGTAAGCTCTTGGTTGAACGTCCCCGTGGTGACGGCGTGGAATGCGATCGATGCCATGCAAAGCGAGGACCCCTTATACGTGGGGCGCGGCGGTATGATGGGGGACCGTGCGGGGAATTTTGCCGTGCAAAATGCAGATCTTGTTCTATCACTCGGCTGCCGCCTTTCCTTACGTCAGGTTGGCTATCAATATAAGACGTGGGCGAAAAACGCTTTTGTGATCATGGTGGAGGCAGACGCGGCAGAGCTGCAAAAGCCCACGCTCCACGTGGAAATGCCCGTTCATGCAGACGTGCGCGAGTTTTTGGAAAAGCTCGCCTCACGCGTGTCCGAATCCCCGCTTTGCCCCCATAACGGGTGGCAAAAGCAGTGCCTTTTGTGGAAAAAGGCATACCCTGTGGTGCAAGCACGGCACAGAGAAGCGACAGGGCTTGTAAACCCTTACGCTTTTATACAGATGCTTTCCGCACAATTGCCCGAAGGCGCGCTTACCGTTTCGGGCAACGGCAGCGCATGCGTGATGGGCAGTCAAGCCTATGTGATCGCTCGGGGACAGCGGTTTCTTGTCAATTCGGGCGCGGCTTCTATGGGCTACGATCTTCCCGCCGCCATCGGTGCGTGCATGGCACTGGGCGGTGAGCAGGTGGTCTGCCTCACGGGAGACGGTAGCATTCAGATGAATCTGCAGGAGCTGCAAACCATCCTCACCAATCATTTGCCCATAAAGATCTTCCTGCTCAATAACGGCGGATACCATTCTATCCGCCAAACGCAAAGCAATCATTTTGCGGATCGCGAAAAAGTAGGGATCGGACCCGAAAGCAAGGATCTTTCCTTTCCTTGCATGGAAGGCTTGGCGGCGGCGTACGGCTATCCCTATTACGCCTGCTCGCGCAATGAGGAGATCGCACGGTTCGTGGAAACCGTGCTTGGCGCAAGCGGCGCCTGCATTGCTGAGGTGTTTGTAGATCCTACACAGATCTTCGAGCCAAAGTGTAGCGCCAAAAGGTGCGAGGACGGTACGCTTTACAGCGCTCCGCTTGAGGATATGGCTCCCTTCCTTGACCGTGAGGAATTGGAGCAGATCATGTCGGCTTCAAAAAAGAAAAACATATAAAGGAGAGATAGATATGCAAAACAAGATCAAAGAATTGAAGATCGTACCCGTGGTGGTGATCAAGGAGCTTGCCGATACCGTTCCCACGCTGAATGCGCTGATGGAGGGCGGACTCCCCGTAGCGGAGATCACCTTCCGTACGGTTTGCGCCGCAGACGCCATTCGCTTGGGATGTGAAAAATTTCCCGATATGCTCATCGGTGCAGGCACCGTGATCAATGCCGAGCAATGCAACCGCGCCATTGACTGCGGGGCAAAGTTCATCGTGGGTCCCGGCTTTGCCGCCGAGGTCGCGGAGGCCTGCCGCGCGCGGAATGTGATGTATCTGCCCGGATGCGTGACACCCACCGAGATCATCGCCGCCATTTCCTACGGCTTGGAGATCGTGAAATTCTTCCCCTGCACCAATTACGGCGGTCTCGGTACCATCAAGGCGCTGTCTGCCGCCTTCCCCACCATGAAATTCCTGCCCACGGGCGGCATTTCCGAGGACAACGTGCTGGAATATCTTGCCTTTGACAAGATCGTGGCATGCGGTGGCAGCTGGATGATGAAGGGAACACCCGATGAGATCCGCGAGAAGACCGCACGCGCCGTTGCAAAGGTAAACGGTTAAAAAAACAGCCCCACACGGGGCTGTTTTTTATGCTTATCCGTAAAGATCGCGCCCTTGGCAGGCGTCTGACAAGTCCTTGGCGTTTGTATTGCGGTGGGAGAACATCCAAGCAAAGACCTCGGGATTGCTGTAAGTGTCGCTCCACGCATCGTGCGCGTTGTCGGGGTAGATCGTAAGCCTTGCGTTGCCGCCCTTGGCGTTGACCTTATCCACCATTTTTACCGATTCCTCGGGGAAGACGGTAGTGTCTTTTCCGCCGTGAAAAGCCCAGATGGGGATGTTGACAAGACGGCTGGCACTCCAGTACATGCCGCCGCCGCAGATCGGCACCATGGCGGCAAAGAGCTGCGGCTGGCTCATGGCAAGCTGCCAGGCGGCGTAAGCCCCCATGCTTGTCCCCATCAGGTAGATACGCTCAGGGTCGGTAAAGGGCATCGAAGCGATGGAGCCTGCAAAGCGGATCAACGTCTCAAACAGATCAAACCAGGAGCTTTTTGTGCAATGGGGCGAGAGAATGACAAAGGGCTCATTGGCAGCACCGAGAAGTGTGGGAAAGGTGGCGACGTTGCTGTATTGCTCTATGCTGATGCCGCGTGTGCCCGCACCGTGCAATTGCAGCAAAACGGGGTAGCGCTTGCCGCTTTCATAGCCTTGGGGATAATGAAGAATGTAGGGCAAGCCTTCAAAGGAGCTAAATTCGATTTGCATGGTTAGATTCCTTTCTTTTGGTGTTATTCAATATTATAATTAGACTTTTTTGCTTTGTCAAGTGCGGCGCATATTTGTTCTTGCAAATAAAAGGAGATCGTGTTATAATATAAAGCATAAAAGGACGTTGCTTTACGGAGGGTGAGGAAATACTATGGTCGACTGGGCACTTTGGGGAACGCTGGTCAATACGGTTGCCGTATTGCTTGGTGCGTTAAGCGGACTTTTGATCCGCGCCGTGACGCGAAGAGCAGGAAAGCGGCAGGAATGTGAGGATGCCGCTGTGACAGAGCAAGGTGCGAAACGCAACGTGGCAGATACCGTGCAAAAGGGCCTGGGGCTTTGCGTGATTCTGATCGGCGTTTCGGGTGCGCTGAAGGTGCAAAACGTGCTGGTGATGATCCTTTCCATCGTGTTTGGCGGTATTCTGGGTGAGCTGTGCGATCTGGACAGCTGGCTCGCGCGCTTCGGCGCATTCATCGAGCGCAAATTCAAGGGAAGGGGCGACGGCAATCTCGCGCAAGGCTTTGTGAGTGCCACGCTGCTGTTTTGTGTAGGTGCAATGACGGTAACGGGCGCTTTGGAAAGCGGTCTTATGCACACACATGCTACGTATTATGCCAAATCTATGATCGACATGGTCTCTGCCGCCATCTTCGCCTTTTCGCTTGGCGGTGGCGTTCTGCTCTCCGCCGCGGGCGTGTTTGCCGTGCAGGGCACACTTACGATGATCGCGGTGCTTGCGGGCGGTGCGATCCCTATGGCGATCACCGCAGAGATGATGGCAGTAGGCTCGCTTTTGGTGGTTGCCATCGGCACAAATCTGCTTGGAGTGACCAAGATTAAGGTGATGAATCTTGTGCCCGCCATGTTTTTCCCCATCGGATTCACGCCCTTGCTTACACTGCTTGGAATGTAATGTAAAAAGGAGGTGTTACTTTGTCGTTGATCCACGCACCGCTTACGGCGGCATTTCGCGCGCGCCCCCTTATCGTGTACGCTTTTATGACGGATCACGGCGAGGCTCTTACTCCGCTTTTTCTGAAATACACGGCAGAGGATACCGAATATAAGGCGCGGATGCTGCCCGTTGACGGATACAGGGGGAGGGAGAGCTATTCTCTTTACGCTGTTACCGTTCCCGCAGCGCATATGAAGGGTGAGGCGCTATGCTATTCCTTTTTTTATCAAGGCAGAGAGGGTGAGACTTATCGCGTGCCGCTTGCCGAAGTCCCTGCGGAGGAAAAAGAGGCGCACGCGGAAACGGACAACGTTCCCGCGCTCCTGCCGCTGGAAATTCCCGAAAAGCACTATCTTGCAAGCGGGGATCTCGTGTTGCGCTTTGTGGTACTTGGAACGGAAAAATGCACCCCAACGGTATCGGTTTTCACGCAACATGGGGAGGAGATCTTTTCCTGCGAAGCCAATACGATGGGTGAGCTTGAGGCGCGTATTCCGTTCTCGTTGCTTTCGCGCACGGGGGCAAAATTGCGGTTTGCCCTTTCCGCAGCAGGTCCGTGCTGCGTTGCCACTCTGGGGAACGAAAAATCCCCTCTTACGGTGCACCTTATCGACAATGCAGGCCCCGCGCTGACGGCGGTCCGTCCCAAGGATGGCGAGGTGCTGCCCAAAGGGAGCGCACCGTGCCTTGAGGTATCGTATTTTGATATTTCAGGGATAAATCTAAATAATTCCGTGTTTTGTCTGGATGGCAGTAATTTATCGCAGGATGCCGAGTGGGGGGAAACGCGTATGACCTATACGCCGCCCAAGGCATTGCGTGTGGGGAAGCACGTGATGGAGCTCACGCTGCGCGACAAAAAAGGAAATCACACCTATTATCGCGTCAAGTTTTTTGTGGGTGAGAACGCCCAAAAGGAGGAAGAATCGGGGGACAAGCGCAAAAACGCTAAGCCGTGGCATACCGCCGCCTTTGCAGCAAAAGTGTTTTCTGCCTTCAGAGGCTTGTTTTCGGATAAGAAGTAAAGCAATCGCAAAAAACGCACCCCGTCGGGGTGCGTTTTTCTGCTTTTACTTTTTTGGGAAGCTATCCTTGAGTCCCACCACGCGGTTGAAGGTGTTCTTGTGCTTGGAGTCAACACAGTAGTAGCCGTCACGCACGAATTGGAATCTTTCCCCGGGGGCGGCATCAGCGAGCGAGGGCTCGAGCTTAGCGTTCTCAACAACAATAAGTGAGTCGGGGTTGAGAAAGTCGTTGTAGGTCTTGTCCTCGGGCAGGTCGCCGGGATTCTCAATGGTGAGCAGATTGTCGTACAGCATCAAGGTCGTGTCCTTGGCATGCTTCGCGGAAAGCCAGTGGATCGTGCCCTTGATCTTGCGACCGTCGGCGGGTATACCGTTGCGGGTTTCCAGATCGGCGGTGCAAAGGATCTTCTGAATGGAGCCGTTCGGATTCTTCACGATATCCTGATACTTGATGATATACGCGCCCATCAGTCGCACCTCGCCCTCGGGCTTGAGACGGAAGAACTTGGGGGGCGGTACCTCGGCAAAATCGTCAGCGTCGATATAGAGCTCACGCGTGAAGGGCAGAGCGCGCGTGCCAAGCTCGGGCTTTTGCGGGTGGTTGGGCAGATCAAAGGTCTCCTCAAGAGCCGCATCGTAGTTGGTGATCTCCACCAAAATCGGATGCTTGATGGCAATGCGGCGGGGCGCAGTCTCGTTGAGCTCGTCGCGGATGCAGTGCTCCAGCATGCTGATGTCCACAAGGCTATCCGCCTTGGAAACGCCTGCCTCGCGCACGAAGCGGAAGATCGAGGAGGGGGAGTAGCCACGGCGGCGCAGAGCGCAGATGGTGGGCAGTCGGGGGTCATCCCAGCCGTCCACGGTGTTGTTTTCCACAAGCGAGCGCAGGTAACGCTTGGACATGACCGTGTTGGTAATGTTGAGACGTGCAAATTCGCGTTGCTTGGGAGGATTTTCAAAGCCGATGTTGTCGATCACCCATTCGTAAAGCGGGCGGTGGTTTTCAAATTCCAGCGAGCAAAGCGAGTGTGTGATGCCCTCCAGTGCATCCTGAATGGGGTGCGCGTAGTCGTAAAGGGGATAGATGCACCACTTGTCGCCCTGGCGGTGGTGGTGTGCGCGCAGGATGCGGTAGATCGCAGGGTCGCGCATGTTCATGTTGGGCGAGGACATGTCGATCTTGGCACGCAGCGTTTTGGAGCCGTCGGGAAACTCTCCGTTTTTCATGCGCTCGAAAAGGTCAAGATTTTCCTCCACCGTGCGGTCGCGATAGGGGCTGTTCGTGCCCTTTTGCGTCAGCGTGCCGCGCGTGGCGCGCAGCTCCTCTGCGGACAGGTCGCACACGTAAGCCTTGCCGTCCTTAATGAGCTTTACGGCAAATTCGTAGCACTTTTCAAAGTAATCCGAGCCATAGAACACGCCTCCCGTGGGTGTTGCGCCCAGCCAGCAAAGATCCTCGTAGATCGAGTCCACGTATTCGGTGTCCTCCTTGGCGGGGTTGGTATCATCGTAGCGGAGATTAAACAGTCCGCCGTACTTGCGTGCGGTCTCCACGTTGATCATGATCGCCTTGGCAGAGCCGATGTGCAGATAGCCGTTGGGCTCGGGCGGGAAGCGGGTGTGGATCTTCAGGTCGGGATTTCGCGCGAGATCCTCGTCAATGATATCGTGAATAAAATTACTGCTGATGATTTCTTCCATTTTTATCGTCCTCTTATTTCTTCAACTTGGCAAGCATGGCGGATATACGTGCGCGTACGCGGTCCTCGCCGAGAATCTGCATC
>CAZOFQ010000039.1:0-12216 GCA_964579105.1 uncultured Lachnospiraceae bacterium
CCGAGTCAAGGAACTCGACAATATCATCCGTTGCTTATACGAGGACAGGGTGTGCGGAAGAATATCCGTGGAACGCTACGATGCCATGGCGGTGGGCTACGAAACCGAACAAGCGGAACTGAAGCAAGAGCTTGCAGCCATTTCCAAGAAGAGGGATGAAATGGATATGCGAGAGGTGTGCATCCGAGAGTTCATTGAACAAGCCAAGGCGTATGTTGAGATGGAGAAGCTCACGCCCGAACTGCTCCGAGTGTTTATCCGTAAGATTCAGGTCTTTGAGAAAACGGAGAAATACTCCCGTACCGCAGGCAACCCAATCATAATCCACTTCACATTCCAACCTTATGCCGATACGGATTTTATTACGATGAACTTCAGAGAAGAGCTTCTCGAAGCAGAACAAGCAGAGATAGCCTAAAGCAAAGCGAAAAGCGGAAGGCAAAACGCCTTCCGCTTATACGCCGACACGATTTCTCCGCTAAGGATAGCAGAGAAAAAGCCCCCGTTTTTTTCTTATTTGCTATACATTTCGCTTTCATCTATCGCAATCTCGCCGTTCTCTCGCTCATACTCCTTTACGCAATTCTGTGCGAGAAATTCCAATTGTGCATTCAGCGATCGTTTGTTTTGCTTTGCCACTTGCGTTATTTTGTAAAGAAGCTCGGGCTCAAAGCGAATGCCTGTTTGAATTTTATTGGTTGCCATGATAACACCTCAACAACATTATAATAACATTATAATAACTTTATATTGTTTTTCTTCTTGACTTTATACAAACAAAGTGTTATCATGTTGCTGTAAATCTTAAATTTGCAAATAAATAATCGAGGAGAATTATGATGAGCGGAATAGAAAAACAAATTGATGATCTCGGACGAGTTGTATTGCCGATCAATTTCAGAAAAAAAGTAGGAATGGAAAATAAGGCGCGCGTGCTGATTACGTTGAAGGGGAGAGACATCCTTATCACCTCTCTTTCGACGCATTGTGCTTTATGTGGAAGCAATGATAACCTTAATACCGATATAAAGCTTTGCGGCGCGTGTATTGAAAAAATCAAGCAATTATAATAGTTCGGGGTAATAAAAGCAGAGGCGGCATAAAATGCCGCCTCTGCTTTTATTAAAGAAAATTACTTAGTTCTTGGGGAGCTTTTCGTAAAGTGCTTCCACGATCACCTTGGTGAGGGCGGCGTGACCTCTGGCATTGGGGTGCAGACCCGTGCCGTCGCATCCATACATCAAGCCGTTCTCTCTGGTGACTCCAGAGTGCGACTGGTCTACAAAGCCTACCTCAAAATATTCGGCAAGTGCCTTGATCAGCAGATTTGCTCTGTCCAAACGCGGGTGCTCACTGCTGCTATGGTTACGGTCGGGCAGGGAAATGCAAAAGACCTCGGCGTTGCTGTAAAGACGCTTGATGTTTTGAAGCGAGAGGGCGTAGGCTGCCTCCCAGCAGGAGTAGATGTTGCTTTTGTTGTTTTCGAATGTGATGGTGGTGGGATCAGTCGGATCAAATCCAGCGTTTGATGCTTCGATTTGTACCTCGGCAAACCACTCTGCCACGATCTCTTTGTCCGTCTTGGTTTTGTTTTCAGCGGTCAGTCGCTGATAGAGATTGCCGGTGGGAAGGTTGCCCGAGTAGGCAGATTTGGAGGTGTCCTGAGCGCTGGAGGGGGAGCTGCTCATATCGTTGATGCCGTAGCTGAGGAGGATGAGGTCGGGGCTTTCCCCGCTCGTAGCGAGGTTATAGGAGCGCAACAGCATGTTGTCGTCAGTTGACCACTTGCTGCTTCCGTATACCTTGCCTGCGCCCCAGGAGTTGATAACGCAAAGCTCCATATCGGTTTGTGCGGCAAGATTGCCCCAATAGGTGTGGGTGTAGGAATACATGGCTCCGCTGAGGGCATATTTGGAATATGGCTGCTGCGATGCAAGACCGTGCTCCTCTTTGTTTGAAATGCCGTTGTAGGTTGAGATGCTGTCACCCATTAGCGAGAGAGATTTGCCTGCGTAGGCTGCCTTGACAGCGGCAAGCTTGGCAGCGTAGTCGGCGTCTGCCTGTGCTTGCTCTGCAAGCAAGGCATTATAAGCAGCCTCGCTTTCATAGGTGCGCTCCAGCTCAAAATCAAAGAACAGGGAGTTGTCACTGTAGGAGAAGGTCGCCGATTCCTCTTGATCCGCCACCGTTCCTTGGGCATCGTAATAGTAATAGCCCACCACGCCCCAGTTGTCGATCATATATTTTGCAGGGACGTACTTTTGCTTGACAGAGTCGATCTCTACGGTGCCCGTGGTCAGCACGCAGGCGGGGACGATGCTATCGTCCTTGTGCGAGAAGGCCAGCGTTTTGTCCTCGGAAAGGGAGATCTCGTATTCCGAAAGGTCCACCTTGATGAATTTACGGATGGGGGAGTTTTCCGAAAGACCGTATTCCTCGGCATTGATCTTGACCACGATGGGCTCGCCGGGATCGATCAGCTCGGTGCGGATTTTTGCAGAATCATTGGAGACGGTGTACATCGAGAAGGTGAAGTTTCCGTCCTCGTCTGCCGCGCGCGTGCTGATTACGGGAATCGTGATGGATTTCACCGTGCTGCCGCTGAGCGCATACATATCGCTGCCGACAAACGGTGCATAGGAGTTTAACGGCAACATTTCAAAGCCCGTTGTCGTGCCCTCAAAATAGGTCTTCAGCTGCGAAAACACCTCTGCGGGCATGTAGTTTTCGGTCTTTTTGAAGGTGTTGTCTTCTTTAGTCAGGGGAGTGCTCTCTCCTCCGTTTTCGGGCTCCGGGTCATCCGGTTCTTTTTTACAGGAGACCAATACTGTTGAGAGAAGTAAAATCAGTGCCAAAAGGCAAATAAGAATGCGCTTCATACAATCCTCCTTAGCAAATGATGATTTTATATATGTATATTATACAAATTAAAAAAAGGATTGTCAAGTTTTTCTTGTAAAAAAGCACTTGTGTCGGCAAGTGCTTTTTTACTTATATTACAGAAAGCTCGAAACAAAGATCCAAAGCCCGATTGCAATGAGGATCACGCCGCCGAGCACGGATGCCTTCCCCGCGAGCCTTGTGCCAAACTTGCGTCCGATCAGCACACCTGCGGTGCAGATGCCGAGGGTCAGTACGCCGATCACAAGACAGGCGATCAGCGCTTCCCGCGCACCGTAATCCGCAATGGTAAAGCCAACGGAAAGCGCGTCGATCGAGGTGGCAACCCCTTGGATGAGCAGCGCACCGATGCCAAAGGCGTGCTGAGATTCGCAGGCCACGGTGCCCTGCTCGGTGACCACGGCGCCGTCCTCGCTTTCCGCGGGCACGATCTTGCAGCTTTGGGGGCGTAAGCCCTCTGCGAGCATTTTGCCGCCGATAAAGAGCAGCAGAAACAGCGCAATATAGGGAATAAAGGGCTGAAATGCGTTAAAATATTGCGTGGCGGTATGTACGCAGAACCATCCGATCATTGGCATGGCAAGCTGAAAGGCTGCAAAGGTCAGCGCGATCAGCAGCACGCGGCGCATGCGCATATGCGGCTCATGCAGGCCGTTCGCAAGAGAGACCGAAAAGGCGTCCATGGCAAGTCCCATGCCAAGCCCTGCGGCGGTCAGAAAAAAAGCAAAGTTCATTTTATACCTCAATTATAGGATACGGCAGTCAGTCCAACGACCGACTGCCGTTATTTTTAATGCTTGTGTTGCTTGATAAAGCCGCAGAGCTTGGTCACTTCCATCACAAGAAGGGGAACGAAGATCAGCGCAACGCCGATCAGGTACTGCTGCCAGGAGAGATAAACCAAGTTGAAGATGCCCTGCACACCGGGGGTGAAGAGGACAAATGCCATGAGCGCGGTGGAAGCGAGCGCGGCAAGGTTGAGATTCTTGTTGCTGAACGGACCGATCTTAAACAGCGAATGCTCGGAGCGCATGTTGTACGCCTGTACGATCTGGCAAAGGGCGAGCACCATGAAGGCGAGCGTCTGACCGCCCATCATGGCGAGGTCGAGCTGTGCTTCGGTAAGGGTGGATTTTTCCGGAACAAGGATGCTGTTGAAGAGCTCGGGGAGAGTAAGCCCCGTGCCAACCCAGAAGGCAATCAGTGTGAGCGTTGCAAACATCACACCCTGAATGGCAACGCGCACGCCGAGACCGTGAGCGAAGATGCCCTCGTCCTTGGGCTTGGGCTTGCGGTCCATGACGTCCTTTTCTACAGCTTCCATACCAAGCGCGATGGCGGGCAGGGAGTCGGTTACGAGGTTGATCCAGAGCAATTGCATGGAAAGAAGGGGGGAGGTATGCCACATCAGCATGGCAAAGAATACGGTAAAGACCTCGCCGATATTGGTGCTGAGCAGGAAGCCAACCACCTTCTTGATGTTGGCGTAGATGCCGCGACCTTCCTCCACTGCGTCAACGATGGTGGCAAAGTTGTCGTCGGTCAGCGTCATGTCGGAGGCACCTTTGGCAACGTCCGTGCCCGTGATGCCCATGGCACAGCCGATGTCGGCTGCCTTGAGTGCGGGTGCGTCGTTCACGCCGTCACCCGTCATGGAAACGACCTGACCCTTACGCTGCCAAGCCTTGACGATGCGGATCTTGTTTTCGGGAGATACGCGTGCGTAAACCGAAATGCTTTCTACCTGTGTGTCCAGCTCGTCATCGTTCATGGCGTCCAGCTCCGCACCCGTGATCGCACGGTCGCCCTCGGCAAGGATGCCCAGATCCTTGGCAATAGCGGAGGCGGTCACCACGTGGTCGCCCGTGATCATTACGACCTTGATGCCAGCGCGGCGGCAGACGGCAACAGCGTCTCTTGCCTCGGGACGGGGCGGGTCGATCATGCCAACAAGGCCCATGAAGGTAAGCCCGTTCTCCAGCTCCTCGGAGGTGGGATTCTCGGGGATCTCGTCAATTTCCTTGTACGCTACGGCAAGCACGCGGAGCGCGTCGGAGCTCATTTCCTCGGTGATGCGCTTGGCGGTCTCGAGGTCGCCCTTTACGCAGCGCTGTGCCATCATGTCGAAGGCACCCTTTACGATCACGATATTCTTGCCTTCGATCCTGTTGACGGTAGACATCAGCTTACGGTCGGAGTCGAAGGGGATCTCGGCAAGACGGGGGAATTGCGCGCCCAGCGCATCCTTTTCAAAGCCGTTCTTGTGAGAAGCCACCACGATGGCGGTCTCGGTGGGGTCGCCGATATGCTGCTCGCCCTCGTTGGTAAAGACCACGGAGCCGTCACAGCACAGCGTGCCGTAGTTGAGCAGCTTGCGGATCGCCTCGGAGTTCTCGGCGGAGATCAGCTCGATCTCGCCGCCCTCAACGTAAGCCTTGGTCAGCGTCATGCGGTTCTGGGTGAGGGTACCGGTCTTATCCGAGCAGATGACGGAGGCGCCGCCCAGCGTTTCTACCGCGGGGAGGCGGCGAATGAGAGCGTTTTTCTTCACCATGCGCTGCACGCCGATGGAGAGCACGATGGTCACGATGGCGGGCAGACCCTCGGGGATCGCGGAAACTGCAAGAGACACGGCAGTCATGAACAGATGCATCCATTCCAGCTTGTTGATAAGACCTACCACGAAGATGATGGCGCAGGCGGCAAGTGCCATGAAGCCAAGATATTTGCCAAGCTGTGCCAGCTTTTGCTGCAGGGGAGTCTGGGTCTCGGATTCGCTGTCCAAAAGGTTTGCGATCTTACCCATTTCGGTGTCCATACCCGTAGAGGTTACCACAGCAACGGCAGTGCCGTAGGTGATGGAGCAGCCCGAGAACACCATGTTGGTGCGGTCGCCGATGGGCGCATTTTCGTCTACCACAACGCTTGCGTCCTTCTCGGAGGGAACGGATTCGCCCGTGAGGGCGGCTTCCTCGGATTTCAGGCTCACGCTGTGCAAGAGGCGCGCGTCGGCGGGAATAAAATCGCCTGCCTCCAGCTTGATGATGTCACCGGGGACAAGCTCGGCGGCGTCGATCAGCTGCTCCACACCGTCGCGAATGACACGAGCATGGGGGGCGGACATGTTTTTGAGTGCATCAAGCGCTTTTTCCGCTTTTCCTTCCTGATATACGCCCATGATGGCATTCAGGATGACGATGAGCAGGATGAGACCCGGCTCAAAGAGCTCGCCCCAGTTCTTTTCGATGCAGATGAGCGTGAACGAGACTGCCGCGGCGAGCAGCAGAATGATGATCATCGCATCCTTGAACTGGTCAAAGAAGCGTTGGAGTGTGGTCTTTTTCTTCTTTTCGCGCAGCTTGTTCTCGCCGTACTTTTCGCGGCGGGAAGCAGCCTCTGCGGAAGAGAGACCCTGCTGTTGGTTGGTGGAGAGGTCGGTCAATACATCTCCGACGGACTTGTTGTGGGGTGTCAATGCGGTTTCCTCCTTAAAAATGAGATTTTTTGCAGGGGCGGAATAAAAAATGACCTATCCGCCCCGGCAGATAAGTCTTGTCATTTAAGATAAGGCCAGAATTTTGCAGCGATGCCGCTTCATTCAAGATGTTGACCTTACCACACAGAGTGTTGACTACTCCCTTATTGCCTATATTATAACAAATACATTTGAAAAATTCAAGATGGTTGACAAAAAAATATAAAATATTTTTTATCACAAGGAATTTTCCGACAAAAATTCCAGCACGGCGCGCATGGGGGCACTGACCCATTTGTCGCGGCGGTAGAGGAGCTGCTTCCAGAGCTCTATCTCGAAATCTCGCACCGTAAGGCGGGTGATCTCCCCCGCGCGGACCGCAGCAGCCGTGACGTAGTCGGGCAGGAAGGAAAGCCCCGTGCCGCTTTGCACCAAGCGGCAGATCAGGTCCGCACTTCCTAACTCCAGGATGGGGGAGATGCCAAGCGAGCGCCTTGCCAGCTGCTCGTCCAGCATGCGACGATAGCTCATACCCTTTTCGGTCAGCAAGAACGGCTCTGCCAGCAGCATGTCAAGCGTTGCCTCGCCCGCGGCGGAGAAGGGATGCTGCTTGGCGCAAACGAAATGTGCAGCCACCTTTTCCTCGTGGCAGATGACGTAATTGGTGTTGTAGATATGGTTGTCCAGCGTGCAAACGATGTCGATCTCGTTGTGATCGAGCAGGCGGAAAAGCTCGTCCGTTCCTGCCGTCGTGATCTTCACGCGGATGTGGGGAAGGGCTGCGTGAAATTTCGCGAATTTTTCAAGCACCAGTGGGGCGCAGAGTGAATCCGCCATAGCAAGACGCACCTCTCCCTGCGGCGAGCTGCCTGTACGCTCCGTTGACGTCATTTCCTCTGCCATGCGGCAAATTTTTTGCGCGTGAGAAAGTGCTGCGCGTCCGTCGTCGGTGAGCGCGATGGTGTGCCCCACGCGGTCGAAGAGCTGTACGTTCAGCTCGCCCTCCAGCTGCTTGATCTGGAAGGATACGGTGGGCTGCGAGTAGCCGAGCTTTTCCGCCGCGCGTGAAAAGCTGTTCAGCTCCGCGACCTGAATGAAGGTTTGCAAGCTGCGAAGATCCATAATAGCCGTGCCTCATAAAAATATTTGATCGAGAACATAAGAACAATCAATTTGACATATGCTCGCTTGTATTATACAATAGAAGCGTGTAAAAATCAAGACGTCAAGGAGCTTTTTATGGCAGTTATTCAATTTATTTACAACTTATTTTGGGGCGACCTGTTCAGCATCCCGCTGCCGGGCGGATCCTCCGTCGGCATTTCCTTGCTGGTGCTCATCCTCATCCCCGCGGGCATTTTCTTTACCGTGCGCACCAAGGTGTTGCCCGTGCGGTTGTTTCCCGAAATGCTTCGCATCTCCGTCAAAAAAGAGGCGGGAGAGAAGGAGGGGGCGCTTTCGGGCGTGCAGGCACTGATCGTTTCCACCGCTACGCGCGTGGGAATGGGCAACATGGTCGGCGTTGTGGCGGCTGTTGCGATCGGCGGCGCGGGTGCCGTGTTCTGGATGTGGGTCACGGCACTGATCGGCGCCTCCACGGCATTTGTGGAGGCGACTCTGGCGCAGATCCACAAGGAGCACGATCCGCTTTACGGCGGCTATCGCGGCGGTCCCGCGTATTACATTCATAAGTTTTTTGATAAGGAGGGCAGAAAAAAGCGTTGCGTGCTGGGCGTTCTTTTTGCTGCCTCGGGGCTGCTTTGCTGGTGTGGCGTGAGCCAGGTTATCAGCAATTCCGTTTCCTCCGCGTTTGAATATGCGTTCAAGATCCCGCCCATCGTTTCCACCGTTGTGCTGGTAGCACTGGCGGCGGTGATCGTGCTGCGGAAAAACACCACCGTCAAGGTGCTTGACATCATGGTGCCCGTCATGGCGGTGTTCTACTTCGTTATTGCGCTGGTTACCATTTTCATGAATTTGGAATTGCTCCCCTCTGTCTTCTCCCGTATTTTCAAGGAAGCGTTCGGCTTGCGTCCCATGCTTGCGGGCGGCTTCGGCGCGGCGCTGATGAACGGTGTGAAGCGCGGGCTGTTTTCCAACGAGGCGGGCTCGGGCTCTGCCCCCTGCGCTGCTGCTGCCGCAGACGTGGATCACCCTGCAAAGGCGGGGCTGTTTCAGGCATTCGGCGTGATCATCGACACCATCGTGATCTGCACCTGCACCGCCATGATCATGCTGCTCGCCCCCGAAAGCGCGCTTGCGGGTCTTGAGGGAATGGCAATGCTGCAGGGCGCTATGCAGCATCACTTCGGCTTTGCGGGTGTGGTGTTCATTGCCATCACGCTGTGGCTCTTCTGCTTCTCCACCTTTATCGGCATTTTATATTACGCGCGCTCCAACGTGGCGTATCTGTTCGGCGACGGACCTCGCTCGCAAACCGTTTACAAGCTCGTAGCGCTCGTGATGCTGTTTATCGGCGGACTTGCCACCTACACCTTCGTGTGGGATCTGGGCGACATCGGCATTGCTTTGATGACGGTGTTCAATATGATCGTTTTGATCCCCATGTCGGGCGAGGCGATCAGATCCCTCAATGAATATACG
The DNA here is from genome assembly GCA_964579105.1 of uncultured Lachnospiraceae bacterium. Taxonomy (GTDB): domain Bacteria; phylum Bacillota; class Clostridia; order Oscillospirales; family CAG-272; genus Firm-07. The sequence continues at coordinate 8,981 of CAZOFQ010000039.1, forward strand.
GCGTTGCGCAAGCAGGAAAAGACAAAGCGCAAAAATCCGCAAAACACCGAAACCGAATAAAAGGAAAACCGCCCGTGCGACACGGGCGGCTTCTTTATTTTTATTTTTTTATGGGCAGCAGCATGCGCGTTTGTGCCTTGTATTCGGCAAAGCCCGCTTTGCGGGATTGCCGCCCGTCCGCCATGGGGATGCTGACAAGCAGGAACAGCAGCGTGTTGGCAAGCGCGCCGAGCAGGAGATACCACGCGCGGGGGAACAGACAAAACGCGGAAAAGCCGACCCCCCACCACATGAGGATCTCGCCCAGATAGTTGGGGTGGCGCGAGTGCCTCCAAAGCCCCGTGCGAATGAAGCCGCCCGTTCCCTTGCGGCGGAAGATGTGCATCTGCACGTCTGCCGCGCCCTGCAAAGCCACGGCGCAAAGCGACAAGAGGAAGAAAACGATGCTTCCCACATTCCACGCGGCGTCGTGCCGCAGCACGTACACGGCGGGCAGGGTACAGCCCCAAACGATCAGCGTGGGCACCATGTGAATACCGATGAAATTAATAAAGGGATAGAATTTTCCCGTTTTCTCGCGCAGCATGGTGTATCGCCAGTCCTGATGCGTGAGCCCCTTAAAGGTATACGCCCAATTTGCGGTGAGGCGCACGCCCCAAAGAGAGACTGCCACAAGCAGCAGCACGCGCGGCAGCGTTGGTGTGCTTTGCACGGCAAACGCCGCAAGGATCACGATGGGCTGCACGCTCCAATAAGGGTCGTAGACCGAGGCGTTGGAAAGCAGCACGCTAAAGGCAAAGGTCAGCACGGTGGCGCCGACGTCGGCAAGCAAAAGACTTGCCCACCAAGAAAAGGGAAGTGCGACATAAATCGCGATACCCGCCGCCGCGGCAAGAAAGTAAACGAATGCCACAAAAAGAAAGCTTGCGGCGCGATTTTGCTTCAATTTTTCCATGTTGTTACAGCTCCCGATATTTTATTGTACTATTGTAACATAAATCAAGAAAAAACACAACAAGAAAAAACACAAGAGCGAAAAAGAGGTGTCTTCAATTTGCACAAAAACCAAGTCTTTTTTTATAGTAAATCGTTAAAAAATGAAGAAAATGTGATGAAAAGGACGGATTTGTATTGACAAGGACAGGTGCTGCGTAGTATAATATAAGCACGAATGACACAGACGTGTGGAGTTCGCAAATCTTTACATATCATTAGGAGGAAGAATCGTGAAAAAGAAGTTGCTTGTACTTGTTGCCCTGATGCTTTGCATGGTTACCGTTCTTGCATCCTGCGCAACCTCGATGAAGTTCGAGAAGGTCGTTGGCGACGCTGTTTACAACGATGAAAATCCCGCGCTCACCACAGCCGCAAAGGTTGATGTCGTGGGCACAAAAACCGACGAATTGGGTGACCTTGTCGTGTTTGAGGGCGAAAACGACGACGGCAAGACCGTGACCACCGTTTACAACCTCGCTACGGGCGCCGTGGTTTACACCTCTGCAGTGACTGCAGAAGAGGTTTCCGAGACCGAGGTAAAGGTTACCACCACCAGAATCTCTACTTACGTTGCGCTTTACGAGTATGAGGGTGTGTCCTGGTTCATGGTAGGCACCCAAAAGAGAGTGACCACCGTGAAGGACGGCGAGACCGACACCGAGTCGAACATGTCCGTGACCCTGCGCAACGCAAAGGGTGAGGAGTTCGCTTCCATTTCCAACACCAAGGGTGTTGACTTCGCTACCAAGCTGGACCTGATCCTTGTGGACTCCGCTATGTACCGCATTGCCGAGGACGGCACCATTGCCAAGGCGTTTGACGTTAAGGCGGGCGCAGACTTCCCCGCAGTTGACAAGAAGCAGGGTGATTACTACTACGACATGGTTGACGAGGACGGCTACGAGCTTGGCAGCGTTGCGGTTTACAACGCAAGCCTCGAGCTGATCGCGTATCACGAGGTTCCCAGATACCTTGAGGGTCAGGGTTACTTTATCATGAACAACGGCAACGTGCTGCTGCAGGGCGCTGAGTACCTTGGCGAGTTTGCCGAGAAGTACGATTGGATGGAAGACGGCGAAAAGCTGGATCTGCATACCTTCGTGCTGAATGTAGAGAAGGGCACTGTTAAGGAGCTGGACCTGGATTACTACATTGAGAACGTACAGACGCAGGCTGCTGCTGAGGATTGGCTCTACAACGAAAAGATTGAAAACGTTGCTTGGATCGTCGAGATCGAGGACGAAAAGCTGGACTGGACCGATAGCGCCACAAAGCTTGTTTCTCTTGACAACAACGGCAAGGTGAAGGGCGTGATCGACGGTCTCGTTGCTAACCAGGCTCCCGAGCTTCCCGAGCTGGTTGCCACCAACCGCTGGGTCGTGAAGGATCTTGCAGGCAACCAATACCTCCTCAACGAGGCAGGCGAGGTGCTGGGCAACGTGAACGGTCTGGATCTGAATGACCTCAACCCCAACTACATCGTGCTGAACGACAAGATCTACGACTGGGATCTGAACCTCAAGTACAACGTTTCCGCTAACGATGCATCTATCCTGCAGAAGATGGAGCACGGCGTGCTGATGACCAACGACGACGGCGAGACTCTGCTCTACGCCAACGGCGAGGTGAAGACCATCATCTCCGAGACTGCCGCTGAGAAGGCTGATCTGATTCGCATCTTCGCGGGAAATGTTGCTACCGATGAATGGCAGCAGATTTCCTATACCGAGTATAGCGCACTGCAGGACAGCGAGGACTGGAAGGACGAGGATCTGAAGCGCGAGTGGAATAGCCAAGAATATGAATACTTCAAGAAAGTTTATGTTCTCAAGTACGCAGACATCTTCTTTGTAGCCGTCAAGAACGACGACAACGAGATCACCTACAAGCTCTACAACGACTTGGGCGCAGAGATCACCTCTATCCACGAGGATACTGCTGTATTTGCAGGCACGACCGCTTACGTTTGCACGGCTGACTCCGTCAACGCTACGCTGATCCGCGGCACGTACACCAACCCCGACAACATCACCGACATCAAGACGGTCTACTACCGCATCGGCTGATAGCTTCATAACATACACGCTCCGTATACTGACGAGCATACGGAAAGGGCTGTGGCAATTGCCACAGCCCTTTTGCGTTTGTGCATTGCGGATGCATTTTTTGTAGGGGACGACCTCCGGACGTCCCGTGTCCGTGACCAACATCCCGTCCGTTTGTGCATCGCGGATCGCGGC
>CAZOFQ010000040.1:0-12054 GCA_964579105.1 uncultured Lachnospiraceae bacterium
TTTGCTGCCCCGCCGTTCCGCAGGCTGCAGCAGTTGTTGTCTCCCACGCGCCCCAAGTATGCGTATGTACCTCGGGAGTAGGTGTTTCCTCGCCGCCCTCGGGCGTCTCGCCGTTTTGCTCCTCGTTTTGCGAGCCGTCGGGCGCGGGTGTGCCGTCACCGCCCTCGTCGCACGCCACAAACAGGCAGCAAAGTGCAAGCAGCAGGCATATCGCAAAGAAAATACGCTTCATTGTTTTGTTCTCCTTCCAATTTAATAATTCTATTTTAACACAACATTCTTTTGGTTGTCAATACATTTTGAATATATTTTGCATATGTTTTTAATATATACTTCCATGCCAAGACAGACTATAATTATAACAAGAGGTGAGAGCATGGCTAACAAAGTTATCAGAATCAACAAAAAAGGAGATGACGGCTACAAGGTCATTTCCATCCGTATCAAGGAAAACGCCTTGAATAAGCTTGATGACCTTGCGCAAAAAAGCAACCGTTCCCGAAACGAGATCATCAACATCATTCTTGAAAGCTCCATTGATTCCGTAGAAATAGACTGATACGCAAAAAGGCTCTGCCGCGGCAGAGCCTTTTTTATGCGGTTTACGCCGTACCCTGCGCGGGCACGGCACATATTTCGGTGATCAGGATGGAAAGATCGTCCGCGCCCTCCTCGCTCGCGCGCGCAAGCACCAGCCGTGCGAACTTTTCGGCATCGCCGTCGTAGCGGTTCGTGAGCATCTCCGAAAGCCACGGGCACTCCTCCTCCCCCTTTGTCACACCGTCGCTCACCTGCACCAGCACATCGCCCGTTTCCACCTCGAAACGGATCTTTTCGGCATCCAGAGTCTCTAAGATCCCCACAGGCGCAGTGCGCGAGAAAAAGCGCGTACAGCCCCCACGCCGCAAGAGATACGTGGGTGCCGCACCACATTTGTACAGCGCCGCCTCACCGCTGACGCAGTCGAGCTGCAGCAGATCCACCGTGGTGCTGGATTCACTCTCCCGCCGCCCTCTTGCGGCAAGCAAGCCGTTGAGAATGCGCAGCGAGGTCTCGGGGCTGTTCCCCGCACGCAGAAGGCGAGACAGCACCGTGGCGGAAAGCGCCGAGGTAAGCGCCGCGGCATTCCCGCTTCCCATGCCGTCGCAAAGATAGGCATAATCCCGCCCGTCCGTAGTGGAAAATGACATCACACTGTCTCCGCAGTACTGCCCCTCCCCCTTTGCCTTGGCGCGCGTTTGCTTGACCGTAACCGAGGAAAGCCTAACGCGCTCGGGGAAAAGAATATCACTTGCCCCCTCCTGCTCGCTCACGTGCGCCTCACCCAAGGCAAAGCGGCAATTCTGCTCCACTGCTTGCCGCAGCTCGCGGAGCTTGATGCGCCTGCCGGGCAAACGAATGCCGCGTATCCACACAAGGCGGTGTGTTTTTCCGCACACACTCACGGATTCAAGGGTGTAGCCCATGCGTATAAGGCACGCCGCCACCCGATCGCTCGCGGCACTGTCCAGCACGTGCTCCTCCCCGATTTTTTGCAAGGCATCCGCTATCATGCGGGAAAGCGCGGCGTAATCCATTGCCACCACAGAGGTCTTGTCTCCGCGCAATGCCTCTTCAAACAAATGCTGTGCACTGTTATTGATGCCCTCTAAAATTCCCTGCAACGAGCGACACCGCGCCGCAAGCGCGGGCGGAAGCTTGGCTTTATCCACTCTGCCCGTAGCGTGCAGGCGCGCACTCATGGCGCTCACGCTTTCGGCGGTTTGTGCATATTCGCTCCCCCAGCAGATCTCGCGGTAGGTGCATTGAGGGCAGACCTTGTCAAACTCCCGATCGCACAGGTGGCGCAGATCCAACAGCCCTGGGCGGCGTTGGCTTCCGCCCAATTCATATAGAATCCCCGAAATATCGCCAAGCGCGTCCGACAGCTGTGCAAGTCGCTTTTCCTCACACTCCATTTGCAACACGCGCGCCGCCTGGCTTGCGTGGCGGCGGCGCAAGACCCCCGCACGCCGTGCAGGCGACCCTTCGATCACGCCTGCGCCGTCCCCCGCCAAAAACAGCGCACCCGCAACAAGCAGGGCGGGGAGAACGCGCAGCACCCCCTCGCTCCCCAACACGGCAAACAGATACGCGGTCGCGGCACCGCAGCCGCCAAGGATCCCCGCGCCGCGGCTGCTTTTTTCCAAAAGCGCCAGCCCCAGACCGCACAGCAAAAATGCGGGGGCGCAAAGGGGATCGAAGCAAAGCCCCGCAAGCGCTCCTCCCGCCGCGCCAAGCACGATGCCGTAATGCGCCGCAAGCCAGAACGCCGCAAGCGCCGCCGCGACTGCGGCGGGATAAATGCCGATGAGGCTGACCTCGCGCAGAGCAAACACAGAAAGCAGGACCAGCGCAGCAAGCCCCGCCTCGCGACTATAGGGAAACAGGCGATCCCGCGGCAAAAACAGCCCCGTAAGCAGCAGTGCCGCCAGCGCGGCTGCAAGCGTGCCGAGCAGAAGTGCAAATAAATGATAATAACGAAAATCTCCTTGCACCAAACGGACGAGCGAGGTGATAAAGATCGCCACCGTCGCCGCCAGCACGCGAAAGCCCGCGCGCTCGCCAAAAAGCGGAGGTTTTCTTTTATCCTCCCGCAGGGGAAAAAGAGAACATGCAAGACGGCAAAGTGCCGTGATCCCGATCGCCGCCACCGACAAATAATCCCTTGTAAACATCCCGAACACCGCCGCACCCAGCGCGATAGCGGGTGTGAGCTTGTATGCGGCGGCGGCAAGCGCCACGCCGAACGGACGCACCGAAAACAGCAGCTCGGCGGATCCCAGCAACGCTCCCAGTGCCGCGAACAGCAGGTGCAAGCAGATCTGCTCGGCAAGCGCTTCCCGCTTCAAGCCGCGTCGCTCGGCACGCTCGCTCGCGTATTGTAATTCGGTATCCATCTCAACCCTCCCTTCGGCGCACCGTGAGGCACGCCGCTTTTCCTTTATTCTATCGCAGGGCAAATGCAAAAAAGTGCGTATTTTACCGCCGAAAAAACCGCTTTGCCGACGAAATGCCGCAAAACAGCCAAAAGCGACACGACACAAACGGGAACGCGACGAAAGAACTCGAACGATTTCGCCAAAAGCCGCTTTCTCGCAGAATATTTTCCAAAACCTCTTTCACCGTGCTGATTTTTGTGTTATACTGTATGCAAGAAACGAGAGAAGGGAGTGCGAATATGGAACTGAAAACATGCTGCTTTACAGGGCATCGCATCCTCTCTCATACCGCGCGCGAGGAGCTTTCCGCGATTCTCGACCGCCGCCTTGAGGCGCTGGCGGGGATCGGCTTTACCGACTTCCGCACGGGTGGCGCACTGGGCTTTGATACGCTTGCCGCCGAACGCGTGCTGGCACTGTGCGAAACGCATCCCGAGTGCCGCTTGCACCTCTTCCTGCCCTGCCGAGATCAGGATAAGAATTGGACCGCGCGCGAGCGTGCCGCATTTGCCGCCATCAAGGAGCGTGCACACAGCGTACGCTATCTGCGCAACACCTATACCCCCGATTGCATGCATGTACGCAACCGTGCCTTAGTGGAGGGCTCGGATCTTTGCCTTGCTTACCTCAAGGCAAATTGCGGCGGCACGCTTTACACCTGCACCTACGCTCTGAAGCAAGGGGTTCGGCTGATCAACCTTGCCGAGGAGCTGACACAAGACGAATAAATATCCCCCCGCTTCTGATATGCACCTCCAAAAGTGTCTAAACTTCCGGGTTCACTTCATTCACGGGGGGATATTTATTTCATTCCTCCTTTTTACGGTATTGCAGCCACACTCCCGTAAGACAAACGGCAAGCAAGGCACTCACCACGCCCGCATGCTGTGCCGCGGCCGCGGTGCCCTGCACGCTCTCGCTTTCGGGCGGCAGGAGCGTATCCGGCAGAAAGGGCGTGTCGGTCGGAGCGTTGGGCAGACCTCCGCCCAGCTGCTCTATTTCACCCTCTTGCTCCTCCTCGGGCGGAAGCTCCTCGGGGATCTCCTCGACGGGCGGCGGCAGCGCCTCCCAAAGCGCGTAAAGCGTGACGTCCGCAACGGGCAGAGCGTCCAGCGCGGCGTACGCCGTTCCCGTTTCTGTCTCCCATCCAAGGAATACGAAGCCCTCTCGCTCGGGCGTGAAGGGGGCGACCTTGGGCAGATCCGTACTGTAAAACGCCTTTTCCAGCAGCGTTTTTCCCTCGCTCACGTAATACGTTTTATAGGAGACGGGGGCAACAAAGTCAACATATTCCAGGGAAACGTAAGCCGTTTTGTCCTTATAGATCACCGTTCCCCATCCGTTTTGTATCTCGCAGACCTGCAAAAGCTCCCCCTCGCTGAGCACGCCATATTTAGTGGAAGCGGCGGAGCGTGCCGCGCGGACATTGAGAAAATCATACGTTACAATGTAAAAGCCCGCTGCCTTATCCTCCTGTGCAACACGCTCAATGCCGATAGACTCCCCCTCGTAATCGGGATGCCCGTAGCCCACGATGTAGGTGTCCGACAGCGCATAATCCCGTAAGGTGACCTGCCCCGAGACGTTTCCCTCCACGGTATAGACGCGTCCGCCCTTGACGTAGAGCACAAGCCCCACGTGATCCGAGGCGCGCGACACGCCCGCGGAACGGAAAAAGATCAAATCCCCCGACAAGGGCGCATAGCCCGAGGCGCGGGTGTTATACTGACCGATCTCGCGTAGCTTTTCCACCCAAAGCGTGCAGCTGGCGAACAAGCCGCCCGCGCTTTGTGCCTCTCCCGCCTGTGAGAGACACCAGGAGACAAATGCGGCGCACCAGGCGTATCCGTAAGTACCGCTTATCTTTCCCAAGGCATAGTTGTATTCGGTATAGTTTCCCGTGCTTGTTCGGTTTCCTCCGCCAAAATCCGCACTGCTGCTTCCCTCGTGATAGGTATATTGCGAAAGTGCCGCAGAGAGCGTATCAAAGGCACCGTCGCCCGTAAGCGGCAGCTGCTTCAGATTTTGATAATATGTAGAGGTGCGATAAGCCGCAGACGGTGTATACACAGGAGCGATCGCCGATGCAGGCAGCACCGTTGCGGCAAAGAGTAACGCAGGTACCGTAATCAGCGCAAGCCACCTTGCTATTTTGGAATGCTTCATGCAAAATTCCTCCTTTTCGTGAATTCTCCTTTATTTTACCATATCCCCACACCGTTTGCAAATGTAAATATTGGAAAAGGGCGCAAACGGTACGAGTTTTTCAATAATTGCACGCGCGCCCTTGACGCGCGCGCGAAAATAAGATATACTAAAAGCAGAACGCTGAAGAAAGGAGAGCACACATTGCATGAAGGATCTTTACACCGCTGCAACACGCCTTTATAACGAAGCCTTTCCGGGTGAGGAGCCGACCTTTACGGAGGCGTTGTTCGCACTTGGCTTCCCTCATCACCTAAAGGGGCTTGCCGAGCACGGCAAGCTTTACTCGATGCTGTTCTCGCTTCCCTATCCCATCGTCACCGCACAGGGCACGGTGAATGCACGCTATCTTTATGCCGTGGCAACCGATAAGGCACAGCGCGGAAAGGGATATGCAAAGCAGCTGCTGCAACAGATCGCGGAGGAAGGCACCCCCGTGTTTTTGCGTCCCATGTCCCCCTCCTTGTTTGATTTTTACGCATCCGTCGGCTTTAAGCCCTTCTCCCCCTACCGCGAGATCTGCGGCGAAGCACAGGGCGACACCGCATGCATTGCCCCCCTTACAAAAGAGGCGTATCTTGCGGCACGCGACGCCTTTCTTGCTCCGCCGTATTGCCGCATGACCGCGGATTTTCTCTCGCTCTCCTTCTCCCTTGGCGGCGCAGTCGGCGCGAAGGGGAAATTTGCCGCGCTGTACGAGCGCGACGGGGATCGCGTGCTTTTCAAGGAATGGTGGGGAGATCTCGATTTCGCCCCCCGTGCGGCGGCTTTTCTTGGAGTCTCCCACTTTGAGGCACGCTTCCCCGACCCTTGCGGCACGCCCTTCGGCGTCGGCATCAACATTCCCGAGGGAACGGTGTTCCTTGCGGCATTGGATTGATATGAAGGACCGTGTGATCCTTCATTGCGACTGCAACGGCTTTTTTGCCTCGGTCGAAACGCTGATGAATCCCTCGCTCGCCCGTGTCCCCATGGCGGTCGCAGGTGCGCCCGAGGACAGGCACGGCATCATCCTTGCCAAAAACGAGCTTGCCAAGGCGTACGGTGTGCAGACCGCAGAGACCATCCACAGCGCAAAGCAAAAATGCCCCCGCCTGCTCTGCGTACTGCCGCATCACGAAAAATATATTGAGGTCTCGCGTCTTGTCAACAAGATCTATTTGGATTACACCGATCTTGTCGACCCCTTTGGCATTGACGAATCCTTCCTGGACGTAACGGGAAGCATGCGACTGTTCGGCTGCGCGCCAAAGGAGCTTGCAGACCGTATCCGTCGACGCGTGCGTGAGGAGATCGGGATCACCATCTCGGTGGGCGTGAGCTTTTGCCGCGTTTTCGCAAAGCTCGGCAGTGACTATAAAAAGCCGGACGCCACCACCGTGATCGACCGTGAAAACTACAAGGAAATGGCATTTCCCTTACCCGTATCGGCACTTTTGTTTGCAGGAAGGCGTACCACGCAAGCCCTGCGCTCGCTCGGCATCCTTACAATAGGCGACCTTGCCGCGGCGGATCGCTCCCTTTTGGCAGCACAGCTCGGCGAGACGGGCGACACGCTCTGGCGTTACGCAAACGGACTTGACAACGAGCCCGTGCGCGCCTTTCACGACCGCCCTGCGCCCAAATCGGTAGGCAACGGCATGACCTTCCGCCGCGACATCTCGGGGGAGGCGGAGATCCGCGCAGGCGTCATGGCATTGTGCGACTCGGTTGCCGCGCGCCTGCGCGCAGACGACCGCAAGGCAACCGTGATTCAGGTACAGATCAAAACGCCCGATTTCCGCACCGTGCAAAAGCAATGCACGCTGCAACGCGCCACGTGGCTGCGCGTGGATCTGATCGAGCACGCCATGAAGCTGATCCGCGCCGCAGTGGGCTACGGCACTGCCATCCGCACACTGACGGTCACCGCCTCGGGGCTTGTGCCGACGGGAGAGACCGAGGAGCAGCTGGATATCTTTTCGAGCACGGAGGGTAAACCCTCCAAGCAGGAGACCGTTGAGGATATGCTGGACAGCATCCGCCTCAAGCACGGCTCGGGCAGTATTACGCTGGGCTGCTATCAAAACCCTGACATCGGTACGGGCAAAAACGCAAGCAAGAAGAACACTTGAAAAAGATGCCATGAAATGGCATCTTTTTTTCGCGAATACTCCCGACGCCCCTTGACTTCTCGCGCATAATACGCTAAAATAATATCTTGTAAAATCTTGGGAAAGGACCTACGCATATGACAGAAAAAAAGCTTTGGCTTTTGCGCGGCATACGCGACGGTGTGCCGATCGGGCTTGGATATTTTGCCGTTGCCTTTGCACTTGGCATCAACGCCTCTGCCGCCACCATTACGCCGTGGCAGGCGTGGCTGATGTCGATCCTCAACGTAACCTCTGCGGGAGAAGCCGCCGCAATCGCTCTTCTCGGTGTCGGCACCACCTACGTGGAGCTGGCATTCACGCAATTGGTCATCAATATCCGCTACCTGCTCATGTCCTGCTCTCTTTCTCAAAAGATCGCCCCCGAAACCTCAGTGCTGCACCGTCTGCTGATCGGATACGGCGTCACGGACGAGATCTTCGGCATCTCCATGGCAGTTGAGGACAAGCTTTCCCCGTATTACAGCTACGGCGCCATTCTCGTTGCCGCGCCCGCATGGGCGTTCGGCACTCTTTTGGGGGCGTTGATGGGCAACATTCTGCCTGCCGCCGTCACCTCGGCACTCGGCGTGGCGCTTTACGCCATGTTCCTTGCCATCATTCTTCCACCTGCACGCAAAAGCCGCGTGATCGCGGGGCTGGTCGGCATATCCATGCTTGCCTCTGCCGCGCTGAGCCTTGCGTGCACGCACTTTGCCTGGACAGGCTTTACCGAGGGCTTTCGTATCATCACACTCACCGTTGTCATCTCCCTTATCGCCGCGCTCGCCTTCCCCGTGAAGGAGCAAGCCGAGGAAAGTGAGGCGAAGGCATGACGGTAACCAACATTTTCCTTGCTATTCTTCTGATGGCGGGTGTAACGTATCTCATCCGCGTGACCCCCTTGGTGCTGATCCGACGGGAGATCAAAAACAAAACGGTACGCTCCTTTCTGCACTACGTCCCCTACGTCACGCTCTCCGTGATGACCTTTCCCGCCATCCTCACCGCCACTGCGACGATCCGGTCGGCGCTCGCCGCACTTGCCGTTGCGGTGCTCCTTTCGCTGAGAGGCTGCAAGCTACCTGTGGTTGCCGCCGCCGCATGCGTGACCGTATTCGCAGTAGAGCTTTTCCTTTGATTGAAGCATAAAAACAGCCCCTCGCAGATGCGAGGGGCTGTTTTTATGCTTCGGTATCGCTAAATACGGGAATGACGGTGTTGCGCAAGACCTTCCGCCACATCGCGTGATCGGGCATCACGCGTGCAAGGCAGTCGTAAAACGCCTTGGAGTGATCGTGATGGCGAAAATGTGCCAGCTCGTGACAAGCCACGTAGCACGCGCAGCCCTTGGGTGCAAAAATGAGATTGGTGCTATAGCTGATGCGGCTTTCACGATAAAAGCAAGAACCCCAGCGGCTTTTCATGCGGCGCAGGGAGAGCGCGGGGGGCGGTGCCTCCGCGCCAAGGAAAAACGGCTTGTATGCGGCAGTCAGCATCTGCATCAGCGCCTCCACCTCGGATCGTGCAAAGCGCCAAAAGGCACGCAGGCGCGCCGCTGCATCCTCAGGGTGCGGCATGGCAAGCATCAAGCGCCCGTCCTCGCACCAGACACGGCATTTTTTCTCTTTTACATGGCAAACGGTGTGCAAAACGCCAAAGATCGGCACTTGCTCTCCTTCCGAAAGCGAAAGGGGCTTGGGAGCGCTCCGTGACGCCGTGCGCGCAAGCGCGCGGCGCAAAAAATCCCGCTTATCCGAAAGAAAACGCTCCACCTGTGCCGCCGTGATGCGCCGCGGGGTGGAAACGTAGATGCTTCCGTCGCGCCGCACGCGCAGATTATAATTTTTCACCGCCTTGCGCTCCCAGGCGAAGGAAAAGGTGAGATCCCCCAACGTCAGCGTGCGCTGCTCAATATACGGTGTCGGCATGTCAACGCAAGCGGTCCAGCGCGTTTTGCAAAATGATCTGGGCGGAGAGCGTGTCGATCACGCCCTTGCGCTTTTTTCCGCGCGTATTGGTTTCATTGAGAAAGCGCGCTGCCGCCATGGTGGTCATGCGCTCGTCCATCAGATATACGGGGAGATGCACCTCCAGCAGACTTGCCAATTCTCTGGCGCGCTCGGCGCGCGGTCCCTCCGTGCCATTCATATTCACGGGGAGTCCCAGCACCACGGCAACCGCCTGATGCTCCTGCACCGCCTCCAAAATACGCTGTGCAGTTTTTTCCAATCCGCCCCCCTGGATGTTGCCAAGACCCGAGGCGAGAAAGCGGGAAGCATCAGACACGGCAAGCCCTGTGCGCGCCTCGCCGAAATCCACGCCGAGGATCCTGCCCTTGGTTGCCTTGATCTGCTCCAGACTCATGTCAAAATCTCCTCTATAAACGTCGTAAGATCGGCAAAAACCGCATCCCGTTCGGGGTCATTGTGCATTTCATGCCGTCCATCCTTATACAGCTTCAGCTGTACGTTGCACCCAGCCGCCTTCATGCGGTCATACACCCCTTGAACGCCCTTGCCATAGTTGCCCACGGCGTCCATGTCCCCCGAAAACAGCAGCACGGGCAAGTGCTTTGGCACAGCTTGCGCCCATTTTTTGTGCGAAACCGTACCAAGCAGGGTAAACAGCGTATCAAAGCCGCCTGCGGTGAACACAAAGCCGCAAAGCGGATCCTTATTGTACTGCTCGCGCTCCGCCTTGTCGCGCGAGAGCCAGGATTGCACGTCCTGCTCCTTTTTGAAGCGCTTATTATAGCTGCCGAACACCAGCGAGGTGATGAAGGGACTGCGATGGCGTGCGCCCTTGGCAGCCCCTATTGCGCGTGCCAGCTTCAGCGCAAGCCCCGTGGGCTGCCCCGGTCCTGCCGTACCGCTGATCAGCGCACCCGCAAGCTCCTCGCCGTAGCGGGTGATATACACGCGTGCCACAAACGAGCCCATGCTGTGCCCGTAAAGAAGGAGGGGGAGCGTGGGGTACTCCTTTGCCATCAGGCGATTTAGCGTATGCAGATCCTCTACCAGGTAATCCGCACCGCCGCGCCGCGCGGTATAGCCGAGATCCTCGGGGCTTTTTGCGGTATGCCCGTGCCCCAAATGATCGTTACCGCAAAAGATATATCCCGCCTCGACAAAGCGGCGTGCCCACGCATCGTAGCGCTGTGCGTATTCGCACATGCCGTGCGCGAGCTGGACGATCCCCTTTGCCTGCTTATCGGCGGGCTCCCATACGTACGCCGCCACCTGCGTTTTTCCGTCTGCGGACAGATAATTCAATTGTCTGAAAAGAACCTCACTCACAAAATTCACGCTCCTTTTCACAAATTTCCTTCGCCGCCGAAAGCAAGAGCTCTCGTTTGTTTTTTTCGGGGAACTGCCACACAAGATCCTGCAAGCGAAGCAGCATTGCGCCCGTTTTGGCGGGTAGCACCCCCACACGCCGCTGCAGCTCCTTGCCGTTTACCGCAAGGCGGCGAAGCTCCACGGCGGTGCCGTCGCGTGCGACCCTGCGGCAAAGCGCCTGCGCCTTTTCCACGTCCGCGCCGCGCGCCTGCTGCAATCGCAGCGCTCCGTCAAAATAGTGCCAGTAGCGGGAGGCAAACCGACGTGCGGCATATGCGCTGTCGGGTAGCGGCTCTCTTGCCGCGGTAAGGTACCCGCAAAACGCGTCGCAAAACGCGTTCGAGGCATGCCAGCGGCGCGCGAGCGACTGCGCCGCCTCCCGTGTAAGCGAGGGGAAAAGTGCCGCAAGCCGAAGCGGCGCAACGGGCGGGAGCACGTTGATGTCGATTTTCACATTTAGCTCTCTTACGGTATCAAAAAACACGTATTCGCCACACCCTGCGTCCAGCAAGGCGCGTAAGCCCTTTTGCGCGTTTTGCGCCTCCAGCATACGAAAGACCTCGGAAAAAATGCGCTCCACGGAAATATGGGCAAGCCCCTCTCGCATCTGCGCGGCGCCCTGCAGGGTCGCCGCGTCGATGGAAAAATCAAGCTGTGCCGCAAAGCGGAACAGACGCAAAATACGCAACGCATCCTCGCCAAAGCGGGTGGCAGGATCACCAACGGCGCGCAGTATCCCCTTTTCCAGGTCCTGCCGCCCCTCAAACAGATCGACAAGCCCCGTTTCGGGATTCCACGCCATGGCGTTGACGGTGAAATCGCGTCTGGAAAGATCCCCCTCCAGCTTTCGCGTAAAGCTGACGCAGTCGGGGCGACGGGAATCGGTATACGCACCATCCAGACGGTGCGTGGTGACCTCGATGGGGTTGCCATCGGAAAGCACCGTCACCGTGCCGTGCTTCAGCCCCGTCGGGATCACGCGGAACGTCTTGAAAATTTCCAGCATCTCCTCGGGCGTGGCATCGGTGGTAAGATCGTAATCGTGCGGCGTCACGCCGCGCAAAAGATCGCGCAAGGAGCCGCCGACAAGATAGCCGCGATGCCCTGCATCGCGCAATGCCACCATGACTGCACCCACGTAGGGCGGCACGTTAAATTCCCGATACACGCTCCTCACCTCACTTTTTTTATATTGTACCATATTTTGCCGATTCTGTAAAGCACAGACTTTGCTTGCTTTAACTTCCTTGTGTAAACGTATGCAATCGGCACACAATAAAAACGGGAGCGTTTCGCGTTCCTGAAAGCGAGGTAAACAAGCATGACGATCATGGACAGGATCGCACTGATCCTCACCATCGTCGGTTCTCTGAACTGGGGACTGGTGGGGCTGTT
>CAZOFQ010000041.1:0-12012 GCA_964579105.1 uncultured Lachnospiraceae bacterium
GGCCATTTTTCAAAATTCTCCACTGTCCGCTCCTTTCCAACTGATAGTTATATATGGTATAACATATTTTTCTACATTTGAAAAGTCTTTTTTGTCTCCTTTCGCACAAAAAAGCAACGACGCTCCGCGATTTGTAGAGCGCCGCTGCTTTTTTTATAATTTTACCGTTTGCCCGAGCAAACGGGACTGCTCTGCGGCAAAGCCGATGTAGTGGCTTTGCATAGATTGCTTCACCGAGGTGATGTGCGGAGAAATCTTACCCTCGTAATACTCTACAACGGCACGCAGCAAATGGTAATCCCCACCACCGTGATAGCCGATGGCGGCATCTATTTCCGCGTTCAGGTCAATGTCAAACGCCTCACCGCCAAAGATACGACAGTGCAATACATTCTCCAGCATATCACCGTAGATCTCACCGCGCTCCCCATGCACGTGGATCTCGCGGTAGCAGCGATCGGAAAACGCAGTCATGGTCAGATGCGCCGTAGCGCCGCCCTCAAACTGCATATTGACCACCTGATGATCCACCACGTTGTTATCGGATTTGAAGGCACAAAGCCCCCAACGGGTCGTTTTTAGCGCCTCATACATCCGCTCCACCGTAGCGTTGGGTATGACCACGTGGCACATCCAGTTTGGTCTGCCGCGTTCAATCATCTGTTGGATATAATGCTTTTCCACGCTGTAAGGGCAGGTCTTGATGTATTTACAATCCAAACAACGCTCGGCACTCCCCTCGGGTGCGTTCTCTCTTGTAAAGTATCGCAACGAGCCAAAGGAGCTGACGTCCGTGCACCGCTCTCCCATAAACCAAGAGATCAGATCCAGATCGTGGCAGCATTTGGAGATGATCATCGGTGTGCTCGTGTCACTGCGCCGCGTATTGCCGCGCACGTAGCTGTGCGCGTGGTGCTCGTAGCCTACGTTTTCCGTCAGATTGATCGTGGAGATCTTGCCGTATTTCCCGCTATCCAGCTCGTTTTTAAGGTGTGAGAAGAACGGCGCGTAGCGCAGCACGTGGCAAACGAACACGCGCCGCCCGAGTCTCTCGGCGGTCTGCTCGATCAAGCGGCAGTCCTCTAACGTGCGGGCGATCGGCTTTTCCAGCAAAATATCGTAGCCCAATTCCATACCGCGCAAGGTCTGCCTGATATGATGTGCGTCCCAGGATGCCACGATCAGCACGTCAGCCTGCTTTCCCGCGTCAAAAAACGCCTCCTCGTCACAGAAGAGCTGTGAGTCCTGCAGACTGTACAGTCTTTTGGCGTTCTCCAGCTTTTGCGTATCCGCGTCACATACGGCACGCAACGGAATCCCCATTTCCCCTAGGATCGCCGCATAGGTCATACCGCGATTCCCATAACCGAGCAAAGCAAATTCCAACATATCGACACCTCCCGATATTGATGATTTTATTATATCATTCTCCCAAAACATCGTCAACCACTCCCGCAACATCCCCTGCAATCGCCTTCGCTTTATGCTAAAAAACAGCACAGTTGCCCCTGTAACGGTGCTGTTTTTTTAATTCAAGGGTGTTTTTCGCAGGAACAGAACGCCCAATGTGTTTCTGCCGCAGTGCGAGGAGATGGTGCATCCCGCACGAGTCACGAGCACCTCTCCAAAAGGCGCTAACTGCTTCACCTGCTCAACGCATTGCCGCACAATGTCATCGTCGCACCCCGCGTGCGTCACAAACACGCGATCCGGCATGATATCCGCGCCGTCGCCGATGCGGTCGGCAACGTACTTTTTGAGGACCACGCAAAACTTGCCGCGATATTTTTTCCCAACGCCCATTTTGCCGTGATGCACCGTAATGCAGGGCTTGAGCTGCAACAGATTCGCACCGAACGCCGCCACGGCGGAGCATCTGCCGCCCTTATGTAAAAACTCCAGATCGTCCACCACGAACGAGGCGTCCACGCACGAGGTAAGAGCACGGCACGCTTCGGCAATTTCACGCGCAGTTTTTCCCTGCGCCGCCATATCGCAAGCCGCCATGACCAAAAGCCCGCCGCCTGTGGAAAGGTTTCTTGTATCCACAACGTGGACGTTTTCAAAATCCAGCGCGGCAAGGCGCGCGTTATTGTAGGTAGAGGACATTTCCGCGCTGATGGTAAACAGCACCACGTCATTTCCTTTTTCGGCTTCCTCGGCGAAAAAAT
Source organism: uncultured Lachnospiraceae bacterium (assembly GCA_964579105.1). Lineage (GTDB taxonomy): Bacteria > Bacillota > Clostridia > Oscillospirales > CAG-272 > Firm-07. Next base: position 2,172 of record CAZOFQ010000041.1, read on the forward strand.
CTGCAAATGCGGCAATATTGGGTGCCGCCGTTTGCGGCAGCTCCTTGTTTTGCTCGTAATGGCGATAGATCTCGTCGGGCTTTATGTTCACACCGTCAAAATATTCGTTATTTCCCAGATGCACGGCAAGCGGAATGATACGAATCCCGCGCTGCTCGATGAGCTGCGCCCCCAGATCGCAGGTACTGTCTGCCGCAATGACAACTTGATTGCTCATTCAACAACACTCCCACAAGTGAAATAATGATGATATTTACATTATACCGCTACTTTTCAAAAAAGTTAATAGTCAATTTTCGACATTTGCACATTTTTGTGCAAAAAGGGGCTGATTCATTTGATGCAGAAGCCGCCTTACCATCAAGCTCCCGATGATAAAGCGGCTGTATTTTGTCATTTTGTGTGCTTTTGGTCTTGCGCGAATGAAGCAGCCCCGTTTATTTACGCGCGCACCTCGGCACAGATCAGCTCCATATCTCCTTGCAGGCAGATCTCGGCGTTTTGCGCGGGCAGGAAGAAGCTCTCCCCCCTCACAGCGGATTGCCCACCGATACTGCCCTCTCCGCTTACGCAGATCAAGCACTTGAAGGAAGCCGTATCCGTGGCAATGCGCCCTTCACCCGCAACGTTGATGCGGCTTGCATGGAAATACGAGCAGGAGGCAAGACATTCCTCGCCCACAAGCCCCTTGGACGGTGAGCTTTTTTCGTACTTTTTATAGTCGATCACGCGCAGAGCCTTTTCCACGTGAAGCTCGCGCTTATTGCCGTTTTTGTCTCGCCTGTCATAGTCAAACACACGGTAGGTGAGGTTGCTGTTTTGCTGGATCTCGCAAATAAGGCAGCCCGCGCCGATGGCGTGGATCGTGCCCGAGGGAATAAAGTAGCATTCCCCCGCGCGAACGCGGTAAAAATTCAGCAGCTCGCACAGCGTACCGTTCTCAATGGCGGCACGGCACTCTGCCTCGCTCGTATCCCGCTTGAAGCCGAGATAGATGCCCGCACCCTCCTCTGCTTCTACGATATACCACGCCTCGGTCTTTCCAAAGCTGTTCTCGTGCACGAGAGCATAATCGTCCGAAGGGTGCACCTGCACCGAAAGATTTTCCTTGGCGTCGATCAGCTTGATCAGCATGGGAAAGGCGGGGAATTTTGCGCAGTTGCTTCCCCACATCTCCTTTGTAAGCACATCCTGCAAAGCCCTGCCATCCTCCACACGCGTCGGTCCGTCGGGGTGGAAGGAAAGCTCCCAGCTCTCCGCCACAGGCAGCACCTCTGCGCTTTTGCCGTATTTTTCGGGCAGCTTGCTGCCTCCCCAGATGTAATTTTTGCAAACGGGGTATAATTTCAAGATCTCCATAGCTTCTCCCTTCAAAGCGATCTGTATTCCGTGGGGGGCATTCCCACTTCTTTTTTAAAATTTCTCGTGAAGACCGACAGCTCGTTAAAGCCACATTCAGACGCAATAAAGGTGACGGATTTGCCACCGTTTCGCAAGAGTCGTTTGGCAAGCGCAATGCGCGCGGAATTGATATAGCTGCCTACCGTCATGCCCGTTTCACGCTTAAAAAGGCGACACAAGTAGAACTTGTTGACGTGCAAGGCATGCGCCACGGCGTCCAGCGAAACGCCTTGCGTGAGATGGTCGTGGATATACGCCACCACATCCGCGACCATACCGTGATAAGGCGTGCGCTCGGTATCCTGCAATGTACAGCACACGTGCAAAAGCTCAAATGCCCCGGAAAGCAGCAAAAGCTTTTGCCGTTCGTCGCCGACAATTGCCGAGATCGCCTCAAATTTGCGGGAGATCTCCATCGCCGCCTCGTGCGAGAGCGTACGGCACAGATACCCTGCACCGCCATACGGCAAGCAAAGTCCGCCAAGCAGCTCTTTATTCAAAATCAGCTTGTTGCGCGTATACGGGGCATCCGACTCGGGGCAGATATAGTGCAGAGCACCCCCGTCTATGAGAAAGACACACTCTCCCGAAAACGGGATCACGTGCTCCCCCACAAACACCTTGCCCGTTCCCGAGAGGATCTGGATCAGCTCCAGATCGCCGTCGTGGGAGTGACGGATGTCGGAGAGCGCATCCTTGCCCGATTCTCGGTAAAAAACCTCAAGCTTCACAAAGCGCACCTCCTTTTCCGCTTTATTATAGCGCATCGCACGCAAAAAGTCAATATAAAACAAAACAAATGCAACATTCGTCTTTTGTTGCGCACGTTTCTATGATAAAATAAGATGGAATCCATGCGGCAATGCCGCTAAAAAGAAAGGAAAAAATTATGGCTCAGCATAAGCTTGGCGGCATCTACACCGCCCTTCTCACTCCGTTCGACAAAAACAACAAAATCAACGAAAAAGCGCTCTGCGACCTCATCAAGCTCAACCTTGACAAGGGTGTTACGGGCTTTTACGTAGGCGGCAGCACTGCCGAGGCATTTTTACTGACCGAGGACGAGCGCCGCGCTCTGTACGAGCTCGTCGCCGCCGAGGCAAAGGGAAAATGCAAGCTGCTCGCGCACATCGGCACGCTTTCCACCGATCACTCCATCGCACTTGCCAAGCACGCAGAGGAGCTCGGCTACGATGCCGTCTCCTCAGTTGCCCCCTTCTACTACAAATACACCTTTGCGGAGCTCAAAAAGTATTACTTTGATATCGTGAACGAGGTTTCCCTGCCCATGGTGATCTATCACTTCCCCAACTTCTCGGGTGTTTCCCTCTCGGTTGACAACGTCAGAGAATTTCTTGAGGATGATCGCTTTGCGGGCATCAAATACACCTCCAGCGATTACTTTATGATGGAGCAGATCAAATCCGCATTTCCCGACAAGGTGCTCTACAACGGCTTTGATGAGACCTTCCTCGCAGGCATTTCCCTCGGCGCCGACGGCGGCATCGGCAGCACCTATAACTTTATGGCTGATAAGTACGTCAAGATCGGGCAGCTCTATGCCGAGGGCAAAATGGCAGAAGCCAAGGCGATCCAGCAAGAAGCAAACCGTATCATTGCCGTGCTGTGCAGGATCGGCGTCATGCAAGCGGAAAAGGAAGTGCTTTGCCAGATGGGCTTGGATTTCGGTCACTGCCGCCGCCCCTTCGCACCGGTAACCGAGGAGCAAAAGAAGATGATCGCCGAGCAGATTATCCCCTACGTTTGATCATTTTTCGGGAGGATTCTTATGCTTCAACAAACCGAGCTTTGGTGCGCCGACAGCACCTATGAAAAGCACCGCATCCCCGGCATGCTCGTAACGAGCATGGGCACGCTGCTTGCTTATAACGAGGCGCGTCGCACCGCTGAAGACTGGGCAATGATGGATATTCTCCTGCAACGCTCCACCGACCACGGTGCAAGCTTTTCCGAGCCGATCGCGCTTGCGAACGGAACAGAAAAGCACCCCACCGTGAACAACCCCGTGATGATGCAGGGCAAGGACGGGCGCATCCACCTGTTGTACTGCGAGGATTACGGCACAAAGGGTGGTCGCATCCTGCAACGCACCTCCGACGATGACGGCATCACGTGGAGCGAGCCGCGCGACATCACACGCTTTACCGCACCAAAGGTGCGCACCTGCTTTGCGTTTGGTCCCGGTCACGGCATTTGCCTCTCGGATGGCACGCTGCTTGTACCCGTGTGGCTGGTTCCGACATTTTACAACACACCCGTGCGCAAGCACGGCCCCTCTGTGGTGACCACCTTCACAAGCAAGGACAACGGCGAAACCTTTGAGCTGGGTGAGCTGCTTTGGACAACACGCGAGGTGGTAAGCCCTAACGAGACCACGGCAGCAGAGCTTTCCGACGGCAGCGTTTACCTCAATCTCCGCTCGCAAGCGGGCTACCGCGCGCATGCATTCAGCAAAAACGGAAAAGACCACTGGGAAAACTATGCACTCGATCTTGAGCTTTCCGATGCCAGATGCTTTGGCTCCGCGGTCTCCCACACCGCAAAGGACGGAAGGCATTTGCTGATTTTCGCCAACTGTGCCAACACCGAGGCGCGCGATCACGTCACGCTGCACGTGAGCTTTGATGACGGAAAGACATGGACTCTCCACAAGCTGCTGGACGCGGAGCGCGGCGGCTACGTAGAGCTTGCCTGTGACACGAAAAACGGTCTTCTTTACGTGCTGTACGAGGAGGATTACGGCAGCAAGTGCCATCTTGCAAAATGCGACCTTGCGTGGCTTCTCTCTTGACAGCCGCGGTTTTACCTGTTATAATATTCACCGCATAGCGCCGCCGCCGGGTGGCAGGATCAAAGCATCCGTCTGCTGCATCATTAGGTCTTGAAGAATGCGGCATGCGGATGCTTTTTTAAGGGGGAAACATGAAAATTCACAACCCGTTTGCCGACTTAACCAAATTCGAGTGGGGGCTTTGGCTGTTCTCCTTTACCGCAGTGCTGCTTTCCTTCTTTCTCACAGAGGACGGCTCACTCCTCAACACGCTCGCTTCGCTCATCGGCGTCACCGCCCTCATCCTTCTTGCCAAGGGCGCGTGGCAGGGACAGGTGCTGGTCATCGTGTTCGCCGTGTTTTATGGCATCATCTCCTTTTATTTTCGCTATTACGGCGAGATGATCACCTATCTTTGCTTGACACTACCGCTTGCCGCGATGAGTCTTGTTTCCTGGCTGCGTCATCCGTATCGAAATACGGGAGAGGTGGCTGTTTCGCGACTTACAAAAAAACACTTGGCGGTCATGCTCTTGCTCACCGTCGCCATAACCTCGGCATTCTATTTTCTTCTCCAAGCACTCGACACTGCAAATCTTACCGTCAGCACGCTTTCTATTGCCACCAGCCTTGTAGCGGCGTTCCTTACCTTTTGTCGCAGCCCTTACTTTGCGCTCGGCTATGCCTTCAACGACGTGGTACTGATCGTTCTGTGGGTGCTTGCCACCATAGAGGATCTTTCCTATCTTCCCATGGTCGTTTGCTTTTCCATGTTTTTGCTCAACGACGCCTACGGCTTTATCAGCTGGAAGCGCATGCAGCGCCGACAGGAGGCAGACGGAACGTAAAAAAGCCCCCGAAAGGGGGCTTTTTTCTTTATTTGCTCTTGCGAAATACGCCGCTTGCTTTGTCAAACGAGGGGTTAAAGGCATAAAAATTATTAGAGTTCAGCTTATCCTGCGCAATGCGGATCGCATCACCGAAGCGCTGGAAGTGCACCAGCTCTCGTTGGCGCAGGAAGCGGATAGCATCCTTCACATCAGGATCATCCGCAAGACGCAAAATATTGTCATAGGTGGTGCGTGCCTTTTGCTCTGCCGCGAGATCCTCGTGCAGGTCGGTGAGGATATCTCCCTTCACACCCACGTATTTCATGTCAAAGGGCGTGCCCGATGCCGCCACGGGGTAAACACCCGTGGTATGATCCACAAAATAGGTGGCGAACGGGCTGTTTTTGATCTCCTCCTCGGAGAGATTTGCAGTTAACTGATGCAGAATGGCTGCGACCATCTCAAGATGAGCCAGCTCCTCTGTGCCGACGTCTGTAAGAATGCCCGTAACCTCATTATACGGACAGGAATACCTCTGATGCAGATAGCGCATGGATGCCCCCAGCTCACCATCCGGTCCGCCCAGCTGGCTGATGATCACCTGTGCCAGCTTAGGATTGGGATTTTTGATCTTGACGGGGTGCTGTAATTTTTTCTCGTAAAGCCACATAAATTACCCTTCTCCTCTCATCAGTTTGCGTCGACTTCCCACGGCCAGGGACCGTTTATCCAGTCCCATTTTACCGTGCTCTTGTTATCCCAAGCAGTGGTGGGACCGCAACGCGTGTGATAGGCATCGGCAAGCAGCTCTCTTTCCTTCACAAGCCTTTGGTAATACTCCAAGGCCTTTTGAGAGTCGGGATAAGCGTCCAGATACAGTGCGGTCTCAACGATGGCAAAATCCACCGCCTGCAATTTTCTCATCAGTCCCGTGCAGTTGGCGGGCAGCTGCCCCGCATCTGCCCGATAGCTTTTACTGTAAGCCATTTCGCACACCCCCTGCGCCCAAAAAGGGTTTTTCCAATTCCTTAAAGATCGTGCCTCTCGACAGACCCGTTTCATCATCATAAAGATTCTGCCACTCCTGCAACGGGGCGTATACGCTGGCAAGCGGATAGTTCACAAGCCCCCATTGGTGCTTGGATGCCCCTCCCTGTGCCTCGACGTTGCCCGAATCCCCCATGCCGAGCATCTGCAGGATCATTTCTTCTTCAGAATACATAGTTCGCTACCTTTCGATTACTTGGAGCGCCTCGCGCTCCATTTTCAGTATATGTTTTTTTGTCGTTTTCTGTCAAGCGCAAGAGCTCTGCCATTGCAATTACGGCAAAAATGTGCTATACTGGTAAAAAAGAAAGGGGGGAGCCGATGCCAACTCACGAACACATCCTCGCGCGCATGGCGGATCTTGCCGCCGCACTTGATTATACCTATCGCGATCTCACGCATCTCTCGCGCGCCATGTATTGCAAAAAGCAACGCGGACACGGCAATTACACCAACGATGCCATGGCAACGCTGGGGGATGCAGTCCTAAAGCTTGTCTGGTCGGAGCACTTTTTCGCGCAAGGACTGGATAAGGACGAGATCACGCAAAGGAAAGCCGATCTGGAAAACAACGGCACGCTGAAAAACCTTTGCGACGTCACGGGAGCGCAAAATTTTGCCTATAACGATCAACACTTTGCCGACGAAGCTCCCGGGCACCGCCGTCTCCCCCATCGTGATCACGATTTTTACATAGAGGCGATCATTGCGGCGATCTATCTTGACCGTGGGCTACAATACACCAAGGGATGGATCAAAAAATTCTGGAACGCACACCCCGATGCGATCTGTCACATCCCCTGCAAAAAAACAAGAAGAAGGTAACGAAAAATGCTAAAGATCCTACTGCTCGTCTTCGCCGTCGGCAACGTGCTTGCTTTCCTGCTGTACGGCATTGACAAATCCCGCGCGCGCCGAGGAGCGTGGCGTGTTTCCGAAAAGGCTCTGCTGCTCACGGGCTTCCTTATTGGCGCACCCGGGGCGTTGCTTGCCATGCAGCTGTTCCGTCACAAAACCCGTCACAGCTACTTCTATTTCGTCAACGTTCTGGGACTTTTGTGGCAAATTGCCGCCGTGGTGCTACTATGGCAATAGGGAACGAACAATGAGTGCAAACAACAGTTGCTCCCCGTCGCACTCACGCTTCTGATCCTGCTCACGCTTACGGTTTATCCGGTGCTCAGCATGGGCACTTCAGCTTTTCCTCGCAGGACGTGGTGGAAAAATACAGTTATTTCACGGATAGTGACAAACAGCGCGAGCTCCCTTCCGTACCCGCACAATAAAAAGAAGCCGACGGCGCGCCGTCGGCTTCTTTTTACTTCTCGCTTTTTTTCAGTTCAAGCTCCAACCAAGTCAGCCCGAGCGAAAACGCATCGTGCATGCCCTGCTTTTTGCCCTGCTTGATGATGCTGTTGGGATCCTTGGAATCCAGGATCTGGATCAAAACGGTATCGGGCGTCTTGTTCTCTCCCTCACCCTTGTAGGACATGATATCCAGCACCAGCACGCAGGGGTCGTGGTTTAGGTCGCCGTAAATGATCATATTATCCTCACGCACCAGAGGCTTGCCTTGATACATTAGGTATTTTCCGTCAACTAACTTTTTATCTTCAGCCATGATAAGCCCTCCCTTGGGACAAATTTACTCACGATACCTTAATAGTATAACACGCCCGCCCGAAAAAGTCAAGGGCTTTGCAAAATTACAGCATGACGGGCGGAACGGCGGCGATCCGTGCAGGCAAAACGGGGACGGCAAGGCAAAGGGCGTACAAGGCGCTTGATATATCCGAAAGCTCGCGCTGACGCGCTGCACGCTCTCCCAATGCTACCACCTCAGAGGGCTTTGTTACCACTGGAACGGTGCGCGTTTTTCGCGTTTTTGCAAGATATTCTCTTCCTTTTTCGTTTGCCCCCAGCAAGCGCAGATAGGCAGGATCCGCCAAAAGATCCTCACGCCGTACACCCGCAAGAAGATAGAGCAAGGCGCGGCGGATACGACCGTTCGTGTAACGCTTGGTCGCCGCCTCGCGGCAAAGGGACGCGTAATCCGTGGCACGGGCGGCGGCACGGGCAAGATGCCGCAGCAGCCCACCTGTGCAATCTGCAATATCGGCGGGCAGGTCTCCTGCGCGCAAGCGTGAGAGAAAGGACGTGCCCAGGCGCGAAATATCCGCCGTTCCCGCGTAGCGTTCTACGGCTTTTTTCCAAATATCCCATATAACGGGGGGCAAAAACGGCAAAATATCTTCACCGTCACACAGCTTTGCACGCAAGGCGGCAGCGCTGGGATACGGGTGATGCGTATCAAGGTCGCGATATCCCGCACCCACGCGCAGCACGGGAAGGATCTCCATATCCGCCCCTTGCGCTAAAATAGCACGGGTATATTCGATCGCCAGAATATCGTTTGAGGCAGGTCTTTCGCCAAGTGCGGCAAAATGTGCGGCGGCATCTCCCGTTTCGGGGGGGCGTCCTTCCATATTTTGAAAAAAATCCGGGGAAAGCGATCGCTCGGCGACACCGAGCAATGCTACCCTGTCTCCCGTTTCGCTCCCGAAGGAGAGCGTATCACAGCCCATTGCCGCGAGCGCGTGTACCCCCGCGCTCGCAAAATAGCGCGCCGAGCCCGCCGCATAAGGGAAGGGCAGCTCCAGCACAAGATCCGCCCCCACGGCAAGTGCCATGGCGGCACGCTCTGTGGGCGGCAGTACCGCCGCCTCTCCCCGTTGCGTGAAATGACCACTCATAAGGCAGATCACGGTCTGTGCGCCGCGGAGCGCATGCAAATGATGCGCATGCCCGCTATGAAAGGGATTGTATTCGCAAATAACGCCTACAGCTTGCATTTTTGCTCCTTCGTGTAAGATTTTTTTGGATTATACTTGAAATTATAATATAAACATGATATACTATTATGTGATAAATTTTTTGGAGGAATAATTATGAACGTTCTTATCGTAAACGCAGGCTCCAGCTCCTTGAAGTATCAGCTGATCGACACCAAGACAGAGGCGGTTGCCGCCAAGGGTATTTGCGAGCGCATCGGTACCGATGGCGCCCTCATCGACCACAAGCAGCTGCTGAAGGGACTGAAAGTGACCGAGAACCATTCCATGACCAATCATGCCGACGCCATGCGCGTTGTCATTGATAAGCTGATCGACGCAGAGTACGGCTGCATTACCAGCATGGAGGAGATCGAGGCAGTCGGTCACCGCGTGGTGCACGGCGGTCCCTACTTCTCCGGCTCTATGCTACTGGAGGGTGACGTGCTGGATAAGCTGAAGCTTTGCAACGACTTTGCTCCCCTTCACACCCCCCCCGCTATCATGGGCATTGAGGGGGCTCTTTCCGTCCTGCCCGACAAGCCTCAGGCACTGGTATTTGACACCGCCTTCCATCAAACGATGCAGCCTGCCGCTTATATGTACGCACTCCCCTATGAGGCTTATGAAAAATACGGCATTCGGCGCTACGGCTTCCACGGCTCCTCCCACCGCTTTGTATCTGCTGAGATGTGCAAGATCCTCGGCAAGGTAGAGGGCACTCGCATCGTGACCTGCCACATCGGCAACGGCTCCTCCATCTCCGCGGTAAAGGATGGCAAGTGCGTAGACACCTCTATGGGCTTTACTCCTCTTGCAGGTGTAGAGATGGGCACCCGTTGCGGTGATATCGACCCCGCTATCGTGACCCTGCTGATGGAAAAGATGAACCTTTCCACCAAGGAGGTCAATGACCTGATGAACAAGAAGTCCGGCTTCCT
>CAZOFQ010000042.1:0-11970 GCA_964579105.1 uncultured Lachnospiraceae bacterium
GATCCAAGCATACAAAAAAGCCCCCGTTCGGGGGCTTTTTTGTATGTAAAAGCGGTTGCTGCACATACTAATGCAAAAAAGAAGGGTGAACAGGATGAGCAAAGCAATCATTGAAAAAATTACGGCACGGGAAATTCTGGATTCCCGAGGAAACCCGACCGTGGAGGCAACCGTTGTAACACGGGACGGTGCAATCGGTGTGGCGGCAGTGCCCTCGGGCGCCTCCACGGGAAAATACGAGGCGCACGAAAAGCGTGACGGCGATCCCGCACGCTATCACGGAAAAGGAGTAAGACAAGCACTGTCCGCAGTAAAGCATCACATCGCCCCCTCCCTTTTGGGGAAGGATGCGCTGCGGCAAGCGGAAATTGATGCCTTACTGCTGGAATTGGACGGCACGCCGAATAAAAGCAGACTGGGAGCCAACGCCATATTGTCGGTATCCCTTGCGGTGGCAAGAGCTGCAGCCGCCACATCGCACGTTCCTCTGTTTCGCTATATGGGCGGCATCACTGCCGCACGCTGTCCCGTGCCGATGTTCAACGTCCTCAACGGCGGTGCACACGCCGCCAACAACGTGGATATTCAAGAGTTTATGATCGTGCCCACGGGTGCACAGTCACTTGCCGAGGCGCTGCGCTGCGGCAGCGAAATCTATCACACGCTCGGCGGCATTTTGCGCGCGGGCGGGCTTGCAACGACCGTGGGGGACGAGGGCGGCTTTGCACCGAATCTTGAGGATGACGAGCAAGCGCTGGAGCTTTTGGTGCAAGCCATTGAAAAGGCAGGCTATGATACAAGCTGCGTCAAGATCGCCTTGGATGCAGCGGCGGGAGAATGGCAAACGGACAGCGGCGACTATTATCTGCCCAAGCGAAAGAAAACCCTCACGAGTGAAGCGTTGACGGAATACTGGAGCAGACTCGCCGACGCCTATCCCCTGCTTTCGCTGGAGGACGGACTTTCCGACGAGGATCTCAAGGGGTGGCAATTGCTTACCCAAAGGCTGGGCGAAAGCTTGATGCTGGTCGGTGACGATCTGTTCGTGACCTCATCCGCGCGCTTGCAAAAGGGGATCGAGCAAGGCATTGCCAACGCCGTTCTTATCAAGCCCAACCAGATCGGCACGATCAGCGAGACGCTGGAAACGATCCGCCTTGCGCGCGATGCGGGATACCGCACCGTGCTTTCCCACCGTTCGGGGGAGACCGAGGACACCAGCATTGCCGATATCTGCGTGGCAACGAACACGCCCTTCATCAAGTCGGGTGCCCCCTGTCGCTCCGAGCGCGTGGCAAAATACAACCGTCTGCTGCGCATCGAGGAGCTGCTGGGCGAAGCGCAGCAAAAGGACGCCTTCGCCTTCAAGCAGCCGCACACCCTTCGCATTTGATCGCATAAAAAAGAGGGCATATGCCCTCTTTTTTATCAGACGCGCTCGTTGCTGTCCTTGAGCTCGTTGAGCTCGGCAAGAAAGGATTCCACATCCTTGAACTCACGGTAGACCGAAGCAAAGCGTACGTACGCCACGTCATCGCGTTGCTTGAGCTTTACCATGATCATTTCGCCCAATTTTTGAGACGAGATCTCCTGCACCATATCGTTTTGCAGCTCCGCCTCGATCTGCGCGGCGATCTCCTCGCCGTTCACGGGGCGCTTTTGGCAAGCCTTCATAATGCCCGAAAGCATTTTGGAACGGTCAAACAGCTCCTTCGTGCCATCCTTTTTGACCACAAGGATCTGCACTGACTCCAACACCTCAAAGGTGGTAAAGCGCTTTTGACAGGCAAGACATTCGCGACGGCGGCGAATGCTGTTCCCCTCCTCAATGGGACGGGAATCGACCACCTTGCTGTCCGCAAAGCCGCAATTGGGACATCTCATAACATCACCGACATGCACAGGGCACATCCTTTCTTTATTGATGCTGTAATTATACCATATTTTTTCGATTTTGTAAAGCCTTATTCTCAAAAAAGACCGAAAACGGGTTAAGAATTTCTGATATCCTCCACAATATCACGTAAAGTGCAGGGCGTGACCTCTCCGCGCACCAGCGCGGTAAACACCTCCTCACAAAAAGCAGGATCCTCACCAAGGTACGCGGCAGAACGTTCCCCGCCATAGATCACTTCGGCAACATACAGCACATCGGAGATCCGACATGCGTAAAATCTGTAGATCGCCGTATGCGCGGCAATCATTTTCCTCTCCTCAGCCAAAACCGTAATTTTGGCTTCCGTTTCGCAACCATGATAGACATATTCCATTGCTGCTCTCCTTTTTCCTTTCTTTTTGCGCTGCTCGTCGCAAGATCCGATTTTTTTGCAAAAACAGCCCGTCTTTTCATTATAGCACATCAAAAAAGTATATTTTTGTTGATTTGCGCCTTAAATTATATCATTTTTTGTACAATTTGCAGATAAATCAAGCCGTTTTTGTTGACAAAAAAAGAAAGACAACCATTATATTCTTAAATTTTGTATTTTTATTCCAATTATTTCCGTCTGACAGTAGCTTTTTCTATCCTTTTCCGCCTCGTGCAAGCTACACCCTCCCCCGCGATATTCATTACCAGATATTTGCCATTGACCGAAACGATGCGGTTTTGCTATAATAATTAACAGTAGAGCTTACCATTACACTCCAAAATATACAGAAAAACAAAATTTGCATGATTATGAAGAAAAATGAATTATTTTCGCAAAAAACAAGGATCTCCTTCTCAAATCTTACGCGCCGCATGCTTTGGCTTGGCTACCTCCTCATCGCGCCTCCCCTTTTTTACCTGATATTCAAGATCACGCAAAGCGGCGAGTTCACGTTTGTAACCGCGGCATATTTCGGTGAAATGCTGGAGCACGTCGTTGCCGCGCTCGCGCTGCTTACGGTGGGTGCTTACCTTGTGGAGCGTGTGGCTCGCGACGTACATAAAGACAAATAAAGCAAGCGCCGCGCAATGCGCGGCGCTTGCTTTATTCCGCTAAAAGACGGCGTATTTTTTCCTCTGCCTCGTGAACGTCAAGGCGATCGCGCGCATATGCATGGCGCAAAAGCTCCGCGGGGACAAAGGCATCGTATTTATCAAACAGCGGGTGCTCGGATGCACCAACCAACGCATCGCGGTCGATCCCGCCTGCCGCGCATACCGCAAGACGCGAAAGAAGCTCCTCGCGCGTGTCCTCCGTACGGAAGGTGATATAGCGGCATCCCTCATGCTCTATTCCCGAGATGCCGAGCTCTATGGCATTTTTGGTAAGAAACCGCCGCAGCGTGCGGAAGGAGCGCGTGCCGAGAAACGGGAAAAGACACCACGTGGAGCCGCCCAGGTGTAACAGCGAGTGCTCGACAAGCCCCGTGTTTTTTGCAAGACGCCGTGCCACCTCCAGGCGGTGCGCGGCGTTGGGCTTGAGATACGGATACACGGTATCCTCGGCAAGCACGCGGCGCATGCGCTCCAAAATTTTGGTGTGGATCTCACCAAAATCCCCCGGCCAGGAGACCTGCATTTTACCGGAAACGGGGTGCACGTAAACAAGCCTTCGCGGAATATCCAGCTCCTCGACCTCCCACACGCGACCCGCAAGCGCAAAGCGGTCACCCACGGGCGGTGGCGTGGTGATGGTGCCGATCTCCTCGGCAGCTCCCTTTTCCGAGTCACCCGCACGCACCGTAAAATCCTCACTATCCTTAAATACGGCATAGAATTGAAAGCTGCGCAGCAAGCGCTCGCCCGCAAGCCCCACGATCAGCCCCTTCTCCTCGGTCATTTGCAAAAAATCGTTTTTGAGCATGGAGAGCAGCAGCGTGCGGTAATCCTCCTTTTCCACCTCGGAAAAGGGCGGCAGTGTAAGCACGCGCTCGGCAAGAGCACGCGGCGTTAATTCTCCGCTTGCCGCAAGCACGGAAAGCGTTTGATGAAAGAGCAGGTTGAAGGGCTGTGTTTTACGGCGCGGCGGCTCGATAAAGCGCTCCTCCAGATACAGCTGTACAACCGCGATCGCCTGCAAAAGCCCCCACGGGATCAGCTGAGGCAGGGGCGTGTTGGGCAGCGGATCCTCCTCACGGAACACCATCATCATTTCGGGAGGCTGCCCGCGTCTTCCCGAGCGCCCCAGACGCTGCAGAAAGGAGGCAACGGAGTTGGGCGCTTCGTTTTGCAGCACACGCTCCAAGCGCCCGATATCCACACCAAGCTCCATCGTTACGGTGGCACAGGTCACCGCGTGTGTCTCCTCATCCTTCATTTTTCGCTCGGCGTCCTCGCGCAGTGCGGCGGAAAGATTGCCGTGATGGATTAAAAACACGTCCTTCTCGTGCCGTGCCGCTGCGATCTGACGAAGGGTCGCCGTAACGTATTCCGTTTCCTCGCGCGAATTGGAAAACACCAATGCCTTTTTGTCACGCACACAGTCGTACATGTACTCGTACCCTGCGTCGATCGGCGTTTTTTTCGCACCGTCAAGGGGCTTTTTGTCGTCATTCTGCTCCTTTTCCGCATTTTGGATAAAGAAATGCTCCAGTCCTAAGCGCCAGCGCAGATTTTCGGGGGGAAGCACGGGTGCATCCACGACAATACCGCTATCCCCCGCAAGCCAAGCGGCGGCAAGCGCAGGGTCACCCACCGTGGCAGAAAGCCCCACGCGGCGCGGTTGTCTGCCAATGAGGCGCGCAACACGGGAAAGCTGGCATTGGATCTGATTTCCCCGATCACTGCCCGTGAGCGTATGCACCTCATCGATCACGATGAAGCGCAGATCGCCGAAAATGCGCACCACGTCGTTGGAACGGTGCAGCAGCATGGATTCCAGCGACTCGGGCGTGATCTGCAAAATGCCGCACGGCGTCTCCAGAAACTTCCTTTTGTGCGAGGCGGAAACATCCCCGTGCCAGTGCGTAACGGGGATCCCGCTTTCCGACAGCAGCTCCTCCATGCGAAAAAACTGATCGTTGATCAGACTTTTGAGTGGGGCAATGTACAAGACCGCAACGGTGCGCGAGGGGCGCTCATAAAGCGAAGTAAGAATAGGAAAGAACGCCGCCTCCGTTTTTCCGCTGGCAGTACCCGAGGTCAGCAAAAGATGACGGTCGGTATCGAGAAGCGTATGGGCAGCTGCCATCTGAACCGCGCGCAGAGATTCCCAGGAATGGGTATAGATATACTCCCGCACAAACGGCGGAAAGCGTTCAAAGATACGGTCTGCCTCGCTCATTTCCTCTCTCCTTACAAAATGATATCTTCGGGGGCAAAATCCTGTTTTTCTCCACCCGTTTGCGGTCCTTTTGGCTCATCCTCGCCCACAACGCGTCTTACGATACCGTCAAAATCGGCATCCTCGTTTTGCATGAGGATGTTCAGCAGCGTCATATAGTCGCGCAGGATCTCGCGTGGGGTGATCATGCTGTCTGCGCCCGTGCGCGACGTGCAGATCTCCAAAAAACGCAGCTGCTGTGCCTCGTTTATGCGAGGCGTCCAGTTATAATACTGCGCATAAAGCGCCGTAACGCGCACAACAAGGGCATACAGCTCATCCGCCGAGAGGCGGCGCAGTCGGATCACGGGGCCTATGAGATTGCGGAACTCCGCATCGGCAAAGCGGCTGTCACAAAGGCGGCTGCGAAGCGCCTCGTAGCTGAACAGACCTCTGCGCGGATCCTCCAAAAACTGCGGCGTGCCGCCAAGCACGAGGAGAAGCCCCTCTGCCTTTCCCTGCAAGGCGTCGTTGAACATGGAAAGGATCTTTTCGTAGTTGTTTTCGCGGCTGACGCGGTGTGCGATCTTGTAGAGATTGACACATTCGTCAATGAAAACAACAAAACCGCGATAGCCGATCTTACGCGCCAGCACGCCGAACAATTTGATAAAATCATACCAATTTTCATCATCTATAATGACCGAAACATGGAAGCCGAGGGCGCGGCGCGCCTCCACCTTTGAGGTAAATTCTCCGCGCAGCCAGCAAAGGCAAGCGGACATCTGCTCGTCATCGCCCTCCATGTAGGCACGATAGTAGGCGGAGATCACGTGGGCAAAATCAAAGCCGCCCACCATACACTCCACGTCGCGCAGGGTACGCATCACAGCCTCGCGGAGCTTCGTGCCGTCACCGTCCTCGCCGACCTGCGCGCGCAGATCACCGATCCATCGTGCGATCACACGCGGCAGCGCACCGCCGTCGGGCGACGCCTTGGACGCGAGATTTTTCATCAGCTCACGATAGGTGGCAAGTCCGCTTCCGCCCGTACCGTACAGACGACGCTCGGGGGAAAGATCCGCATCCGCCGTGAGAAAATCACGCTCCAGCGCATAGCCGCGGATCAGCTGCATCAAAAAGCTTTTGCCACTGCCGTAGCGCCCGATCAAAAAGCGCATGGCAGAGCCGCCCTCGCCGATATTTTCAAGGTCGGAGAGCAAAGCCACGATCTCATCCTTTCGCCCGATGGCGATATACGGAGCGCCCGCACGAGGCACGACCCCTGCCGATACAGAGGAAAGCAGGGACGCCAGGATACGGCGCGGCACACGCACATTTTGTTGATTCTCCATGTTACAATACTCCTTCTTCCACTAAAAACTCACGATAGTCCTCAATAATAGCAAATCCGCCGTTCTCGCACTCCTCCAAGAGGATATCACCGAGAATATCCCCCGCAACGGTATTGATTTTATCCACAATAGCATCCGTCATGGTGTTCTTTTCAAGCGCAAACGCGCGCTGTCCCGCGGCGTCCTTTTTGTCGCACAGCTTCAAAAATCCCGCAAGGTCACCCAGCGCCGCGACAAGCCCCGCCTGTGCAGAGGGGGGCGGCGCGGAAACGGGCGCCTCTTCCCTCGAAGGGCTCGTGCCGTCCGCAGGAGTCTTTGCAGCCTCCTCCTCTCCAAACGCCTCAACGAGGCGCTTGGTGGTCTGCCAGGAGTCATTTTCGATCTGCGCGGCGCGCGCGGGTGAGGGCGCAACGTGCGGTAGCTCGTAGCGCCGTTCGTATTCGGGCGTTTCCTCGCGCTCCGTCCTTTTCGCCGCACGGGGAGGCAAAGCCGACGCAAGGTATTCGTCCAAAGCTGTGCGTAAGCTGACGTCAACGGCATAAACCGTTAACCGCGACTTGACGCCGCGATGTGCGCGCAGGGCGTTTTCCGCATATTTGAGCACGTCGCTGATGATATAGCGCAGCTCGTGCGTGTGCGAAAACGAGGTGTAATCCACCTCAATGCGACGCCGCAGGCGGTAGGAGCAGATCGCCCCCGTGAAAGCATCCCGCGACACCGTGCCGATCCCGTTCTCACCCATAAAAAAGCCCTTGCCATCTTCGCGCAAATGTGCAAGCGCCACACGTACCGCACCGCGCAGCACGCGGTGATAGTCCGTTGCGCTCTCTTTGGTGAAAAATTTGCTTTTCGTGTAATCGTAATTGTTGCAAAATTGCAAAACGGCTACGGTCAACGCATCCGTATCGTTCTCCAGAGGAACAAAAAACTCCTTCAGGCGGCAGCCCGAAAGCAGCTCTCGGTACATGCTTTGCGGAAGCGTGGGGGCAGGCAATCCGTACAAAAGCGAATAATCCACCAGCCACTCGCGCACGAGAGCATCCAAGCGCGGATGCTCGTCACGGTAGGAAAGCCACAGGCGCAGCATGCACGCTTGTCCCTCGGCAGGCGGGATCGCATCACCCAGATTGATCAATTCGTACAGATACAATAATAAATAGGAGTAAGCGGCGGGCAAGCACCTCCCCGCACGGAAGCACTCACGCCACCAAAGGTAGTAGGAAAGCTGTGCGTCATTCAGCTGCGTATATTGCGGCATGTAGGAGAAAAAGTCCACGGGAGCACATTCCCTTCCCGCAGTATTTGCAAATTGCAACGCATGGCGGCGGAACTGCTCGTAATAGTCGTACTCCGTACGCCACGGATAAATGCGCACCTCACGCAAAAGCGTATTGACGGGAGCGTAAGCACGCAGAGGCGCGGGGCGCTTGAGCTCAGCTGCCGTGTGGGGTGGCACGAAATGCTCGGCGAAGACCGAATCGGCAAAAGCGATCTTATCACGCTGATTCCCCGCGCGGATCTCCACCGCGTCGGTGTCCGTGCGCCTGTCGCTTGCGCGAGGCGCCTTGTAGGAGGGCAGGAGCGCGGAGAGATCCCAAAACGCATCCCTTTCTCTTTCCTTGTCACGGTCGTTCATATTCTGCCCCCCCTTTCTCGCGGCGTTCTGTAATATTTAATTATATCACCCAAATCGCACGCTGTCAATCACTCCCCCGTTTTTGTGCCACATTTTTCTTCTTTATTTTATTTTACTCTTTACAAAATCCTCCAATTGTGCTAAAATATGAAATGCGACACAATTTCATAATCTGCGTGATGGAGTACTATACCTATATGTACTCTCTTTTTCCATTACGTAGAGGAAATTGTGTCGCAGCAATACGGAGAGTGCTGATAGGGGGTGCGCTCCGTGTTGGAGCGCACTTTTTGTTTTACGGAGGACGAAAATGAAGAAATTACTGCTTGTACTTTGCTTGCTGCTCGCGCTCACCTGCCTGCTCGTCGCATGCGACGAGGGCGGCGACGTGACACCCGCGCCCGACGACTCGCAAAACGAGGAAAACGGCGAAACGCCCGAGGGCGAAGAGACGCCCGAGGACGAAGAAACACCCGCCCCGCACAGCCACTCTTGGAGCGCGTGGGAGACCACCAAAGCCGCCACCTGCACCGCCAAGGGCGAGCAAAAGCGCACCTGTGCGTGCGGCGAGAGCGAAACGCAGGAGCTTGCCCTCAAGCAGCATACCGCCGCACACCGCGAGGCAACGGCGGCAAGCTGCACCGCGGCAGGCAACGTTGAATATTGGGAATGCTCTGCCTGCGGCAAGTATTTCTCAAATTCCGATTGCAGCGCCGTGATCGCCGACAAAAGCTCGGTGGTGCTTGCCGCAACGGGTCACCAAAGCGTCTCGCAGCATGCCCGTGTAGAGGCAACCTGCACCACGGCGGGCAATATTGAGTACTGGGAATGCTCTGCCTGCGGCAAATATTTCTCAAATTCCGATTGCAGCACCGAAATTACCAACAAAAGCTCGGTGGTGCTCGCCGCCACGGGGCACCAGCATGTCACGCACTACGACCGCGTCGAGGCGACCTGTACCACGGCAGGCAATATCGAGTATTGGGAATGCACCGATTGCGATTGCTACTTCTCTGACGAGGATTGCACCACTAAGGTTACCAATATTATTATCGCCGCAACGGGGCATCAGCACGTCACGCACCATGCGCGCGTTGAGGTGACCTGCACCGAAGCAGGCAACGTGGAGTACTGGGAGTGCACGGATTGTGATTGCTACTTCTTAGATGAGGATTGTGAAAGCAAGATCGCTGATAAAGCTTCCGTAATTATTGGCTGTAGAGGGCATCAAAGCGTGACGCTCCATGCGCGCGTAGAGGCAACCTGTACCACTGATGGCAATATCGAGTACTTGGAGTGCGATAAATGTGGAGATTGCTTCTACGGCACGTCGCTTACCAATAAAATAGAAGATAAAAACAGCATTATCATCCCTGCCTCGCACGGAAATATCACCCATCATGAAGCTGTTGCGGCAGAGGAAGCCACAGCGGGCAATATCGAGTATTGGGAATGCACCGCTTGCGGCAAATATTTCTCAGATGCGACTGGCACCGTGGAAATTACGGATAAAAACTCCGTCATTCTTCCTGCATTGGCGCACGCACAGGGCGTGATTACGCACTATGCAGCGGTTGCGGTAGATTGCTTGACCGATGGCAATATCGAATACTGGAGCTGCTCACACTGCGACAAATATTTCTCGGACGCGGGCTGCACGCAGGAGATCGCCGATAAGGCTTCTGTCATTCTTCCTGCAACAGGACACAGCTTTGCCGAGGCATGGACGTGCTCCGCAACACAGCATTGGCACGCTGCAACCTGTAAGCATACCGAAGAAAAGGGAAGCCTTGCCGCACACACTTACGGCGAGAACGGCTGCTGTACGGTTTGTACCTATCAGCAAAACACCACGGTCGGCTTGCATTACGTGCTGAACGAGGATGGTGAATCCTACTCTCTGGCGGGCATCGGCACGGCAAGCGGTAGCGTACGCGTGGCAAGCCTGTATAACCTCCTTCCCGTAAACGCTGTTCTGGCAAATGCGTTTGAGAATTGTAGCGTTTTAACGGGAATCACGATTCCTTCAAGCGTCGAGAGCATCGGGAATTCGGCGTTTAAAGGGTGTAGCAATCTCGCAAGCATGACCTTGCCCTTTGTGGGAGCAAGTTTGGATGGCACAGGTAGTACGCACTTTGGCTATATCTTTGGCGCAAGCTCGTATAGTGAACATAGTACAGCCGTTCCTACTTCTCTCAAAACCGTTGTCATCACGGGCAGCACGAGTATCGACTATGTGGCGTTCTACAATTGCTACAACCTTATAAGCATCACGATCCCCGCAAGCGTAACGAGTATCGGCGAGGTGGCGTTCTACGGTTGCAACAGTCTTACAAGCATCACGCTACCCTTTGTGGGAGAAAGTCCTATTGCTGCGGGTTATCAATCTCATTTCGGCTATATTTTTGGATATACAAGCAGTTCTTCTTCCATCTCCGGTTATCATTATTACGATTCTTCCACTTACTACAAATATTACATCCCCGATTCCTTGACGACCGTTGTCATCACGGGCGGCACGAGCATCGGCTGGTATGCGTTCTTCAATTGCGATAGCCTTACAAGCATCACGATTCCCGCGAGCGTGACGAGCATCGGCCACTGGGCGTTCGAAGATTGCGATAGCCTTACAAGCATCACGATTCCCGCGAGCGTGACGAGGATCGGCTATAGGGCGTTCTACAATTGCGATAGCCTTACAAGCGTGACGTTTGGCGAGAACAGCCAATGCACGATCATCAGCGAGAGTGCGTTCTCCTCTTGCACTAGCCTTGAGGGGCTCACGATCCCCGCGAGTGTGAAGAGCATCGGCTACTGGGCGTTCGCCCGTTGCTATAGCCTTACAAGCGTGACGTTTGGCGAAAACAGCCAATTGACGAGCATCGACGATGCTGCGTTCTACGGTTGCAATAGCCTTACAAGCATCACGATCCCCGCGAGTGTAAGGAGCATCGGCTCTGATGCGTTCTACGGTTGCAGTAGCCTTACCTCTGTACGCACGCCGTCCTTGGAAGCTTGGTGCAGCATAACGTTTGGTGATATTGATTCCACTCCGCTGCGTTATGCAGAAAATCTTTATATAGGAGATAGTACAACACCTGCAACGGAAATCGTCCTCCCGAATACCGTATGGGCTATTAAGAATTATGCGTTCTACAGTTGCAACAGTCTTACAAGCATCACGATCCCCGCGAGCGTGACGAGCATCGGCTCTTATGCGTTCTTCGCTTGCAGACCTACAAGCATCACGATCCCTTCGAGCGTGACGAGCATCGGCAAGTATGCGTTCCACGGTTGCACTAGCCTTACCAGCGTGACGTTTGAAAATACCACGGGGTGGTGGGTGTCCACATTCTCTACTGCAACCTTGGGCACGAGCGTGGATGTAAGTGTGCCGACAAATAACCATAATTTGTTGATATACACCTACGACGATTATTATTGGAAACGCACGGAGGCATAAAAAGCAAGGATTTTGCAATCCGTCCACTCGTGTCATTCTGAGCGCAGTCGAACTTTTTCGTTCGAGATCCTGCACGGCTTGCGCCCTGCACTGCTTCGCAGCTCGACTTCGCCACACTCGCTATGCGAGTGTCTGCTCCGCTCAGGATGACACGGACGAAAAAGCGCCGAGCAACGCGAGGCGGAATCTCGGGTGGACGCTACGCCGCAAGCCCCGCCTCGGGCGGAAAAGTCCCTCTCCAAGGGGGAGAGGGTGGCTTGCGAAGCAAGACGGGTGAGGCTGCCCGAAGCCAATGTAGCCTTTTGCACGCACTCCTCATCCGTC
>CAZOFQ010000043.1:0-11962 GCA_964579105.1 uncultured Lachnospiraceae bacterium
AAGCCGCCGAAGCAGTTGAGATCCTGACGGATCTGCGAGGCGGTCACATGCATGCGCTCGGACAGCTCCGAGGAGCTGATCCGCAGCTTCCCCTCACGAATAAGCTCACGCAAATAACGAAAATATCTGGGCAATCGCTTGATGACCGCGGGGCTGACGTTCACGTCCCCCTTTATCCTTCCCTTTTTATCGATCTCGGGGTAAATATCCTTGTCCATAAGAGTCTCCTTTCGTGTGAAAAAGCGCACTTCGAAAAAGTATTTTTGTAGGTTTGCACAAGAATTTTCGGGAGTCTTGTAACGCCGTATGACACAAGTTCTCCACAGCGTGCTTGCTTTTCCACAGATGAAAATGCATAAAGTTATCAACAGTTCCAACAGCCTTTTCCACAGAAAAAGGTCCGGATTTTGCAGCTTTTGGATTTTTTTACGCCTTTTTTTACGCCATACAATGTATAATTATCTGCATATGTCGTCTTTTCCACAGCGCTGTGGAAAAGTGCTGTGGAAAACCCATTTTCGATTTTTTTCGCCGAGGGTTGTCCAAAGTGACGAATTTGCACTTTTTTTCAAAAAGGGGTTGACAAAATTTAAGCGTCTCTGAAATCGGGATCCTCTGCCGAGGCGTTGAGCTCCGTCGAGGCAAAATGTCCTCTTTGATATTCAAAATATCCTGCGGCAGCCACCATTGCACCGTTGTCTCCGCAAAGCGAAACGGGGGGAACGGAGAGTCTCGCTCCATGTGTACGGCAGACCTCCTCCAAGCGGCGGCGCAGATGCGAATTGGCGGCAACGCCGCCTGCCAGCACCAATGTTTTGTGCCCTGTTTGCTCCAGCGCAAGGGCAGCTTTACTCGCGATCCCCTCCACGATAGCCGCGGTATAGGACGCCGCAAGATCCGCGCGCGGCACTTCAGCACCCGACTGACGGCAGGTGTTGATGTAATTGAGCGCCGCGGTCTTGAGCCCGCTGAAGGAAAAATCCAGCGTATCCTTGCCCAGTGCGGGCGAAGGCAGCTTTATTGCCCTGGCATCCCCCTCGTAGGCAAGCTTGTCCAACGCCGCCCCACCGGGGTAAGGCAGACCGATCACGCGCCCGATCTTATCAAACGCCTCACCTGCGGCGTCATCACGCGTACCGCCAAGCTCCACAAAATCGGTGTAGGTACGTACCTCAAACAGGGCAGTGTGCCCTCCCGATACCACAATGGCAAGAAACGGGGGCTTCAGCAAGGGATCACAGAGATACGCTGCCGCCACGTGCGCCTTGATGTGATTGACTGCCAGCGGCGGAATACGGTTGGCGAATGCCAGCGACTTGGCAAAATTCACCCCCACCAAAAGTGCGCCGATCAGCCCGGGGGCGGCGGTGACCGCCACGGCGCCCACGTCAGATAGCTTTACACCTGCAGCGTCCAGTGCCTCTTGCGTAATTCCCGTGACCGCCTCAATGTGTGCGCGGCTGGCGATCTCGGGCACGACCCCGCCGTAAAGCCGATGCGTTTCAATTTGTGATGCTACGATATTGGAGAGGATCTCCAAGCGCTCCCCTTCGGCGCGGATCACCGCCGCGGAGGTTTCGTCGCACGAGCTCTCCATTCCTAAAATATACATATTCTTCTCCCTGTTAAAGCGTGACACCCATGATAAGGGCATCCTCGCTTGGGTTTTTGTAAAAGCGCGTACGCCTTCCCTGCACCGAAAATCCGAATTTTTCATACAGCGTGATCGCCGCGCGGTTCGACTCCCGCACCTCCAGCGTGACCGTAGCAAGCCCCCGCGCGCGTCCCTCCTCCAGCAATGCGTGCATCACGGCGGCGGCAAGCCCACGGCGGCGGTAAGTCGGCGACGTGGCGATATCGGTGATCTGCCCCTCGTCAAGCACGGTGAGCATTCCGCCGTATGCGGTGGCAATTTCCCCTTCCATGCAGGCAAAGCCGAACGCCGTATCGCCGCAAAGCAATTCCAGCGCCTTTTCGCTCCACGGCATGTGAAACACCGCGCGCTCCAGTGCCGCCAGCGCAGGGAGATCCTCTTTTTGAATGCGTTTTAGCGTCATGACCCCTGTTCTCCAAAAAAAGCAAGCTCTATACAGCAGCGCAAGGCAGCAAGACATGCGTCGTACTCCTCCTGCGTGCCACCGTAAGGGTCGGGAATATCCATGGGGAGCGCGCCGATCTTGGAAGCCGCCTCGGGGAAGCGCATCGTCAGCTGCATGGCGTGCGCCGCGGTAAGCCCCACCACGACATCGGCATCGGCAATGTCCCGTTCATTCACCGTGTGCGCGCGGTGCACCGTGTAATCCATTCCCGCCACGGGTACAATGCCCGCCGTCTGCAACGCATGTGCGGCGGCGGGAGTGATCGGTGCACCGTCAGCGGCAAAAAGCCCTGCCGAGCACGCTACCGTGCGGCAAGCATCGCCCCGCTGCCGCGCCATATCGTTGAGCAATGCCGCCGCCATTGGGGAACGACAGGTATTGCCCGTGCAAACAAATAAAATGCGGCGGGGATCACGTTTTCCCTCACGCCACTCGGCTTTCGCCGTCGCCGTTGCTTCACACATCATTTCGCGCTCAATATTTCGACCAGCTCCACAGGGCATGCCACGGTGCGGCCGCTTTCCAATTCGTAAAAATAAGCTTCTTTGTTTTCAAACACGTAAAAGCGGAAGCAGTAGTAAACACCCTTATACGCATCGCACGTCAGCTTAAGTCTGCGGGTAAAGGTATATTGCTCCTTCGGCAGCTCCGTCTGCTCGCCCTCAAACCAAGCATTCTGCACCTTGGCAAGCACCTCGGACTCGTCCAAGATCTGCATCACAACGCTGACGGCGTCCTCCTCGCACACAAGAATACTTTTCACCTCCCAGCTCTGCGCATCGGGCAACACCTCATCGGCGCAGTATACCGTGCCGTAATCGTCCGTTAAAAACCGTGCGGCGTCCATATCGGGGATCACGTAAAAGGGCACGGTGCGGTCATGCTCCTTATCCACGTATTCGCCGATCTGCTCGCCCCGTGCATACGCCTCGTAGGTCGCGGGCAGGGCGGCATAATAGATATCCGTTTTGCTGTCGGTATAGCCTTGTCCGTTTTCTCCGCGATCAAACCGCGCACCGCAGGAGGAGAGCAGCAAAACCAAGGAGAGCAGCAACAAAAATAAACGTAATCCTCGCATATCAGTAGCCCAGCCTTCCGTTCAGGGAATCATCATCCTCGATCCAATCCGCCACGTTGATCACACGGTATTCCGTAGGGGTATCCCGCACCACTACGGTCTCAATGCCCGCATTGAGAATGGTGCGCTTGCACATCATACAGCTGTTGCAGCCGCCCACCAGTGATCCGTCCTCGGGCGAGGTGCACGCCATGTACAGCGTCGCACCCAGCATCTGCTCGCGCGGTGCGGCAATGATGGCATTCTGCTCGGCGTGCACGGAGCGACAAAGCTCGTAGCGCTCTCCGCGCGGGATGTTCATTTTCTCGCGGTAACAAAATCGAAGATCGCTGCAATTCTTCCTGCCGCGCGGCGCGCCGTTGTATCCCGTGGAAACGATCACGTCGTTTTTCACGATAATGGCACCGAACTTGCGGCGCAAGCAGGTGGCACGCTCTGCCACCGTCTGGGCAATGTCCAGATAGTAATTTTCCTTGGAAACGCGCTCCATAAAGCCTTCCTTTCCGTGGTATCCCCACATACATGCACTTGCGCACATAAATATACAGAATATATTATAACACATTTATTTTATTTTTGCAAGAGATATGTCACACAAAAAAGGCACTAAAAGGGCTGAGTCATTTGATGCAGAAGCCGTGATCTCACCGCCGCCCTCCGTACAACCGTACGGTAGGCGGCGAGAGCGCGGCTAAAAAACACACATTAAAATCGAAATGATAGCCGTACGGCTATCATTTCTACCAAAAAGCCGCCTTACCATCAAGCTCCTGATGATAAAGCGGCTATATTTCTGTCTTTTCGTGTGTTTTTGGTCTGCGCGAAGGAATCAGCCCTTGCGTTTATTTTTTTCTGTATTTTTTAAGCGTCTCCTCGGTTGCCACGATCTTGTCCGCAATGCTGACGATCCACGCCTCGCGGCAGGTGGGCACGCACCAAAAGGTAAGGGGGAACATATGCGAGTAGATGATCTTTCGCTCGCGCTTGGTAAGAAAAAAGTCACGCTCCGCATTTTGCAGTGCAAAGCGGTGATGCTTAAAGCCATGCCAGCGAAAGCCCTTGTTGGGATCATGCCAGTCGTAGAGATAGTAATCGTGCAGGAGACCGCCGCGCACCAACGCACGCAGGTCACAGGGGATCTCATGCTCTATTGCAAAGCGATACGCCGCAAACGCCACCTTCAGGCAGTGCGTATAGACGGTGATATCCGAATGGGAAAAATATTTTTTCATTTCCGTATAGCGTCCGCCGTGCATCACCTCGCGCGCAATGCTCACGAACTCTCTTTTTTGCTGCTCCGTCAATTTCATTTTTCCCCTCCCCATTTATGGTGGATCTGCTCGCGATAGGACTGCATATCGTAAATGTAGCGGTTGACCATCCTATAAAAATTGAACGGGCGGCGCTCGCCGTTTTGTGCGCGGAAATGCTCCTTGGCGCTCGCCTTGAGCTGGTCGATGTTAATGAGCGTCTTCATATGAACGGCGTACGCACGTACACGCTGCATCAGGCGCAGCGAATGTGCAAGGTCCACGGCAAAAACGCCCAGATACATCCCTACCGCCAGCGTCAGCCATGGGGTGTCGATCACGCCCTGCGCGACCGTATGCAAAAAGGGATAGATCAAGAAATAATAGACGGCACAGATCAAGCCCCAGAACAGCGTAAATTTAGGGCAGATCAGCCCACGGAAGTTCATCCATTCACCCGAATAATCCCACAAGCGTACGCGAAACACCTCTACGGCGATCAAGCCGCCCAGCAGCTCGATGAGCGTCATAATGGCGACCGCCGCAATCAGGATCATCGCAACGCGCAAAAACTCATTCGGCATCACGCGCAGCTTTAAGCCCGAAAGGAAATACAGGATCATCCCACCCACACCGTAAAGCGGCAGACAGCAGCCCGTGAGGAAGCCGGGGTTCACGACCTTGCGGTGGCGAAAGCCGCGGTATATGAATTCCACACACCAGCCCGCAGTGGCGCAAAAGCAATACAAAAACAAATACTCCAGCGCAATATCCATGTTCCCTCTCCTTTCTTTAAAAGTGCCGTAACGGTATGGCTTTTATCTCTTTTTTGGATGCACGGCGTGCTTTTTCAAGGCACGATAGACAAAGTACCCTCCAACGCCAAGCACGGCAGCACCCAAAAGGCACCATGCCAGCACAAAGCGCCACTGTCCGCCGTTTGCATCGATTTCGGGCAGGCTTGTAAGGTCCAGCGAAGCACCAAGCTCGGTCTTCTCCAGCGTCATCCCCGCAAGGATTTGCTCCACCTTTTGGTTCAGCGTCACAAAATACGCCTTTTGCTTCAGCATCTCAAAATTCTCTGCAATATACTCCTCGTCCTTGGGCAATCGCATCACAAAGCAAAATCCGCTTTCCACCTCGATCACCTCGCTCACAGCGTAATTGGCAAGTGAAAACGCCGTTTGCTCAAACTCCTGCGTCATTTCGCCGCGGGCAAAATAGAGCCCGTCACCCGTACCGAGATACGTGCTGTACTGCATCGCAAGCCGCATGGCAGCCGTGCGCTCCTTTTCATCGGTGTGCGCCGCTACGGCGGCGCGCAGCTCCTCAGCCTTTGCCCTTGCCGCCTCGGCACTTTTGTAGTTGGCTGTTTCGATCAGCACCTGCTCTACACGGATCATCATATCGTTCCGATCGTCGTCATCCCCGTCGTCGATAAAGCGCTGTGCCGCCTCGTCGCTGTCATCCAGCTCTCCCCTTTCCAGCATTACCTTGATGATCTCAACGGCAAGATAATCCTGCACGGCAATATAGGTGCGCACGTAGCGGTCCGTCAAGTAAGCTTGATTAAGGCTTTCTATGTACGCATCACGGTCTCCGTCGAAGGATTCCGTCACGATCGTGTCGATCTGCTCCTGTACGCTATCGGCGATCTCTCCCTTTTCCACGTCGAGATCGTACGCTTCTCCAAGCACCAGAAGTGCGTGAGATTCCGTGAGCAGATTCTCCCACACAAACTTTTCCAGATCCGCGCGGACATCGTCATTCTCCAATGCTGCGGGATCCTCGGCCTTGAGCTCGTCAATACGGGTCATGGCAAGATAGTAAAGCTCGTCGTACGTGATCTCCACATCTCCTGCCGTAGCGACCACCTTATTCGCGTTCGAGGTGGGACGCGCCTTGGCAGATGCCGAGCATCCGACAAGCGAAAAGAGCATTATCAAGGACAACAGTAACGCAAAGACACGCAAAACGGTGAAACGCTTCATGCTGACACTCCTTTTAACAAAAGATTCTATTTAGTGTAGCATAGAATTATGAACATTTCGTGAATGTCTGCTTTGCCGACGGCTTTTGCAAAAAAATCGCAAAAGCTCTTTCAAAATAACGGTTTGTGTGTTATAATGAATATATCCCAATCTAACGTCAAGCGCAGGAGGTCACTATGCACGAACAGTACAGCATCCCGCTCTCCTTGATGATCAAGGAATTTTCTCTGGAGCCCGTCTATTTGCCCGACGAAGCGGATAACCTCATGATCTCCAATCCCCAGGTCAACCGCCCGGGGCTTGCACTGGCAGGTTTTTTTGAAAAATTTGAGCGCACGCGTATTCAGATCATAGGTAACGCGGAATACTCCTATTTAGAGGGGCATAGCGAAAACAAGCGCAACGCCAAGATCGAGGATTTCTTCCGCCACGTCCCCGTGGCTGTTATCCTCTCCACCGAGCTTACCCCCTTCCCCCACATGCTGGATGCCGCCGCGCGTTACGGCGTGCCGCTGCTTATCACCAAGGACACCACAAGCCCCTTTATGGCTGCCGTTATCGCCTTTCTCAACGTACAGCTTGCCCCCCGCATCACGCGCCACGGCGTGTTGGTCGAGGTGTACGGCGAGGGGCTTTTGCTGCTTGGCGATTCGGGCGTGGGTAAAAGCGAAACCGCTATTGAGCTTGTGAAGCGCGGACATCGCCTGATCGCGGACGACGCCGTAGAGATCAAGCGCGTTTCCGCCACCACGTTGGTGGGCGAAGCCCCCGCCATCATCCGCCATTACGTAGAGCTCCGCGGCATCGGCATCGTGGACGTACGCCGCCTCTTCGGTATGGGCTCGGTCAAAAATTCCGAGCGTATCGACCTTGTGATCAATCTGGAGCCCTGGGTGCAGGGCAAGATGTATGACAGACTCGGGCTTGAAAATCAAACCGTGGACATCCTCGGCATCAAGGTTCCGGGTATTACCATCCCCGTAAAGCCCGGACGAAATCTTGCCATCATACTGGAGATCGCGGCAATGAATAACCGTCAGAAAAAAATGGGCTACAACACCGCTGAGGAGTTTAACCGTAAGCTGATGGGGCAGATGGGACTGGAATGATCCCGAAAGGAAGCTTATGAACGCAACGCAATGGATCACTGCATTGAAAAAAGGCGCGTTAGACACGCGCCTTTTGGCACTTTACGGCAAGGATGCACTGGACGCACAAAGGGCGCGCTATGCCGAAGCGCTTCGCGCCTTTATACAACGCTTCAAGGACACGCGCGAGGTAGAGGTCTTCTCCGTACCGGGGCGAAGCGAGCTTGGCGGCAATCACACCGACCACAATCACGGCTGCGTCATTGCCGCGGCAGTCAACGTGGACATTTTGGCAATAGCGGCAAAAAACACGGACACCACCGTCCGCGTGCTCTCCCAAGGCTTTCCCGAGGACACGGTAGACGTTTCCCGCTTCTGCGCGCCGCGCGAAGCGGAATTCGGCAGCTCCCGCGCCCTCATTGCAGGCGTTTGCGCAGGGCTTCGCCACCGCGGCTTTGCGGCGGGCGGCTTTGACGCATACACCACCTCAAGCGTTCCCAAGGGCTCGGGCCTTTCCTCCTCCGCCGCCTTTGAGAACATGATCGGCAATATCCAAAATCATTTGTATAACGACGGCAGGATCGACAATGTTGAGATCGCCAAGATCTCACAGTACGCCGAAAACGAGTTTTTCGGGAAGCCCTGCGGGCTCATGGATCAGGTGGCATCCGCGGTAGGTGGCATCGTTGCCATGGATTTTGCCAAAAAAGACGCCCCCGTGATCGAAAAAATCCATTTTGATCTCTCCTGCGCAGGGTACTCCCTTTGTATTCTCAACACGGGCGGCAATCATGCCGATCTCACCCCCGATTACGCCGCGATCCCCGCCGAAATGCGCACCGTTGCCGCCTTTTTTGGCAAGGAGCATCTGCGCGAGGTCACGCAGGAGCAGCTGGTGGAGCGCCTTCCCGCCTTGCGCACTCACGCAGGTGACCGTGCCGTGCTGCGCGCCCTGCATTTTCTCTCGGAAAACCGTCGTGTGAACATGCAAAAGGCAGCACTGCAGCAAGGAGACCTTGAACGCTTTTTGCAGCTGGTGCAGGAATCGGGGCTTTCCTCCTTCCGCTATCTGCAAAACGTCTATTCGCCAAGCAATCCCGCCGAGCAGGGCATTTCTCTTGCGCTCTGCCTTGCCGAGCAATTTCTTGTGCCTCGCGGCGGTGTTTGCCGCGTACACGGCGGTGGCTTTGCGGGCACGGTGCAGGCATATGTCAAGCAAGCCGACGTCACCGCATACCGCAAAGCGATGGACGCCGTGTTTGGCGAAGGTGCCTGCGCGCCCTTTTTCATCCGCGCTCAGGGAGCTACAAAAATTTAAAGGAAAATCAATACCGTTTCGGGGTATTTTGTCAAAGGAGTCGCTATGAATAACAAGCCGAGCCCTTCTCAAACACGGAAGGGAAGCAAAAATTTGCGTTATCTTGTCATTTTGATCGTGAACACCGTTCTTTTCTTCTCTCTTTATAAGGTGCTGCTGTATTACGCCGAGCTCACCGACCAGACCTTCTACTCCTTCTGCGTTATGGTCACGTACATGATCCTGCTGCTCGGCTTCATACTGGCATATTTCATTTACAACCGCTTCCTCTACCGCAAAAGCCTCACGCCCGAGCAACTCCCTGACAGCATGTCGCAAGAGGAAAAGGAGGCGTTCCTTGCGGACGGAAGGGCGCGCCTTGAAAAATCCAAATGGATGATGCTGATCATCTTCCCGCTGGTATTCACCTTTCTGTTCGACGCGATCGATCTCTTCATTCTCGATCTTTTCCGTTAAGCCATGCCCTATTCCTTAAAGCTATTGTATTCCGGCTCGGACGGCAACGCCGCCGTGCTCTACACCGAAAATGCCGCCGTGCTCATTGACGCAGGGCGCTCCGCAAGAGCGCTGACCGCTGCTCTTGCGGATGCGGGGATCTCCCCCGAACAGCTCTCGGCGATTTTTCTCACCCATGAGCACCGAGATCACACTGCCGCACTGGATGTATTTATCAAGCATCATCCGCTTCCCGTTCACGTAACAGCGGCTTCGGCACAAAAAATCGCCATCCGTGCAGGCGAAGCGTTGCGTGCGGCACTGGTGCCGCACCCGCCGATTTTCTGCGAGACGGTGGGTCCCTTCACCTTTTCTTCCTTTCCCACACCGCACGACAGCCCACAGAGCGTGGGCTACCGCATCACCGTAAAGGACGGAGAAAAAACGCACGCCGTTGGCTATGCAACAGACCTCGGATACGTCAGCAGCGCCGTAGAAAACGCCCTGCTTGGCTGTGAAGCGGTGGTTCTGGAAAGCAATCACGACGAGGAAATGCTGATGACAGGACCTTACCCCCTTGATCTGAAGCGGCGCATTGCCTCAAGGCACGGGCATCTTTCCAATCCCGAATGCGCGGCATTTTCCGCGCGGCTTGCCGCGGCGGGCATGAAGCGCCTCGTGCTGGCACACCTTTCCGAGATCAACAACCTCCCCGACCTCGCGTTGGGGGAGGTCAACGCAGCACTTGGCGGAAGCGGCGTGCACGTGCGCGCCGCCGATCCCCTACATATTACCGAACTGTGAGGACAGCATGCTACACATCAAGCTTATCACCGTCGGCTCCCTCAAGGAAGCATATTTGCGCGAGGCAGTCGCCGAATATCAAAAGCGCCTCGGTGCATACGCCAAGGTGGAAATTTTAGAATTAAAGGAAGCACGGGTCGCCGAAAATCCCGCATCTGCGGAGATCGAAGCCGCGCTGGAAAAGGAAGCGGACGCTATCCTTGCCACTATCCCCACGCGCGCGTTCAGCATCGCACTTTGCGTAGAGGGGCAAAGCCGTTCCTCGGAGCAGCTGGCGGCGCTGCTGCAAAGCGCCATGTCAAGATCCTCCGAGCTCTGCCTTGTCATCGGCAGCTCTCACGGTCTCTCTCCCCGCGTAAAGTCGGCGGCTGATTACCGTCTTTCCGTCTCCGCGCTCACCTTTCCGCATCAGCTCATGCGCGTGCTGCTGCTTGAAACCGTCTACCGCAGTCTTTCCATCCTGCATGGCTCAAAATATCACAAATAAAGCGGACTGATCCATTCGCGCAGACCAAAAACACACGAAAAGGACAAATAAAACGAAGCCGCCTTACCATCGAAAAAAATGATGGTGAAGCGGCTTTTTAGGTAGAAATTCTACGAATTTCAAATCCCTATGTGTGTTTTTTAGACGCGTTCCCGTCACTCGACGTACGCTTTGTACGCCTATCGTGCCGCGATCGCGCCTTCTGCATCAAATGGCTCAGCCCCTTGTTCACTTGTATTGCAGCGCTGCGCGGATCTCGCTTTGCGTATACCCGTAACGCATCAGTGCGGCGATCACCTTGCTTACTTGCGTGGGATCTCGCATTTGTTCTGCATAACGCTTTTCCAGCAGCACACGGCAACGCGCCGCGCCGTTCTCCTTTGCCAATCTCTCCAAAACGGGGCGCAAGGCTTCCTCGTCATACCCCTTGGAGCGCAGATCGGCAAGGATACGCCGATCTCCCCACAGCTTGGCGAGCGCGCGATCAATCTCCCGCATGGCGCTCCTTTCTTCATCCAGATACCCGCGTAACGCAAGCTCTGCCACCGCTTCTCCCGCGATATCTGCGCGCACACCGCGCGCGCGGAGCTTTTGCTGTAATCTCGTTTTCGACCCGCCACAGGCAGCAAGCGAGCGAAGCCCCATGCCGAGTGCCTCGCAAAGCGCTGCCTCGCGGCGCAAATACGAAAGCGTCTCCTCGTCAAGCTCACCTAAATCGGGTAAGCGGGAAAAACGCGCGGCAAACACCGAGAGCGTCTCTTTTTTCAAAATACCTTCTTCGGAGATTTCCAGCGCAAGTAAAAGGCGTGCGCCGCCGTCGGCGGCGCGTACGGAAAGCAGCTTTGCGCAAGGATCAGCCATTGTCATCGCCCATGCCGAGTGCGCGCAGATCAAATTCTTCCTCTTCGTCCTCTACGTCAAAGGCTTCTTCGACCGTGTCGATTTCGCCCTGACGCGCGCGGATCTTCTCCTCGATCTCGGCAAAGAGCGCAGCATCGCTCTCCAGCAGCTTACGGATGTTATCCTTGCCCTGTCCCAAGCGTTCACCGTTATAGGAAAACCAGGAGCCGCTTTTTTGGATCACGTCGAGCGCAAGGCCGATGTCGACCAGCTCGCCCGCGCGGGAAATGCCCTTGCCGTAAAGAATATCAAATTCCGCCACACGGAAGGGAGGCGCCACCTTATTTTTTACGATCTTGCACTTGACGTGATTACCGTAAATATCGTTGCCGTTTTTGAGCTGCTCGGTCTTACGCACGTCAATACGCACGGAGGCGTAGAACTTCAGCGCGCGTCCGCCCGTGGTGGTTTCGGGGTTTCCGTACATCACGCCCACCTTTTCACGCAGCTGGTTGATAAAGATGACGACGGCGTTGCTCTTGGAAATGACAGCGGAAAGCTTACGCATTGCC
>CAZOFQ010000044.1:0-11889 GCA_964579105.1 uncultured Lachnospiraceae bacterium
ATCGTGCTCTTCCGCTTTAACGTCTGATGCGCGCCCGCAAGAAAAAGCACGGTGCTGAGCGCATTGCCGCCTGCGCGCACCTGCTGATTGAGGATCCGCTGACTCTGGCAAGGGATCCGCAAGCCCCCTTCTCCGAGAAGCGGGCACTGCATCTGGAGATCGGCTGCGGCAAGGGCAGCTTTGCCTGCGGCATGGCGGCGACACATCCCGAGGTGAATTTTATTGCGATGGAGCGCGTGCCCGACGTGGCGTGTCTTGCACTGGAAAGGGCAGAGCGCGAGGCGGAGGCTCGCCCCGACAATTTGCGTTTTCTCATCGGCAATGCGGAAAATCTTACGGAATGGCTTCCCGCGCACAGTGTGGACTGCCTGTATCTTAATTTCAGCGATCCGTGGCCTAAGGCAGGGCACAAAAAGCGCCGTCTCACCCACCGCGTTTTTCTGGAAAGATACCAAACGGTATTAAAAAAAGGTGGTATTCTGCGCTTCAAGACCGACAACGTGGGGTTATTTGACTTCTCACTTGAGGAATTTGAAGCCATGGGGCTGAAAACATACGATCTCACGAGAGACCTGCACAATTCTCCCCAAAACGAGGGAAATATTATGACCGAATACGAGCGCGCATGGTCGGAAAAGGGCTTTCCCATCCATGCCGTTACGGTTGAATTTTAAGGAGCGCTTATGTTTGAAGATCTTGTCTTGAAAACGAGAAGCTACCGCGCGTTTGACGAATCCGCCCCCATCACGCAGCAAACCATGCGCGAGCTTGTGGATCTGGCACGGCGCACAGCATCCGCCATGAACCGCCAGCCCTTGCGCTACCGTATCGTCAGCGCCCCCGAGGAGCTGGAATTGATGTATGCCAACACGCGCTATGCAGGGGCGCTCAGCATTAAGCTCCCCCCCGAAGGGCATCGCCCAACAGGCTTTATTTTGATGTTTACCGACAGCGAGGCAGGCAGCCCCGATCCCGCCGCACTCAAGGACGTGGGCATTGCCGCGCAGACCATTCTGCTGGGCGCTACCGAAAAGGGCTTTGGCGGATGCATGGTGGGCAGCTTTGATGCGGCACGCTTAGCGTCGGACTTCAACATGATCGCACGCTACGTACCGCGCCTTGTGATCGCACTCGGCAAGCCTGCCGAGGAGGTGCGTCTCACCGACGCAGAGGATGCGGAGCATCTGGTCTATTACCGTGACGATCATAACGTGCATTATGTTCCCAAGCTTTCGCTGGAGGACGTGCTGATTTGAATAGTACAGAGAGCAGCGGCGTCTTGTTGATCGACAAGCCCGCAGGGATGACGTCTCACGACGTAGTAGGAGCAGTGCGACGCCTGTATCACACACGTCGCGTGGGACACACGGGCACGCTTGATCCTATGGCTACGGGCGTTCTGGTGGTGCTGATCGGGCGTGCGGCAAAGGCGGCGGAATACCTCACGGGGCACAGCAAGACCTACCGCGCAGAGCTACGCCTGGGGCTTACCACGGATACGGAGGACATCACAGGAAAAACGCTTACCGTTTGCGAGGATATTCCCTGTGTCGAGCGCGTCCTAAAGGTGGCGAACAGCTTTGTGGGCGAGATCCTGCAAACACCGCCGATGTACAGCGCGCTCAAGGTGAACGGTCAAAAGCTGGTGGATCTTGCAAGACGCGGGCTCGAGGTGGATCGGACGGCTCGTCCCATCACCGTTCACGCTTTATCCTGCGAGCCATTGGAAAACGGCGATTTTGCGCTGACCGTATCCTGCTCGGCAGGCACGTATATCCGCACACTTTGTGCGGATATCGGTGCAAGACTCGGCTGCGGCGGCGTCATGACGGCATTGCGTCGCTTGTCGGCAGGCGGCTTTACCCTGGAGCAATGCACCTCTCTGGAAGCACTTTCCGACATGGACGCCGAGGCGCGCCTCGGCGCGCTCATTCCCACCGAGGCGTTGTTTGCCGAGCTTCCCGCCATCACGCTCCCTGCCTTTTACGAAAGGCTGGCGCGAAGCGGCTGTGAGATCTACCAAAAAAAGATCAACACCGATCACGAAACGGGCACGCGTGTGCGCCTGCTCGGTGCGGACGGCACGTTCTTTGCTCTGGGCGAGATCCGCGATTTTGAGAACGGAAGTGCCGCGAAGCCCATCAAGACGTTTGACCTTTGACGCAAAACACCCCCGAGCAGTGCGTTTTTCGCACCGTTTGGGGGTGTTTTTTCTTTAATCTTCAAAAACACGCGCGGCATTGGCAGAAAGGATCTGCAAGACAAGAGCTGCCAGCTCCTCATCGCTTTCCTGTATCCCTTTCTTCCGCGCGAGGTCCTCGATGAGCGCACAAAGCGCACGGCAGCACGTATCCTGTGCGGCAAACGAGAGCAGGCTCTCGGCTCTCGGCGCGCCGAGCAGCGCGGCAAACGGAGCGCTGTGCACAAGCGAAGACAAGCGTGCCCGCACAACGGACGGGGTGTCATCGTACGAGCCGCAATTGCCAAGCAGGACGCGCGGCATGCCGCGCACGGCGGCGTATCTGCCGCAAAGTAAAGCAACAGCGCTTGGCGTTTCCGAATACAGCACCGTTCGCGGCAGCGCCTCACAGCTCTCCAGATAGTCCAACAGCGCCGTCAGCGCAGGGATCCTGACCTGCGCACCGAGCGTCAGCTGCAAAACCACGTCGCGGCGAACGTATTCCCTGCCGCAAATGCGCAGCAGCTGTGCGGCAAGAAGGTCTCGCTCCTCGCGGGTGATCTCCTCTTTTCCGAGTGCCTTGGCGAAGACCAGCTCTGCGTGATACGGATCGGGGCGGCAAAATTCAGAGAAAGCGTTCAAGCGGTGCGAGGCCGACGGAAGGCGATCAAATTTATCAAGCGAGGCGTTCAACGCCTTATGAAGCCCCTGCAGATCGGTCATGACAACACCGCAAGCCGCAGACAAGCGCTTCAAGCCGTTCGGGTATCCCTTCTTTTCAAAATCCGTCAGCTCCCAAGGGCACAGCACGGGGAAAACGCGTACCGTTGGCCACTCTTTTTGTATTTTTTCAAGCAGCTGCAGCGGTGCATCGGGGGTCACCCGAATCCCCAGCGCGGTTACATGCATTTTTTCCGCAAGCAGGCGCGGTGTCAGCGGCTCGGTTTCCAGCGCTTTTGCGGTTTGCATCCAGATCCTTTCGCAATTTTGGCGGTTAAACGGTAAAGAGCATCCCAAGATCCGTTCCGAGACGGCGTGAAGTCGCTCGTAGATCGGAAGCCCCAAAAGCTGAGGCATGCAGGCGCAAAGTGCGCGGAATTTTTCAAAATCCGATGCGGGACCCGTCACAAAAAGCTCGTCCGTGCCGCAGGCACGCATGGCGCGCAGCACGCCGTCGTCGTCAGAGAGTAAAAGCTCTGCAACGTTGGCATACGGGCGGTTTTGCGCAAGCTTCTCTATAGAAAGGCACGTGAACGGTGCTATGGCTGCGAGCTGTGTCGCACAGTGTGAATAGAGAGCGCGCGCTCTTGCATGATCCGACAAAAAGTCTTCTGCGTAAAGTGACGGCATTGCGGCTCTCCTTTCGTTTTTTTCTATTTTATCATACTTGCGCGCTTCTTGCAAGTAGCAAAAGCAAAAGCTCGCGTGTAAAATATTTATAAACTTCTTTACTTTTACATGGAGGATGTGTTATAATAAAATATATGCTTGCAAAAGGGGGGCTTTGTCATGCTGGCGGATCTGCACGTACACAGTATCTATTCCTTTGACGGCAAAAGCGATGCCACGCTGCACAACATTGCCGAGCAAGCCTGCGCCGCGGGACTTTCTCACATCGCCATTACCGATCATTGCGATATCGACTGCGAGCTGGCGGGTCTTTACGAGCCGCTTGAAAAGGAAAAGGCGTTCCGCGAGATACAAGCACTCAAGCAAGCGTACAGCGGGCGCTTGGAGATCCTTGCGGGTCTGGAGCTTGGCGGTGCCAACCATTGCCCGAAGGAAGCACGGGAGCTGCTCGAGCGCTTCCCCTACGACATTGTGCTTGGCTCCATTCACAATCTGGCGGCAGAAAAGGACTTCTATTATTTTGACTTTTCACAATTGGACGACAGCGCCTGCCACGCCTATTTCGAGCGCGTGATTGCGGAAACCATGGAGCTGTGCGATTTTGACGGCATCCAGGTCATTACGCACCTCACTTACATGGACCGCTACATGCACCGCCATGGAAAGGCGCTGGATATTGCCCCGCACCGCGATGCACTTTGCCGCTTGTTCGAAAAAATGCAACGGCGCGGTCTTTCGCTGGAGCTGAACACCTCCTGCCTTGAGGGCGGTCTTGCCATGCCGAGTGCACAGGTCCTCACGCTCTATCGCGCCTGCGGCGGCACGCGCGTGTGTCTTGGCTCCGACGCGCACGCTCCTGCGTGCATCGCGCAAGGCTTTGCGGCGGGATGCGCCCTGCTGCGATCCTGCGGCTTTACCGAGCTGACCTTACCCCACACGGCGGGCTTCACCGCCTATCCTATTCCACGGGAGGAATGATCATGAACCAAACGGATTTTAATCAATTCAGCTTACTGTATCCCGACGCCGAAACACGCGCCGCGCATTTCTCGGGTGCAGACGCCCCACGCATTGACGATTTTACGCTGGAGGAGCTGGGCCTTGCGGAGATCCTCCCCTTGAAAAACTCCCGTGTTTCTAACTTTGTCACATCGGATGAACGTGTGATCCGCTACCGCCAAGAGGTATTTGCGGATCTTCTGGCACACGAGGAGATCGGCAAAACGCTTTCCCAGCTGATCCCCGTGCTCTTTGACATCATGGAGCTGCGTCGCTTGGAGATCGACAGCGGCGATACCGCAGATTATCTCTCCAGCATGACGGAAATTGAGCTCTACATCTCCAGCATCGACATTCTCTATCGCGGGCTTTGTGCAAGCAATCAGACCTATTCGGGTACTGCCTTCTCCGCACTCTCCTCCTACATCAAGAACCTGGTGGAAAGCGATTACTACGCCGAGCTCAATCAGCGCCTTTCCGAGCTCACAAGTCGCGTGCGCGAGATCAAGAGCGTGACCATCGGGGTCAACCTGGATACACAGCTGCGCCCCCGCGAGGCAGGCGTGCTTTCCGTAAACGCCGAAGCCTTCCGTTCGGGCGACACGCTGCAGAAGATCCTGCGCCTGAATTTCAAGGAGGATGCTTACACCTGCATTGCGAGCCTGATCCCCTTTGGCAAAAAGCAAACCGACAATCAAAAGACCGCACTCTCGCTCGCCTTCAACTCTGCGATCAACGACGTTTACAAGCAGTCGCTGCGCTCTTGGAAAAAGATCGTGCAGATCTACGTGCTGGAAAACACGGACTTTTTGCTGGATCTGCTCCCCGAGTTTGAGTTTCTCGTAAAGGCCACCAACCTCATGCGTGCGCTCAAGATCAAGGGGAACAATCTTTGCGTTCCCGAGATCCGCCCCGCGCACGAGCACGCCTTCCGAGCGACCGCACTCTACAACCCCGCAGTCGCCCTGAAGGTGAACGATCCCATCGTGACCAACGATTTGAATTTTGATGAAAAAGCGGGCATCTATGTGCTCACGGGTCCCAATCGAGGAGGAAAATCCGTCATCACCTGCGCGGCGGGTCTTGCGCTTGCCATGGCGCAGCTGGGGCTTTTCGTTCCTGCCGACAGTGCCGCGATCAGCCCCGCAGACGGGATCTTCACACACTTCCCCACAGGCGCGGACGACACCATCGACAAGGGGCGTCTTGGAGAGGAGTGCGCGCGTCTTGGCGAGATCTTTGCCGCCATCACCGACAAAAGCCTGGTGCTTTTGGACGAGTCCCTCTCCTCCACGGGCTCGTTTGAGGCGTCCTACATCGCCGCCGAGGTGCTGGCAGGGCTTTCCCACGTGGGCTGCCGTTGCATCTTTTCCACGCACCTGCACGAGCTTGCCGCCGAGATCGACAGCATCAACGCCCGCACCGCCCCCGAGGGCGGCGTTCCCATCGACACGCTGGTAGCGGGGATCGAGAAGGAGGGCAAGCGCTCCTTCCGCATTCTGCGCGCAAAGCCCGACGGAAAGAGCTATGCCCGTGACATCGCCAACAAATACGGTCTCACCTACGACAGCATCATTCAAACCATCGCAAAAAAGGAGAACGATTGATATGGACAACATTTTAAAGGTTTTGGAGGATAACGCAAACCTCACACCCGAGCAGCTGGCGGTTCTTTGCCAAAAGGAGGTCGGTGATATTAAAAAATTCATCGACGAGCAGGAAAAAAACGGCATTATCCTCGGCTACAAGACGATGATCGACTGGGATAAGACCGACCGAGAATATGTTTCAGCGCTCATTGAGGTCAAGATCACCCCCCAGCGCGACCGCGGCTTTGACCGTGTTGCCGAGCGCATCTACAATTACCCTGAGGTACAGAGCCTTTACCTGATGTCGGGCGGCTTTGATCTTGCCGTAATGATCGAGGGCAAGACCATGAAGGAGGTCGCCTACTTCGTGGCGCAAAAGCTGGCCACCATTGAGGACGTGATCTCTACCGCGACCCACTTTGTATTGAGAAAATACAAGGATAAGGGCGTGATCTACGGCGTGGTGGATATCGACGAGAGAGGAAACTGCAACTGATGATCGATTATAATTCCGTTCTCTCCCGTACCGTTGTGGGTCTGAAAAAATCGGGCATCCGAAAATTTTTCGATCTGCTCAACGACGAGAGCATGAAAGACGTAGTGGGGCTTACCGTCGGTCAGCCCGACTTTGTAACACCGTGGCACATCCGCGAGGCAGGTATTGAAAGTCTCCAAAAGGGCAAGACCTATTACACGGGCAATGCAGGCACGGACGAATTGCGTGAGGAAATTGCCAAATATCTGAATCGCCGTTTTTCCCTTTCCTATTCCCCTGCCGAAACGATCGTGACCGTAGGCGGCAGTGAAGCCATTGATCTTGCGATTCGCGCCACCGTAGAGCCGGGGGACGAGGTCATCATTCCCACCCCCTCCTTTGTCTGCTACGAGCCGATCGTTCGCATGATGGGCGGCGTGCCCGTGATCCTTGAAACCAAGCTTGCAAACAATTTCAAGATCACCCCCGAGGAGCTGAAGGCAGCCATTTCACCGCGCACGAAAATGCTGGTTCTTCCTTATCCCAACAACCCCACGGGTGCGATCCTCACGCGCGAGGAGCTGGAAGCGCTTGCGCCCCTGCTGCGCGATACCAACATCGTGATCCTCTCGGATGAGATCTATGCCGAGATGACCTACGGTCGCGAGCATTGCTCGATCGCCACCATAGACGGCATGCGGGAGCGCACCATCCTTGCCAGCGGATTTTCCAAATCCTATGCTATGACGGGCTGGCGTCTCGGCTACCTCGCCGCCCCCGCCCCCCTCCTTGAGCAAATGCTCAAGATCCATCAATACGCCATTATGTGCGCACCCACGACCAGCCAGCTGGCAGCCGTAGAGGCGTTGCGCAACGGCGACGAGGATATTCGCATGATGGTGGGCGAATACAACAGACGCCGCCGCTATATTCTAGAGGGCTTGCGAAAGATCGGCATTGACTGCTTTGAGCCCGAGGGAGCGTTCTACATTTTCCCCGATATTCGCAAATTCGGGCTATCCAGCGATGAATTCTGCAACCGCCTGCTTTACGAGCACAAATGCGCTATCGTCCCGGGACCCGCCTTTGGCGAGGGCGGCGAGGGCTTTGCACGCATTTCCTATGCGTATTCCATCAAGCACATCACCGAAGCGCTTCGCCGTATCGAGCAATTCGTAGACACCCTGAAATAACGCAAGGAGCGATTTTACCCCCAAAACGGGATGTAAAATCGCTCCTTTTACATTTCCTCCGTAAGAGAAAATGCCTTCTCCAGAGTTTGGGCGAGCAAAAGCCCCGCCGAGCACACCAGAATATCGATCTCCTTTGGTGTAACGAGAAAATTTTCCCCCGCGGCAAGGGATCGTTGCAATTGCGGTGCCAGCTCGCTGTATCCCGCCCTTCGCAAAGCATCCGCCACGAGCGTGGCGCTTTCCACCACCGTGGGAACACCCAACGCCAGAACAGGCACGCCTACCGTTTTTTCGGTGAGCTCACGGCGTGCATTTCCCACACCGCTTCCCGGCTGTATCCCCGTGTCCGAAAGCTGCACCGTGCTTGCAAGACGCTCGGGGGAACGGGCCGCAAGGGCATCGACCGCCACCACGAGATCGGGAGAAATGCTGCTCACCGCGCCGCACACCACCTCTGCCGCCTCCAAGCCCGTTTGCCCCAACACCCCGGGGGCGATCGCGGCGATCTCACACAGCCCCAGAGTGGCAAAATGCAACGTGTCGTTTTGCCGCAAGTGGCGGGTCACGCAAAGCCGTTTTACCGTTTCGGGACCTACGGCATCCGCCGTAAGCTCCGCGTTGCCAAGCCCCACCACAAGAACGGAAAAGCCACGTCCGACACGCTTGCCGCACATCCGCTGTGCCATATCACGCAATTCCACGGCAAGCGAGCGCCGCACGCGCTCCGATTCCAACGAGTCCAATTTGCGAATATCCCCACATTCCACTGTAACGTAACGCCCCTCGGGCTTTCCGATCCGCATCGCAGCCTCGCGTGTTTTGATCTGCACACGCAGGATCTCAAGGCCCTCCGCTTCGCTTCGCTGTACGCGGATCCCCTCTGTGTCACTGCCCGCGCCGCACTCGGCGGCAAGATCGCTTCGCGCAAATTGCTCCATATCCGACCCCTTTGCTCTTACTTCGCTACTTATTATGTCGCGTTCTCTCTCTTTCTATGTGTAATCTATCCAATTTTTGGTGCAAATATTGTGCAAGTGTCCAAACCTTATTTTTTTGTTGTCTTTTTTGCTTGAATTTAAACGGAAATTATGTTATAATATGATACGTTATTATGGTAGCGTGCGTCATGCGCGCATATCACCCCAAGGAGGAACCAAAAAATGATGAAACGTGTAGTTGCATTGGTGCTCTGCCTTGTCACGTTGCTTTGCTGCTTCACCGCTTGCGCCAAGGACGAAAACGACAAGGGTGCGTACATTCGCATGTTCCTTTCGGAACCGATCTACGACTTCGATCCGTTGGAAGCGTTTGACAATGCAGACAATCTCCAGATCGTGTCCCTGCTTTTCTCGGGTCTTTTCAAGGCTGACGAGAACGGCAATCCCAAAAAGGA
Source organism: uncultured Lachnospiraceae bacterium (assembly GCA_964579105.1). Classification (GTDB taxonomy): domain Bacteria; phylum Bacillota; class Clostridia; order Oscillospirales; family CAG-272; genus Firm-07. The sequence continues at coordinate 9,179 of CAZOFQ010000044.1, forward strand.
TCTGGTAGATGAATACGAGTACATTTACGACAAGAACGAGGACCGTTACTACCTCACCATGACCTTGAACGAGACGCACTGGTCTGACGGTGTTGCCGTAACCTCCAACCACGTTCGTTACGCCTTCACACGTCTTTTCGACGCTTCTCATCCCGCCACCGCACTGCTTTATCAAGTCAAGAATGCACGTGCCATCAGCAGCGGTGATGCCTCCATCGACTCCCTTGGCGTGATCGCCAAGGAAACCGATGTGGTCGAGATCGAGTTTGAGGGCGACATCGACATCGATGCCTTTCTGCAAACGCTCTGCTCTCCCGCCCTCTATCCCATCCGTGACGACATTGCCGACTATAACAGCGACTGGGCTAAGAAGACCAGCACGATGGTTTCCAGCGGTCCTTTCCTTGTTCGTATGATGAACTACGACGAAAAGGACGGCTTCGTGCTGGAGCGCAACAGCTACTACTACCGCGACAGAGAGAAGGGCGACGATTACGATAAATACGTGACTCCCTTCCGTCTGGTTTGCGACTTTACGACCGACGTGGCTACCCAGCTTGCCAATTTCGACACCCGCGAAAAGGGCTCTCTTTACTTCCTTGGCAACATTCCCGTTGCAGCCCGCAACGCAGAGGCGTTCGCCGCCATTTTGGAAAAGGGCGATTTAACGGACAACGCCTCCACTCACGTCTACTACCTCAACCAAAACGCAATGATCGGTGACAAAACGCTCTTTGCTGACGCCAAGGTACGCGAGGCACTTTCTCTCGCGCTCGATCGCGAGGCCATTGCCACAGCGCTCGTCTTTGCCGAGGCTGCAGACGGTCTTGTTCCTCACACCGTGCTGAATCGCGCCGATAAGTCCGTCGAATTCCGCAAAAAGGCAGAGCAAGCCATTGCCACCTCCCCCAACGTGGAGCAGGCAAAGAAGCTCCTCTCCGAGGCGGGCATCAATGCTTCCTCTTACTCCTTCAGCATCACGGTATCCGAGCTCTACACCGATCACATTACCGCTGCGGAATTCGCAAAGAAGGCATGGGAAGCCCTCGGCTTCAAGGTTGAGCTGAGAAAGCTTGGCGTTACCGAGACCAGAATCGAAAACCCTGTGGGCTCGGGAACTTACGAGGATACGGGCATTTACGAAAACGCTTACAAGAACGCGTTGAAATCGGGAGACTTTGAAGTGATCGCGCTTGACCAGGTTGCCACCTCTGTGGACGCCTTCGGTTATCTTGCCCCCTTCGCCGCCGCCTTCTCAGGCAACGCCATGACCATTAGCCACAGCGAGGAAAACGGCTATTCCTACGCGATCACCCCCCACATCACGGGTTATAACAGCGAGGAGTACAACGCCAAGATCGAGGCAGCTTATGCAGAAACCAACCAAGCTAAGCGTGCACTCCTTCTGCACGAGGCAGAGGCAATGCTGCTTACGGACCTGCCTGTGATCCCCGTCGTTTACAACAAGGATTTTGCCGTAGCATCGAGCAAGCTCGGCAAGATCGATGCAAGCTTCTTCTGCAATGCCGACTTCACCCCGACCTCTCTTTCGGGCTATTGGAAGATCGCTCTTGCAGAGGGCTTTATGAACGAGGATGAGGACGAGGAGGCTGCCACCGAAGAGGAAGCAGCTGACTGATTCCGCATTCAAACACCCAAGGCAACAGCCTTGGGTGTTTTTTTGCAACTTTTCCTAGAGTTTTGCGTTTAAAACGGTAGACAAAACACTAAAAATATGATATACTATTTTTGTTTATAATAAATTGGAAGAAAAGGCGGTGCAGCTGTGGAGATCCTCAATCTATACCCGGGTGGTCATGCCTCCAACTGTTATCTTTTGATTGAGGGGCGCGACGCGGTACTGATCGACTGCTCCGCCACCGTGCAAGCGGTGCAAGCGGCACTCGCGCAACGCAATGCAACGCTGCACGCCATTCTGCTTACCCACGGGCATTACGACCATTTTATGAACCGTGAGGCACTGCAATCCGTTTTCCGCGTCCCCGTGCTTTTACATGAAAGGGACGCTGATTTTCCCGAAACGGGTCTTCTCAATGCCTATCACGTTTTTTTCGGGATCGAGAAAAGCTTTCCGCCTGCGGACCGTCATTTCGGCAATGGTGAGGTGCTCAACTTCGGCGCGCTTTCCATCACGCCGACGCACACCCCCGGTCACACCCCCGGCTGCGTAGTCTATCACGTAGGAGACGCACTCTTTACGGGTGACACATTGATGGCGTGCGGCTACGGACGCACCACCTTCCCCGGCGGAAACACGCTCGCCATGCGCGACTCACTGCAAAAGCTTTTTGCCCTCCCAAAAGAACTCACCATCTACCCCGGGCACGGCGAAAGCGCTTCGCTGGAGGTCGCATTACACAACATCCTTCGATAATACTATAAAAGAGGTCTCAAATGGATACAAAAGCATTGGCAGAATTACTGTTCCCTCACGTCACCAAAACACCCGCGGATATGGAAGCTCTGTTTCCCGAACGCGACCTGCCCGAGGGAGCGATCGTTTCCCGCATGGCACCCAGCCCCACGGGCTTCGTGCATCTGGGCAATCTCGTACAGGGGCTTACCTCGGAGCGTCTTTGCCATCAATCGGGCGGCACGCTGTTTTTGCGTGTTGAGGATACCGACGCCAAGCGCCCTCCACAAAACTGAACAGCAGATTTTTCTGCGGGGTAGCATAAATGCACACGATC
>CAZOFQ010000045.1:0-11861 GCA_964579105.1 uncultured Lachnospiraceae bacterium
GTGGCTTTTATGCGGGGATGCAAAGGGCATTGGAGACGGATTGCGATTGGGTCCTGCTCTCGGATGACGATGCCTTGCCCGCCCCCGACGCCTTGGAGCAGCTCCGTCGCTTTTTGAAGGAGCATCCCGCGCAGGCAAAGAGTTGTGCCGCGCTTTGCGGCGCAGTCATAGCGGGAGAGCGTATTGCCGTTGGACACCGCGCAAGGGTGAAGCACGGCGGTGTGTTGGGCATTAAGGATGTCCCTGTGCCGGAGAGGGAATATCGAAAGCCGTATTTTAAGGTGGATTTTTTCTCCTACATCGGCACTTGCATCTGCCGCACCGCGCTGGAAAAGGCGGGATTTTGCCGCCGTGAATTCTTTTTGTATAGCGACGATTTCGAGCATGCTCTGCGCGTGGGACGAGAGGGAGACCTCTATTGTCTGCCGACCGCACGCTTTTATCACGAGGATAATAATCCGTACGTAAGAGAGGCGAGCTGGCGCGATTACTACGCCACGCGCAACCTGCTTGTGATGTACCGCACGCATTTCGGCAGCTTCGCCGCCGCCCGCCGTGCGCTTTTGCGCCGCTTGACCGCCTGGCGCGCCTGCAATGCCGCCAAGCGCCGCGTGATCCGCGAGGCGATCCGCGATGCCAAGCGAGGGAAAATGGGGCTGCACTCCGTGTATCGCCCGGGGTGGAAGCCCGATAAAAAGTAAGCTTTTTAGAGAAGAGGGGAGAGCGTATGTACGATTATCTGATCGTGGGTGCGGGGCTGTTCGGCTCTGTGCTTGCGCGCGAAATGACGGATCGCGGTAAGCGGTGCGTTGTGTTGGAAAAGAGCGTGCATCTCGGCGGTATGCTCCATACCTCCTTGTGGGACGGCATTCACGTGCATTGCTATGGACCGCACATTTTTCATACCGATGATCGCAGGGTGTGGGAGTACGTTAACCGCTTTGCTGCCTTTAAGCCCTTTGTCAACACGCCTCTTGCCAATTACAAGGGTGAAATCTACAATCTTCCGTTTAACATGCACACCTTCGAGCAAATGTGGGGGGTCACAGAGCCCGCGCAGGCGCGCGCAAGGATCGAGGAGCAGTGCGCGGCACTCGGCAATTGCACACCGCGAAATCTGGAGCAGCAGGCGATCTCTCTTGTGGGAACGGATATTTACGAAAGGCTGATCAAGGGGTATACCGAAAAGCAATGGGGCAGAGATTGCAAGGAGCTGCCGCCCGAGATCATCAAGCGCTTGCCCGTGCGGTTTCGCTATGATAACAATTACTACGACGACCGCTATCAGGGCGTGCCCGCGGAAGGGTACACCGCGATGATCCGCCGCATGCTGGAGGGCACGGAGGTGCTTTACGGCAGGGATTATCTCGAAAATAAGACGGCCCTTGACGCCATGGCGCACACTGTTATATATACAGGGCCCATCGACGCGTATTTCGGCTATTCCCGCGGAAGGCTTGCTTACCGCAGCCTGCGCTTTGAGCATCAGCGCATAGAGGTGCCCGACTATCAGGGAAACGCGGTGGTCAACTATACCGATGCCGAAACGCCCTATACCCGCGTGATCGAGCACAAGCATTTCACGGGGGCAAGCACGCCCCACACGGTCATCACGCGGGAATATCCCGCGAAGTGGGATGGAAAAAACGAGCCGTATTATCCGATCGCCGATGCCGAAAACCTGGCATTGTACGCGCGTTATCGCGCGCTTGCCGAAAGGGAGAAAAACGTCCTTTTTGGCGGAAGGCTTGCGGAATATAAGTATTACGACATGGACGAGGTCGTTCTTTGCGCCTTGGAGCTGGCGAAAAAGCTATCGGAATGAAAGGAGGGGGCGCTGTGGAGGGCGAAAGCAAAAGCCTTTTGCATAATTATCTGTTCAGCGTGCTGTATCAGGCAGTCGCTCTTCTTGCGCCCCTTGTTACCACGCCGTATCTTTCCCGTGTGCTTGGCGTGCAGGGGATCGGACGCTACTCCTTCATAGGCTCTGTCGTCTCCTGCTTTTGCTTGCTTGCCACCATGGGAACTACGCTTTACGGGCAGCGGCTGATCGCCCGTGTACGCCACCTGCCCAAGGTGCGCACGCACTTCTTTTTCGAGCTGTTTCTGTTGCGCTTTCTTAGCGTTGTGCTGGTAACGGGGCTTTATTTTCTGCTTCTCGTGCCGCACGTGTCGGATCGCCTGCTCTATGCTGCTGCTGCAATGGAGATCCTTGCCGTTGCGGCAGATATTTCCTGGTTTTTTTACGGCATGGAGCGCTTTGGCACCGTTACACTTTGCACGGCGCTTGGGCGCGTGTCGGCAGTGGTCTGCGTTTTTCTGTTTGTGAAAACGCGTGAGGATCTTTTGCGTTACGTTGTCGTTTATACGGCAAGCATTCTTCTTGCCAATCTTCTGCTGTGGCTGTTTTTACGTCGCGAGCTTTTGCGCGTGCGGCGTTGGCGCCCTAAGCTTGCCTCGCACGCCCTTTTGTCGCTCGGCTTTTTCCTGAGCTCCCTCGCCATTCAGCTCTACACGGTGGTGGATAAGACCATGCTCGGGCTTATCACGCGCTCTGCTGAGCAGAACGGGTATTACGAGCAGGCGCAAAAATTCATCCACGTGTTGGTGGCGCTGGTGTGCGCGGGCGGTGCCGTATTTGCCTCCCGCCTTTCGGGGCTGTGGAAGGAAAAAAGAAAGGAAGAGCTGCAATCGGTGCTGCTGATCTCCTTTCGTCTTGTGTTTGCGTTATCGCTCCCGCTTTGTGCGGGAATGCTGCTGATCGCACCGCGCTTTGTTCCGCTGTTTTACGGAGAGGGCTTTTTGCCCGTGTGCGGGCTTCTCGCTGTGCTTTCACCGCTGCCGCTGCTCATCGGTGTGAGCAACGTGCTGGGCGTGCAGCTGTTCGCCGCCACGGAACGGGAAAAATTGCTCACGCTCTCCGTGGGCGCGGGCGCGCTTATAAACGTGCTGCTCAATTTACTGCTGATCCCGCGTCACGGCGCGCTTGGGGCGTGTGTGGCTTCCGTGCTTGCCGAGCTTGCCGTGAGCGCCGTGCAGTGTATCATGGCGCGCCGCGAGCTGCCGTGGCGGCGCTTGCTCTTGCTGCTGCTGCGCTACGCCGCGCTTTCCGCCCTGATGGCTGCCGTGGGCTTTGCCGTGTCGTGCGTACTGGGAGAGGGCATTGGGGCATTGGTGCTGATCGTTGTCGCTTGCGCGGCGGTCTATGTGGGTGCGCTGCTGCTGCTGCGCGATCCCGTGCTTTCCTCTATGCAAAAAAAACGCGCCGCCGCTTAACGGTAACGCGTTCTTGCTTCGGTTTCGCCGAGTAAATAATCAATGCTGGTGTTGTAGTAACGTGCCAGCTTGATCAGGATCGCCGTGGGGATATCGTTTTCTCCCGTTTCGTATTTGGAATATCCCGTTTGCGACATGCCGAGCATGCGAGCCACCTGTGTTTGTGACAGGTCCTTGTCCTCTCTTAGATCGCGAATGCGCGGATACATAAAATCCCCCCCTTGCACAAGCTTGATCTCATTATAAATTAATCTGTTTCAGGGTATTGACAATTAACCTGAAACAGATTATAATGTATTAAACCGAAAAAGGCGAAATGCCGGAAAGGAGCGAGTATGTCGTTACTACATCTCGAGGGTATCGGAAAGATCTACGTTTCCGATGGCTCCGTGGCGGTAGGGATCCGTCACGTCACCCTGGATTTCGACATTGGAGAATTTGTTGCCGTTACGGGCAAATCGGGCAGCGGTAAGACCACGCTGCTCAACGTCATCAGCGGTATGGACACCTATGAGGAGGGTGAGCTCTACGTGGAGGGTGAGCCGACCTCGCATTTCTCGCAAAGCGATTGGGAAGCCTATCGCGAGGAGTATATCTCCTTCATTTTCCAGGACTATAATATTATTGACAGCTTTACCGTGCTGCAAAACGTGGAGCTGGCGCTTTCGGACATGCAGGATAAAAGGGCGCGTCGCAAGCGTGCCTTGGAGCTGATCGAGCGCGTGGGGCTGACGCCGTTTTGCCGCCACAAGGGAGCAAAGCTTTCGGGCGGTCAAAAGCAACGTACCGTTATCGCACGCGCGCTTGCCAAGGATAGCCCTGTTATCCTTGCCGATGAGCCTACGGGCAATCTTGATTCAAGATCCTCTCGGGAGATCGTAGAGCTGCTTGCCGAGATCGCCAAGGAAAAGCTGGTGATCGTGGTCACGCACAGCTTCGCACAGGTAGAGGCGCATGCCACACGTGAGGTCCGTATTTTTGACGGCGGTGTGGAGCGTGACGTCACGCTGCGCGAGGCGCAAAAAAAGCCCTTGGAGAAAAAACAAAAGCAACAGGGGAAGGCCCATACCCTGCGTCGCGCCGCGGAGCTTGGCAGGCATCGCTTTTTTGCTACGCCCAAGCTTTCCGTTTTTTTGTGCCTTTTGATGGTGATCGCCATGCTGGGCACCTTCTTTGCCACGGCACTGTGCGTGGCAAATCCCTCGCCCGTCGGGGAAGTGGATATGTTCACGCATATCAACGGCCGCACGGTGCTTGTGCGGCAGGACGGCGCGCCCGTGACAGAGGCGGAGCTGGAAGCGCTTGCCGAGCAGGTCGGGGCGAGATCCTATCTGCGCTTTGATGCGCTGCTGGATCACACCACATATCTTTCCTATTTTGATTCCAACGGGAGAAGCTCCTATTTTTGCACCCTTGCCTTCACCAACGACGAGGCACTGACGCCTGATGTCGGGCGCCGCCCCGAGGCGGCGGATGAGGCGTTTTTGATCCTGCCCATTGCCTTCCAACCTATTTTCGGCAAAAAGGAGATCGTAAAGGATACCGTCACGCTTTACAGCTCGGTGCAGCTCAAGGTCGTGGGAGTCAGCTATTACTATGACAATACCCGACCCTCGGGGCAGGTGGTGCTGAACGACAAAGGGTTTGAGCTGATGTCCGCGGCGGATTTTCTCTGCGGGCGAAGCTGGCAAAACGACGAGGTGTACAGCGTCGATCTGGCGGTAACGCTGCCGAACGGCACGGTGAGCGAATTTCAACAAAGCAGTAGCAGCGTGGTGATCGACCATACGCTCATGGGTCGCTCTGTTTCGTTGCAGATCTACGATAAAAAGCTGCAAAGCGCATTGGAAAATGCGATCGACTGCAAGGCACAGCTCTGCTTTGAGCTCACCGAGCGCGATGACTACAACGACAAGCAAACGGTCAGAAAATACACAGCGGAAAACGTTATCCTTGAACGGGAGCATGCAGTTCCCAACTATCGGGACAGCTTGACCTCGTATGAGCTTGATCTTGATTATGGAGAGTCCATGAGCTATGTCGTGTCGGACTCCTATTATGCAGGCACTACCTGCACGCTCGCGATCTCGCCGCAGCTGGCACAGGAGCTGATGCTTGAAACAAAGCAGGAATCCTACTCGCAGGGCTCGCTGTTCTTTGCCAACGATAGGGCGGCGCAAAACGCGCAAGAGGCGCTTCGCGAGGCGGGGTATCTTGGCGTTTTGTCAAACGCCACCTACGTGAACGCAGACGATCTTATCATTGCTGCACTGGAAAATCTGGTGATGTTTTTCGCGTGGGCGATGCTGGTATGCTTCCTTGCTGTTTTCGTTGCCCTCTGCTCCTCGCGAGCCATGGCGGCAAAAAAGGCGGATCTTGCTATTTTGCGTTCTATGGGTATCCCAAATCGCGTGGTGAAGCTGTCGGGCTATGTGCTCACGCTGCTTTCCGTTTTGCCCTCGCTTGTGCTGCTTGCCGTGGCGGCAACGGTCTGCTATCTGCACCCCGCCGTCAACCCAAAAATTCCTTTCCTGCACGCACCGCAATATATCCTTATCGTGCTGGGGCTTGCAGCGCTTTCCTTGCTTGTCACGCGTTGGCACAACCGCCGTATGTTCCGTGACAGCGTTCGCAAGACCATGAGAGGGGGTGAGGGGAAATGATGGAGCTGAAGCATTTGCAGAAGATCTATAACAGAGGGAGTGCCAACCGTATTCACGCCGTGAACGACGTGGATATGCAGCTGCCCGATCACGGTATGGTCGCCATTTTCGGCAGATCGGGATGCGGAAAGACCACGCTGCTCAACTGCATCGGTGGCTTGGATCTTGCCAACAGCGGCGAGGTCACGCTGGATGGGGAGGTGCTCACACCCGATGCGACCGAGGCGCGCAACCGCCACGTGGGCTATATCTTCCAAAATTATAATCTTTCCAAAAATCTCACAGTGTTTGAAAACGTTGCCGTTTCCCTGCGTTTGTGCGGCGTGGAGGACGAGGCGCAGATCGAGCGCCGCGTCTGTGCGGCGCTGGAGAGCGTGGATATGCTCAAATATCGCAAGAGGCTGCCCGACGCGCTCTCGGGCGGTCAGCAGCAGCGCGTTGCCATCGCGCGCGCCATTGTGAAAAATCCCAAGCTGATCCTTGCCGATGAGCCGACGGGCAATTTGGATGAGCAGAATACCGTCCTTGTCATGGATCTGCTCAAGGAGATCTCGCGCGAGCATCTCGTGCTGCTCGTGACGCACGAAGCGGAGCTTGTGGATCTTTATTGCGACCGCGTGGTGGAAATGTCGGATGGCAGTGTGACCGAGGTGCGCGAAAATACGCACACCGCAGGCTACGTGGGAAAAACGGGCACGGAGATCTATCTTGGGGATCTTTCCGCCGAGTGTGAGGCTTTCGGTGATATGACCGTAGAATATTTCGGTGAGATGGAGGAGAAGCCCGCAAAATTGCGTCTTGTTTCCTATGGCGGCACGCTGTATATCAAGGCGGATACCGCCCTCAAGGTGCGTCTTTTGGACCATACGACCGAGGCAATGGTGCACGAGGGTAAATTTAAGGAACAGGCAAGGCGTGAGATAAAAGAGCTCTCTCCCGTGCTTCGCGAGCCGCTTGCGCAAACGGGAAGGGCGGGAAGAATGTATGACCTTTCCACCGCTGTGAAAACCGGATTTCGCGCCAATTTCAAGGGTGTGCGCCGCGGCAAAAAGCTGCTGATCGCCGCGCTCGTGTGCTTCCCGCTGATCATCGTGCTGGTGCTTTCCGCTTTCGGTACGGTGTTTCGGAGTGTTCGAAACGTCTCACGAGATTATAACGCAAACACGGTGTTTTTGTCCGCAAGCAGCGCTTCCTATGAGGAAGCGCTGCAGCAGGTGGAGGCAGGGCTCTCGGATCACGTGTTCTTGGCTCCCTACGGACCCTATCCGAATATTAAGCAGGATTTTTACTTCTGCATCGGCAATTTTGAGACCTTTGCGGATGAGTACAGCTCCTATTTTATGGCGTCTGGTATTATGCTGCCGCGGCATACGATACCGCAGACGGAGGTCCTGTGCGGCAGGACGACCGTGGAGGGGGAGGGGGAGATGGTCATCTCCCGCGGCTTTGCCGACCTTTTGCTGGAAGCCTGCGGGGTCAATTATATCAAGGATTACGAGGATCTGCTTTACACTATGGGCAAATGCGGCACGTGGTCAAGCGGTGTAGAGGGGCAGATCGTGGTGGGGATCACCGATGAGGCGGAAAGCGTGGTGTATCTGCACGACTACGTGTACACGCAAAATTTGCTGGAGAAATACCACTACTGCGACCGCGATTACGTGACGGACGTGGCACACGCGGGAATTGCGCTGGAGCCGCTTGAAAGGGGTGAGCTCTACTGCATGCAGACCGCACTTGCCGACCGTGATGTGCAAGCAGGGGACCGTGTAACGGTGCTTGGTCAAAAATTCACCGTAAAGGCGGTGCTGGATCCTGCACAATACTATGATACCGATGGTTTTATTTCCTCGGTCGTGCGGGAATACGGAGAGGATATTTTCCGCGACATGAGCGCCTTCTCGCTTTGGTATTACGGTGCGGATCTGACCGAGTATAGCGAATGGCTCGCCTATTACGGAAATGCTTCAAGAGACTGGGAAAGCGATCTGGAGGATCTCAGACGCTCCTACAACGATGTTTACGAGCGCGAGCTTGGCGAATTTTTGAAGGGAACGGGTATAACCGTTCCGGGCATCGTCTTCCATAGCGAGGATCTGCTGAAGCTGACCGCCATGCAAGGCAAGAGCCTCGAAAAGCAGGTCTTCAACGCGCTGTATACAATGAAGACGGAAGAGTCCTACTACGCCTTCCATTCCGAAGCACCCAAGGTGCTGGAGCAGACGCTTACAGCTGCTTACGGTGCGGGTGCCGTAGTAACGCCCGACGAAATGCATGAATTCTATGCCGCTATGTATACCGAGGAGCTGGTCTTCAGCCTGACAATTATCATTGGCATGGTTGCTATGATGAGTCTTTGCCTGTATTTCATCATGCGCTCCTCGCTGATGAGCGATATCAAGGAGGTGGGCATCTGCCGCGCCATCGGTGTGAGCCGCCGTAACCTGATCTTCCGCTATTTTGTGGAAACGCTGGTGTTGTATGTGCTTACCGTGCTGCTTGGCTTCCTTGTTGCCAGCGGTGCGCTGTTCTGGCTCACCTCGCTGCACGGCGTCGTGTCGCAGATCCTGTATTATCCCGCATGGATGGCGCTTGTGACGCTTTCGGGGCTCTTTGGCGTGAGCGTTTTGTGCGGTCTTGCACCGATCCTTTCGCTCTTGCGTCTAACACCCGCGCAGATCCTTTCCAAATACGACATTTGATAAAAAACAGCCGCACATGGTGCGGCTGTTTTGCTTTGGAGCTATATGCAAAATTCAAGCTCGCTCTTGCAATACCCTTTAAAACATGGTATACTTTATATAATTATTTGAAACGCTGTTATCACTCGTCGCGAGGTTTGTATGCTGCAATTATTAAAATATCTTACAAAAAAAGAACGGCTTACCGTTGCGCTGACGCTGCTGCTGATCCTGATACAGGTTTTTTTGGATCTTCTGCTTCCGGACTATATGTCGCAGATCACGGAATTGGTGGAAAGCGAGGGGAGCGAGCTTGCTGAAATTTTGGCGACGGGAGCTAAGATGATGCTTGTCGCCCTTATATCCCTTGGAAGCTCTGTGCTGACCGTCTTTCTTGCCACGCGCATGGCGGCTTCCTTTTGTGCCAACCTGCGCTTGCGCCTGTTTCGTTGTGTGCAGGGCTTTGGCACGCATGAGCTTCGCCGCTTTGGTACACTCAGCCTTATTAACCGCACCAGCAACGATGTGCTGCAGGTGCAATCGGCACTGGTCATAGCGCTTGAGGTGTTTGTGAGAGCCCCTGTTATGATCGTTTGGGCGATCGCGAAGATCGCCATGAAGGGCGCGGCGTGGTCCTTGATCACCATGGCAGGAACGCTGCTCCTGTTGATTTTGAGTGCGCTCTGTATCTGTGCCTGCGTACCGAAATTCCGTCGGATGCAGCCGCTTGCCGACGATCTCGGACGCATCACGCGCGAGAATCTGTCGGGGCTTCATACCGTGCGTGCGTTAGAGGGGGAACACTATGAGCAGGAGCGCTTTGAGCGCGTCAACAGATCCCTCACAAAAACGCATTTGTTTACCGCGCACACGCTTTCCGTACTGTCACCCTGTATGCAGCTTGTCAACAGTCTGCTCACCATCGGGATCTATTGGATCGCGATGCTGTTGATCAATGCCGCACAGATAGACGCAAGAGTGGATCTGTTTTCGGATACCGTTGCCATTCTTTCCTATGCTTTGCGTATTCTTGCCGCCTTTTTGCTGGTGGCGTCTCTTTCGCAATCTCTGCCTCATGCTATGGTCTGCGCCAAGCGAATTTGTGAGGTGCTGCAAGCAAGGGTGTCTGTTTTTGACGGTGAGGTAAGCGAGCCCCCCGTTCCCATGCGGGGCGAGCTGGAATTTCGCAGCGTTAGCTTTTTTTACGAGGGGGCTGAGGAATATGTCTTGCAAGACGTCTCCTTTTGCGCCCATCGCGGGGAAACGGTGGGCATCATCGGTGTGTCGGGAAGCGGAAAAAGCACCGCTGCTTGTCTGATTCCCAGATTTTACGATGCAAGCTGCGGCGAGGTGCTTGTCGACGGCGTAAACGTACGCGATTATAAGCTCGAGGCGTTGCGAAAAAGGATAGGATTTGTCTCGCAGGAGCCCTTTTTGTTCAGCGGCACCGTGCAGGAAAATATCGCAATGGGACGAGAGGGTGCCAATACGCTTTCGCCCGAGGAGCTTCGATATTTGATGCACACGCTGGGCGCAGAGGGCGTGCTTTCCGACCACAAGGGCGGCGGACGTGCGCGCGTTTTGGAGGGCGGAGGAAACTTTTCCCAGGGAGAGGCACAGCGTCTATCCATCGCCCGAGCAATGTACGGAAATCCCGAGATCGTCATTTTTGACGATGCCTTTTCCTTTTTTGATTCCCCTACCGCAGAAGCAATGCGTAGGTCCTTGCGTGCACAATATCCCGACGTGACCAAGCTGATCGTGTCACAGCGCGTGGTGGCGGTGCAAAACGCAGACCGAATCGTGGTGATAGAGCACGGTCGCGTGGTTGGCGAGGGTACGCACGAGGAGCTGTTAGCCGGCTGCGAGGTGTATCGTGCCATGGCGGGAGCACAGGGTGAGGGGGTGAGCAAATGACGGAACGGAAAAGAGAAAAGGGAGGAAGGGCGGGCAAGACGAGGCGGTTTTACCAAACCTGCCGCCGTTTGCTTTCCGCGTGCCGTCCGTATCGTTTCTTTGTTGTCATAGCCGTGCTTTGCGCGCTGGGCTCTGCCGTTCTTACCATTTTTACCCCATTGCAGCTGGCAGAGCTCACCGATCTGTTTGTGGCAGATCCCGCGCGAGAGGTGAACGTACGGGCTTTTGGAAGGGTCGCTCTTCGGCTTCTGCTGCTCTATGTGGCTGCCGCCGGCTTTTCGGTGCTTGGAAAATGGTTGATGTCGGGGCTGGCACAGCACGTTTCTCACCATTTACGGCATAGCATCTCCAAAAAGATCAACCGCTTGCCTACACAGGTGTGTGAAAACACCGTCGCGGGAGATCTGCTTTCCCGCGTAACCAACGATATGGATGTCGTGGGGCATGCCATGCACGAGGTGTTGGCGGAATTACCCCCCGCGCTTGCACTGCTCGTAGGCTCGCTCCTGTTAATGCTTATAACGAATGTCACGCTGGCGGTGGTGGCAGTAACCGCCTCGCTCGTGGGTGTGGGGCTGACGCTGTATATCATGAAGCGCTCACAAAAGTATTTTTCACGTCAGCAAAAGGCGCTTGGCGCCCTCAACGCCATGGTGGAGGAGTGCTATACGGGACAGGAAACGGTTGTCGTCTCCAATGCGCAAGGCGCGTTTGAAGCGCAGTTCTCCCGCCTCAACGGTGCGTTGGAGCGCAGCACCTTCCGTTCGCGCTTTATGGCGGGCCTGATGGTGCCGTTGATGTCCTTTGCGGCAAACCTTGGGTATCTTGCCGTGTGCGTGGTGGGAGCCGCGCTTGTGCTCTATGGGCACATCTCCTTTGGCGTGATCGTGGCGTTTATGTTTTTGGTGCACCATTTTACTCACCCCTTCTCCGAGATCGCTGCCGTCCTGCAGGCATTGCAATCTGCAGTAGCGGCGGGAGAGCGCGTTTTCGGCTTCTTGGATGCAGAGGAAATGCCGAAAAGCGATGCGCGGCATAGCCTGCCGCAGCAAGTGCGCGGTGCTGTGGAGTTCGATCATGTCAGCTTTCGTTATCCCGATACCACGCATGACGTCATCCATGATTTTTCGCTCTCTGTTGCCCCGGGGCAAAAGGTGGCTATCGTGGGCCCGTCGGGTGCGGGAAAGAGCACGCTGGCACGCTTGCTTGGCGGCTTTTATCTGCCACGCGAGGGTGAGATCCGCATAGACGGGATTCCCACGCATGAGCTTTCTCAAAAGGAGATGCACCGTCTGTTTGCACCCGTATTCCGCAATGCGTGGGT
>CAZOFQ010000046.1:0-11764 GCA_964579105.1 uncultured Lachnospiraceae bacterium
CCTTCGAACAAAACGATGTTATCCGAGCCGCCGCAAAAGATGCAATCGGGCTGGTATTTCTTTAAAATGATGCGGTCGCCGTCGGTGTAGATCTCAAGCGAATCCCTGAGCTTGATATCAAGTGTGCGGCGAATCTCTACGGGCAGCACAAAGCGTCCTAATTCGTCAATTTGCCGTTTGATTCCTGTGGATTTCATGTTTTTCCTCCCTAATATAATGAATTTCGACCCTGTCTTTAGTATAATGTGTCGAAAATCGCTTGTCAAGCAAAAAACGTGGTAATTTATGGAATATTAACATTTTATGGAAACATTTCCTCTTTTTTTTAAAAAAGAAGTCGATCCGTGTCGAGAAAAGAACGCAAGAAAAAAGCAAGCGGCGTTTGAAAATCCATGCTGTGGGAGAAAATAGGCAAAAGAGGAAAAGGAAGTGATGCTGTGATCAAAGGATGTCAAAGAGAAATGATCGTATTGCAGACCAAGCAGAGCGCGCTGTTTGAAAGCGCGTATTTTGTGCTCAGACGCGGACGACATTCCGCACGGCGAGGGGATATGCTGGCAGAGGCGAATCGCATCATTGGGGAGGGCAATCAATATCTTTCAAGACGGAGAGCCTTGTCGGTTTGGGTGCCGTTTTTGCTGGGCGCGCTGCTGGGGGCGGGAATTTTTGCCTTGATTCTTTTTATTGTGAGCAGGTAGCACTTGACAACTACTGAAAAATCGTATATAATAATATGAATAGAATTGTGCTTGCTTCAAATTTATGCAAGGATCCTTGGGGCGCGGGGAATGCGGAGCGTGTCAAAAAGGGTCTTGCTTTGTTGTTTGATTATGAAGAAAGGAGAATTTATGCCAAGAGTAAGAAACGAAAGTACAACAGGTGTAAAAAAGGTTAGCACTCCCCGAGTGAAAAAAGAGACAACCACTCCCCGAGTGAAAAAAGATAAAGGCAAAATAAGAATCATTCCGCTTGGCGGCTTGCAGGAGATCGGTAAGAATCTAACGGTTATCGAATATGAAAACGATATGATCGCCGTGGATTGCGGTCTTGCATTTCCCGAGGAGGACATGCTGGGAATTGACCTTGTCATTCCCGATATCACCTATCTGGAGCAAAACAGAGACCGTTTGCGCGGTATCTTTCTCACCCACGGGCACGAGGATCACATCGGTGCGTTGCCTTACGTGCTGCGCAGCATCCAACCGCCGATCTATGGCACAAAGCTGACGCTGGGCATTATCAAAAACAAGCTGGAGGAGCACACCCTTCCCTTTGCACCCGATCTTCGCACCGTGAGTGCGGGGGATACCGTGCGTGCGGGGGCGATCAGCGTGGAATTTATTCGCGTAAATCACTCCATTGCAGACGCGTGCTGCCTTGCCATCCATACTCCCTTGGGCACCGTGGTGCATACGGGCGACTATAAGCTGGATATTACCCCCATTCAAGGCGAGATGATGAATATCACCCGTCTTGGTGAGCTGGGGCAAAAGGGCGTTTTGATGCTGCTTGGCGAATCTACCAATGCAGAGCGTCAAGGGTTTACCCCTTCTGAAAAGAAGGTAGGTAAATCACTGGAATATATTTTTACCTCTAATCCTAAAAAGCGCATTGTGATCGCAACCTTTTCCTCTAACGTGCACCGCGTGCAGCAGATCATCAATATCAGCGCGCAGCACGGGCGCAGGGTGGCAATTACGGGGCGAAGCATGTTGAACATCGTAGGCGCTGCCGTAGAGCTGGGGTACATGAAGGTGCCCGAGGGGCTTTTGGTGGATATCAACGAGATCAAGCGCTTCAAGCCCGAGCAGCTGACGCTGATCACGACGGGAAGCCAGGGCGAGCCGATGTCGGCGCTTTACCGCATGGCGTATTCGGATCATAATCAGGTCACGCTGGGGCAAAACGACCTTGTTGTGCTTTCCTCCAGTGCGATCCCGGGCAATGAAAAATTGGTGGGACGCGTGATCAACGAATTCTCTCGCAACGGTGTGGAGGTCCTGCATGATGCCGCTATGGAGGTGCACGTTTCGGGTCACGCCTGCCAGGAGGAGATCAAGCTTATGATGGCGCTCACCAAGCCCCGTTACTATATGCCGATCCACGGCGAATCCAGACATCTTTCTGCCAATCGCGAGCTTGCGTTGGAAATGGGGATTCCCGACCGCAACGTATTTGTTTCGGAGATCGGTAAGGTGCTGGAGATCGACAGCAGGGGCGCCCGTTTTGCAGGCGTTGTGCCTGCGGGGCAGGTTCTGGTGGATGGCTACGGCGTAGGAGACGTAGGCAACATCGTGCTTCGCGATCGCAAGCACCTGTCGCAGGACGGTCTTATCGTGGTGGTGGCATCGGTGGATTCCGAAAATAACATGCTGCTTTCAGGTCCCGATCTTGTATCGCGCGGATTCGTATACGTGCGTGAAAACGAGCCCTTGATGGTAGAGGCGAAGCAATTGGTGCAACGCACCCTGCTCAATATGCTCAAGGTGAGAGATAGCGGCGACCGCATGCGTCTGAAGACGCGTGTGCGTGACGATCTTTCCCGTTTCCTGTTCCAGAAAACGGGCAGAAAGCCCATGATCCTTCCTGTGATCATGGACGTGTAATTTTCACGTTCTTCACTCGGCAATCAAATGTCGAACACGGAAAACGTGTAAAATAAAACAGGCGATCTGCCGCAAGATCTCTTGCGGCACCCGTAAGGGAAAAATATAACAAAAGGTGGTTCCAAACAATGGGAAAATCAAACAGAATCAAAAATGAGCGTGCAGCCGAAACGTTGGCGGCGCCCATGAAAAAAAGGTCCGTCAGCAAGGGAATGCCCACCTGGGTCGGTACGCTGATCGTGGTGGCGGTGCTGGTGGTGCTTGTGCTTTGTGTGACCCTGGCAGTGTTGAACAGCCGCGGTACGTTTAAGCGCATGCGCGTGATCGCCGAAACAGAGAATTATAAGATCACCGTGCCCATGATGTCTTATATGGTATATACCGAATACCAGAATCTGGTTTCTACATACGACCAGTTCTCGCAACAGTTCGGCACGACCATCTCCATTCCGGGCGGCACGAACGGTGACACGCTGGATACCTCCCTTGCCTTGCGCGATCAGGTATACAGCGTAACGACCGATGAGAACGGCAACCAGGTAACGACCACGTGGTTTGATCACTTCGTAGAGCTTGCAAAGACGGATCTCGCCTCTATTTTGGCATGCTGTGAGGCAGCCCATGAGGAGGGGATCAAGCTGGATTCTTCCGAAAAGGAGGCAATCGAGCTTTCTCTTGAGAATCTGGAGCTTTATGCGGAGTACTATAACTATACCTCCTCTGCTTATTTTGCCGCTATGTACGGCGAAGGCGTAAATAAGAGCGATGTTCGCAAAATGATGCGCCTGAGCCAGCTGGCATCTAAGTATAACACCATACTTTCCGAAAGATTTATGGACGGTATTTCCGACGAGCAGGTGGATGAGGAGTACAACGGCAACAGGTCTAAGTACGATACCTTTATTGATTACGTTGGTTATAGCTTTACCGCTACCTTTACGCCTGCCACCGTTATCGACAATGCCGATGAGGTGAACGAGGAGAGAGTTGCGGTTTACAAGAAGCTGCAAGAGGAATACCAAAAAGCGGTCGACGCACTGAACGATTGTACGGTCGACAATTTCGAGACCACACTCAAGGCAGAGCTGGAGCGCGTGTTCGAGTGGGAGATGGCGCTGGAAAAGGGCGCGGATAAGACTCCCGATGACTTGACCGAGGCAGAAAAGCTTGAAGCGGAGGAGCAAGCGGTCGAAGCAACGGGTGCTGCACGTATAGATAACTACGACACCTCCGATGCAACGCTTGACACTACCATCAATACCTGGATGAGTGATACCACCGATCCCCGCAAGGCGGGTGACATCAAAAAGGTCGTGACCGAGCAAGACGAGTACGGCAACAACATCGGTGAATCCACCGTAGGCGAGAGCGAGGAGCTGACAAGCGCCACCTCAACCTACACGATCTATATGACCAGAAGCGCTCTGCACCGCGACAGTAGCGTGGTGCGCTCCGTGGCGCATATCCTGTTTAGTACCGATACCTATGAGGAGCTCACGGATATCACTACCCTCAGCGCTCCTTTGCAGAAGCTGGCAGAGCGTGTTTTGGAGGACGGCGGTGAGATCACTGCCGAGACCATGGCAAAGGCAATGCTTGCTATGATGGAGGACGAGGGTAAGATCTCCAAGAAAACCGCCGAGGACGGCAGGATCTATTACGCAATGGACGAAAGCGTATTCGAGGCTTACGGCACAAACTATACCGATGACAGCAGCGTGAAATATGACAACGTCACACAGGGTCAGATGGTAGCGCAATTTGAGGATTGGATGTTTGACGCCTCGCGCATTGTGGGTGAGATCACCTATCCCGAGGCGATACTCACGGATTACGGCTATCATATTATGCTGTATCGTGGCGACGAAAAGCCCTCTTGGAGTCACACCATTCGCGTAGCTCTCGCCGAGGGCGATTACGACGAATGGCTGGAGGGCGCGAAGGAAACCTACAAGGTGACTTATGATGAGCGCGCCAAGCTCTGGGATATGATTTCAGGCTAAATTTATATGCGAAATGGCTCGGGTGCTCCCCGAGCCATTTCGCCCACACAAAAGGAGGGAGAAGGATGCTTGAAAAACGAAGAAGCACTTGTGTGCGGCTTTTTTGCTGTGCACTGGCACTGATGCTTCTGTGCTCCCTTTGCGCTTGTAAAAAAGGCAGTGATGCACCTCTCAGTGCAGGGCTTTCGATGATCGAGGGCAGTCCTGTTTACGAGAACGACGTGGCAATGCGCACCGATAATTTTATCATTACTCCGGGGATGATGGCGTACTTTTTTTACTCCTATGGGGCTGCCGTAATGGCACAAATGCAAACGGTAAAGCCGTATGATAATACGAAATCCCTGCACGACCAGATGTATACCGATACCCTCTCCTTTTACGACGTGATCATGAACGAAACGCTCTACAAGGTTTCGCAGCTATTGATTTACTGTGAGGCGGCAAAGGCGGAAGGCGTGCTGATGACGCTCGAGGAGTATGATAAGGTGGAGCAGACGGTGGAATATTACCGCGTTGTGGCTGCCGCCGATTACGGGCTGACGCTGCAGGAATATCTTACCGCCAATTACGGAGAAGCCATCAGTGAGAAGGATTTTACCGAAGCGCTTCAGCTGGAAACGTGGGCAAGCGGATTTTCCTTAGTGCTGAAATCGCGTCTGGAGGGGGAGATCACGCAATCGCAAGCACAAGAGTATGCAAGTGCCAACGGTCTTGAGGACGCCACCTCCTCCCGTAATATCGCATATCTGTATCTATCCTTTGAAAACGGTACTGCGCCCGAGGAGAAGATCGCGCAAGCCGTAGCTGCCATGCAAAGCGCTCCCACACAGCAGACCTTGCAGACCTTGTCCGAGCTTGGGACGGTGGGCGTGGAAAAAAATATGACTCCCGAAAACAGTGGGATCGAAGCCATCGGCAACTGGCTGTTTGCCGAAGGGCGCGCCGTGGGCGACTGGGGACGCATTGATCTCTCGGATGCCACCTATATTTTGCTTTACACCGAAAACGGTATCAGCTACGGTGAGGTTTCGGCACGTATGAAGCTGTTTGACGTCTCCTTTGCAAATTGGTATAACGGATGGGTAGAGACGCTCCAATTTGGATACAACTATGACTGTCTTGACAGCTATGACATTGAAAAAGAGTAAAGGAGTACGGTATGGTGCTTGAAACGAAACAAACCACGGTTGCCTATCGTTGTCCGCATTGCGGTGGCGGCGTGATGAGTGCGGTCAATCCCTTTGTGCTGAAGGGCTCTATGGTGCGCTTGAAGTGTGATTGCAAGGAAAGCTTTTTGGAGGTGCAGCCTGCCGCCGAGGGCAAGATCCGTTTGACGGTGCCTTGTATCATCTGCCCTAAGCCGCATCATTTCACCGTGAGTGAAAGTATTTTTTATGGACAGGAGCTGTTTGTGCTGCCCTGCCCTTACAGTGATCTGAACATTTGCGTGCTGGGGGAGACCAACCACGTGAAGGCAGAGCTTGCACGAGCCGAGCTGGAATTGCTTGATCTGATGGAGAAAAACGGGATCGAGAGCTTTGAGCGACTGCACCGTGAGGCAGAGCAGACTGTGACCGATCCACAGGTGCTGGAGATCGTGCTGTACGTGATCCGCGATCTGGATGAGGAGGGGAAGATCTTTTGCCGCTGTCATGCCGACGAGGAGCATGAATATGATGCCGAGATCCTGCCGCGGGGCGTGAAGGTCTCCTGTAAAAAATGCGGTGCATCTCATACCGTTACGGCGGATTCCTTGGTGGAGGCGCATGATTTTCTGCATTGCGATGCTCTATATTTGAAGTGAGGTTTTGACGATGAGTGAATGCACGCATCATTGCGACACCTGCGGTGTCGCATGCGGAAAAAAGGATGAGATGTCAAAAAAAGCGATGCCGGGGGAGCTTTCCTCGGTAAAGCGCGTGATTGCCGTGGTCAGCGGCAAGGGCGGCGTAGGAAAATCCACGGTAACGGCATTGCTTGCGACCATCGCGCGCCGCCGCGGCTTGCGCGTCGGTATTTTGGATGCTGATATTACAGGTCCCTGTATCCCTCGCGCCTTTGGCTTGCGCGAGCGCGTGACCGAGGGTCCCGACGGTTTCTTTCCCGTCCGTACCAAAACGGGAATTGAAGTGATCTCCGTGAATCTGATGCTGGAGCGTGAGGATGCCCCCGTGATCTGGCGCGGCCCTGTGTTGGCGGGGACTGTGGAGCAATTTTTCAGTCGCGTGGTATGGGATGATCTTGATGTGCTGTTTGTGGATTGCCCCCCCGGGACGGGAGACGTACCGCTGACGGTGCTGACGCGGCTGCCCGTGGACGCTACCGTGATGGTGACCTCGCCGCAAGGGCTTGTTTCTATGATCGTGGAAAAGGCGGTGCGTATGGCGGAGATCGCCCGAGTGCCCGTACAGGCGCTGGTGGAGAACTATTCCTATTATGTTTGTCCGAATTGCGATAAGAGGCATGCACTCTACGGTGAGAGCAAGGTAGACGTCATCGCCGCGACACACGGAATCGATACCGTTGCAAGGCTTCCGATGTCCTCGAAGCTTTCAGGCG
This sequence comes from uncultured Lachnospiraceae bacterium, assembly GCA_964579105.1. Lineage (GTDB taxonomy): Bacteria > Bacillota > Clostridia > Oscillospirales > CAG-272 > Firm-07. The sequence goes on from CAZOFQ010000046.1 coordinate 7,172, forward strand.
CGGCGGACAAGGGCATGACCGAGCTGTTTGAGGGCGATTGGCTGGATGCCGTTGCCGACCGACTTCTGGAGGGGCTGGAGAATGACGCGTGCTGAAAGGGCAGAGGAGCTGTTTTTGGAAGGGTGTAATTGTGCCCAAGCGGTTTTTGCCGCGTTTGCGGATCTCGTTGGCATAGAGCAAGGGGCAGCGTTGCGTCTCTCCTCGTCCTTTGGTGGCGGCGTTGGTCGCCAGAGAGAGGTATGTGGCGCGATATCGGGAATGTGCATGGCGGCGGGTGCGCTTTACGGCTATGACAACGTAAGCGATCCCGCAAAAAAGGCGGCACATTACGCACTTATTCAGAATTTGTGCGGTGAATTCCGCACGCTGTACGGTAGTATCGTGTGCCGCGATCTGCTCGGCGCTAAGCGCGCGGAGGCTTCCCCTCGCCCAACGTTCCGAGAAGCGGAGCTTTACAAAACGTACCCGTGCGCCCGCTTTGTGGGCGCGGCGGCACAGATCCTTGAAATGCATATCAAGCGGGAGCCTCCCGTGTAAAAAAGTCCGCCCGTTGCAACGGGCGGACTTTTTATAATAATAGGAAGAAAATATTGTTGGAAATTGAAAAATTTCTTGACATACAGGCATAATGTATGATACAATATATCTTGAATTTTGCTTTTGGGAGGTTCAAAATGGATTTTCTTTGGGAATACCTTGTGCAGGTTACGTGGAAGCACGTGGTGATGTGGTGCATCGGCGGGCTTTTGATCTGGCTTGCCATTAAAAAGGAAATGGAACCGACGCTGCTGCTGCCCATGGGCTTTGGCGCGATTATGGTAAACCTTCCGATGTCTGGTGCAATTACGCAGGGCGTGGAGGAGGGAGCGCTCTCTACGCTGTACAATGCGGGTATAGCCAACGAGCTTTTTCCGCTGATTCTTTTCATCGGAATTGGCGCTATGATCGATTTTGGTCCCTTGCTTTCCAACCCGAAGCTGATGATCTTCGGCGCGGCGGCGCAGTTTGGTATTTTTCTAACGCTTTGTACGGCGTCTATGTTTTTCCCGCTTTCGGATGCCGCTTCTATCGCGATCATCGGTGCAGCTGACGGTCCTACCTCCATCGTGGTGGCACAGAAGCTTGGCTCGCAATACTTAGGTGCTATCATGGTGGCGGCATACTCCTATATGGCGCTGGTGCCCATCATTCAACCGCCTATTATTAAGCTTTTGACGACCAAAAAGGAGCGCATGATCCGCATGCCCTACGAGGCAAAGGAGATCTCGCGCACCACGCGTATCCTTTTTCCCATCGTGATTACGGTCATTACGGGTCTGATCGCTCCCGCGTCGGTTTCCCTTATCGGCTTTTTGATGTTCGGAAATCTGATCCGTGAATGCGGCGTGCTGGATTCACTGTCCGAGACGGCACAAAAGGTGCTTGCGAATCTCGTCACGCTGTTTCTTGGTATCACCATTGCCTCGCAAATGCAGGCAGAACAGTTTTTGCAGCCTGCAACGCTTTTGATCCTTGGTCTTGGCTTGTTTGCGTTTGTGTTTGATACCGCAGGCGGTGTTTTATTCGCAAAATTTCTCAATTTGTTTATGAAAAAGAAGGTCAATCCCATGATTGGCGCGGCGGGTATTTCCGCCTTCCCCATGTCGGGGCGTATCGTGCATAAAATGGGTCTGCAGGAGGATCCGCAAAACTTCTTGCTGATGCATTCCATCGGCGTCAACGTATCGGGGCAGATCGCGTCCGTCATTGCGGGCGGTTTGATTCTCAATTTCTTTATGTGAGGTAACGGTATGAATTTTGAGGCTATAAATTTCATTCGCAACCTTGCCTATATGGGTAATGGCATGCTCGGTATTTTTGTGGTGATCGGTATTATTATAGGGGTAACCGCATTGCTGAATCGATTGACCGCGAAAAAGCAAAGCAATAAGTGATTTTGGAGAAGCGTATGTTTGAAATTGTAAGAAAGGATTCTTTAAATGCAACCGTCACACTGATCGAGGTGTGCGCCCCCCGCGTGGCGCGCAAGGCAGAGCCGGGGCAGTTCATTATCCTGCGCGCCGATGCCGAGGGTGAGCGTATCCCCTTGACCATAGCGGATTATGACAGAGAAAAGGGCACGGTTACCGTGATCTTCCAGGTGGTGGGCGCTACGACCGAAAGGCTGAATCATCTCGAGGTGGGCGACTGCCTTGCTGATTTCGTAGGACCTCTCGGAAAGCCTACACATACCGAGGGACTGAAAAAGGTCGCGGTGGTAGGTGGCGGTGTGGGATGCGCTATCGCGTTCCCCGTGGCGAAGAAGCTGCACCGCCTTGGCTGTGAGGTGCACGCCATTGTGGGCTTCCGATCCCGTGAATTGGTGATACTGGAAAAGGAATTTGAACAAAGCAGCACGCTCCTGAAAAGGATGAGTGACGACGGCTCGTGGGGCGAGAAGGGTCTTGTAACCGATGCGCTGAAGGCGCTGATCGAATCGGGCGAGCAATACGACGAGATCATTACCATAGGTCCGCTGATCATGATGAAATTCGTGTGTCGGCTGGCGGTGCAATACGGTGTGAAATGTGTGGCATCCATGAATCCCGTGATGATCGACGGCACGGGCATGTGCGGCGGTTGCCGTCTGACGGTTGGAGGGAAAACCGTGTTTGCGTGCGTAGACGGTCCCGAGTTTGACGGCGCGCTGATCGACTTTGACGAGGCGCTGGCACGCTCCTCCATGTATCGCGATTTTGAGCGTCACCGCTACGAGGAAAGCTGCAATCTGTTTAAGGGGGGGAAGGCTTGATGGCAAACATGTCACCGGTAAAGAACCCCATGCCCTGCCAGGCTCCCGAGGTGCGTAACCGCAATTTTGACGAGGTTGCATTGGGCTATACCGCAGAGCAGGCAATCGACGAGGCAAAGCGCTGCTTACAATGCAAGAATCCGTTTTGCGTGGGCGGATGTCCCGTAAACGTCCATATTCCGCAATTTATTGCCAAGGTTGCCGAAGGCGATTTTGAGGGCGCGTATGCCGTGATAGCCGAATCCTCGAGTCTTCCCGCTGTGTGCGGCCGTGTTTGTCCGCAGGAAAATCAGTGCGAGGGCAAGTGCGTAAGAGGCATCAAGGGGGAAAGCGTTGCCATTGGGCGTTTGGAGCGCTTTGTGGCGGATTGGCATAATCAACATAGTACCGTCGCACCCATGTGCCCCCCATCCAACGGACACAAGGTCGCCGTGATCGGCTCCGGTCCCTCGGGGCTTGCCTGTGCGGGAGATCTTGCCCAAAAGGGCTACGAGGTCACCGTGTTTGAGGCATTGCATCTTGCGGGCGGAGTGCTGGTGTATGGCATCCCCGAATTTCGTTTGCCCAAGGCGATCGTGCAAAAGGAGATCGACGGGCTGAGGGCTCTTGGCGTTCGCGTGGAGACGAACACCGTGGTGGGAAAAACGGTTTCTATTGATGAATTGATGCAGGAGGAGGGCTTTGAGGCGGTTTTTATCGGCTCCGGTGCGGGACTTCCCAAATTCATGAATATCAAGGGCGAAAACCTCAAGGGCGTGTACTCTGCCAATGAGTTTTTAACGCGTATCAATTTGATGAAGGCTTACCGCGAGGATAGCAGCACGCCCATTCAGCACGCAAAGCGCGTGGCTGTGGTGGGTGGCGGTAACGTGGCAATGGATGCCGCGCGCTGCGCTAAGCGCTTGGGCGCTGAGGTGTTTGTAGTCTATCGCCGTTCCATGGAGGAGCTGCCCGCAAGACGCGAGGAGGTCGAGCACGCCATGGAGGAGGGCATTATCTTCAAGACCCTCTCCAACCCCACCGAGATCTTAGGTTATAGCAATCCCGACGATCGGCGCGATCCGCAAAACGGCTTTGTGACGGGGATGAGGTGCGTGGAAATGGAGCTGGGCGAGCCCGATGCAAGCGGCAGACGTCGCCCCGTGGTCAAAGAGGACAGCGAATTCTTGCTTGAGGTGGACTGCGTGATCATGGCATTGGGCACGTCCCCCAATCCGCTGATCAAATCCACCACAAAGGGGCTTGTGACCGAGAATTGGGGCGGAATCGTGACGGATGAGAACGGACGCACCTCTCGCGAGGGGGTCTATGCGGGCGGAGATGCCGTAACGGGTGCAGCCACCGTGATCCTTGCCATGGGCGCGGGCAAAAATGCTGCCGCAGCCATTGACGAGTACATCAAGGGTAAATGATAAAAGGGGCTGATTCCTTCGCGCAGACCAAAAACACACAAAATGGCAGAAATATAGCCGCTTTATCATCAAAAGCTTGATGGTAAGGCGGCTTTTTGGTAGAAATGATAGCCATATGGCTATTATTTCGATTTTAATGTGTGTTTTTAGCCGCGCTCACACCGCCTACCGTACGGTTGTACGGAGGGCGGCAGTGAGATCACGGCTTCTGCATCAAATGACTCAGCCCCTTGCTTTTTAACGGAATAAATATGCAAAATATTCGTGAAAATATGCAAATATGCAACGTAAAAAAGAAAATTGCAAGAAAAACGAGCTATTTTATAAAAACCTCTTGACACACAGAGGAAAGAGGTGTATAATGGTTCGCGTCAAATGAATTTTGCTGAA
>CAZOFQ010000047.1:0-5985 GCA_964579105.1 uncultured Lachnospiraceae bacterium
GCTACGAGACCGAGCTGACGGGCGACGGCGCCAACCTCTCGCAGGGACAGCGCCAGCTGCTTGCCATTGCGCGTGCCGCCGTTGCAGACCCGCCCGTGATGATCATGGACGAGGCGACCTCGTCTATCGACACGCGCACCGAGGCGATCGTACAGCGTGGCATGGATAAGCTGATGGAGGGCAGAACGGTGTTCATTATCGCGCACCGCCTTTCCACCGTTATGAACTCGGATGTGATCATGGTGCTGGATCACGGGCGTATCATCGAGCGCGGCAATCACGAAAGGCTGATTGCCGAGAAGGGCACGTATTATCAATTGTATACGGGCGCGTTTGAGCTGGAATAACTCCGCAAAAGGAGAGGGAAGCATGACCTTGAAGGAACAACACAGCCGCACGGCAATGCTTGTGGGCGAGCAGGGTGTGGCGAAATTGCGCGGCGCGCACGTTGCGGTATTCGGCGTAGGCGGCGTAGGCGGCTACGCGGTCGAGGCACTGGCACGCGCTGGCGTGGGGACGCTCTCGCTGTTTGACGCGGATACGGTGAGCGAGAGCAATCTCAACCGCCAGATCGTCGCACTGCACAGCACCGTGGGGCAACCTAAGGTGCAGGCTGCCGCGGCGCGCGTGCGGGATATTGACCCCGAGATCACGGTGCATACGCACGAGGTGTTCTATCTGCCCGAGAACGCGGCGGAATACGATCTTTCCATCTATGATTATATTGTGGATGCGGTGGATACCGTCAGCGCCAAAATGGAGCTGATCCGCCGCGCACGCGCCGCAGGCGTGCCGATCCTTTGCTCGATGGGCACGGGGAACAAAATGGATCCCACCGCCTTCCGCGTGGCGAGGATCGAGAAGACCGATACCTGCCCCTTGGCGCGCACGGTGCGTGCGCTTTGCCGCAGGGAGGGCATCAAGGATGTGAAGGTGGTGTATTCCGCCGAGGAGCCGCACGGCGCGACGCTTGCCGACGCACACGGCAACCACGCGCCCGGTAGCATCTCCTTCGTCCCCGCCGCCGCGGGGCTTGTGCTTGCGAGCGAGGTTGTGAAGGATCTGCTTGCCGCAGCGAAATGAAACAAGCCCGATTTCAAAAATCGGGCTTGTTTTTTTCTTTCCTTTGTGCTATACTGATGCTATCTTGATTTGTAAGGAGAATGGTTATGGAATCTTACGTTGTTCGCATGCGTCGGCAATTTCACAAGTATCCCGAAATCGGCTTTGATCTCCCCAAAACGCTGGCAACCTTGCGTGAGGAATTGGATAAATTGGGTGTGCCTTACACCGAGGAGTACGGTAAGAGCAGCATCGTGGCAACCGTCAATCCCGAAAAGGATCACTTCACCATCGGCGTGCGCGCCGATATGGACGCGCTTCCCATCGAGGAGCAAAACGACGTTCCCTACAGATCCTGCCACGAGGGCAAAATGCACGCCTGTGGGCACGATGCGCACACCGCCATCGCTCTTGCGACCCTGCGCGAGATCCATGAGATGCGCGATCAGATCAATTGCCGCGTCAAGTTTTTGTTCCAGCCTGCCGAGGAGTTTGAGCCGTCGGGGGCGATGCTGATGGTGCAGGACGGCGTGATGGAGGGGATCGATTGCATCGTTGGGATGCATTGTGACACGAATTTTGATGTGGGACATCTGGCGCTCAGACCCGGACCGTTGAATGCGACCAGCGACGGATTCATGCTGGATTTCTACGGAAAATCCTCTCACGCCGCCAGACAGCATCAGGGTGTGGATGCCAACGTGATGGCAATGCGTGCCTTTATGGATATTGAGCTGACGGTGGCAAAGGAGATCAGCGCCAAAAAGCCCGTGATCTTCAATGTGGGTGCGATCCACGGCGGCATTGCCAATAATATCATCTGCGACCATTGCTCCATGTTCTGCACCCTGCGCACCTGGGAGGATGCAGTAGCACAGCACATGCTGGATAAGATCCGGCGCATCATCGAGGCGGTGGCAAGCACCGCGGACGGTCGCGCGACCTTTACCCTCAAAAAGCATTATCCCATCGTGCACAACAATGAAAAAATGACTGAGCTCTTCCGCGCCGCAGCTGTTAAGGTCGTGGGCGAGGAGAACATGCACGTCAATGAACGCGGCATGGGCGGCGAGGACTTCTCTTACTTTGCGAACGAGAAGCCGGGAGCGTTCCTGCGTCTTGGTGTACGCAACAAGGAAAAGGGCATCACCGTTGGCGTGCATAACGGTCGCTTCGACATCGACGAGAACGCGCTGGAGATCGGCGTGAAGGCATTCAAGCAATTTATTCTGGATTGCCAAAACGGTATTACATTTTAAAAAAAGCCCCGAAACGGACTCCGTTTCGGGGCTTTTTTAAGCGGCGATTATGATTGCGGGGGCAACAAAAGCTCGCGCTCAATGAGGTCGACCATGATGCTTGTATTCAGTAGCATGGCGTCAATGGGATAGCCCTCCTTGATTTTTCCGTGATAGAACTTGTCGCGGAAATATTGCATCGCCTGCTCCTTGCCGCCGCCCTTGCGCAGAATACTTGCGATCTCCTCGGCGGTTTGCTTTGCGCTGTGTGCCGAAAGGGAAAGGAAGCGTGCGGAGCTTTCCTTGCTTGCAAGTCCCAGATGCGGAAAGACGATCTGCTCGATCTCCATAGCACGCACGCGCGCGATGGATTCCAGTGCCATGCGGTAACCTACAAGAAAGCAGGGCATAACGGTCTCCTCGCCGTCAAACACGCCAAGCGTCTCCGAGCTGAGCAGCAATTTCTGCTGTGCAAGGTAAAAGCCCATCGAGCATTTGGTGTGCCCGGGGAGTGCCACGGCAATGAAGGTCATATCGCCCGCCTGCACGGTGTCGCCGTCCTGCACGGCAATATCCACACGCAGCTTGTCCGTCAGATCCTCATAATCGGTCACGCCGCAGGTTATGGCAAATTTGCGGTCAAGGTCACGCATGCGCGCCTTGGCGGAATCCTTGGCGAAGATGCTTGCGGCATAGGCACCTGCTACGATCTTCGCGTTCGGGTAGAGAGCCAGCACGTAAGGGGCGCCCAGCGCGTGGTCGTAGTGCGAATGCGTTAAAAAAATGTAATCCAATGTGCGCTCTCCCAGCGCTTTTTGCACGTTTTGGGCAATACGTGTGCCCGTAAAGCCGAAGCCCGCATCGCACAGCACGGCGGTTTTGCCGTCGTCGATAAGAAACGCGCTGTCGCCTGCAATGGCGCGCACGTCGGTGACCGTTATGTTTTTCATGCGATTTCCTTTCGTGTGCCGTGACAGAATTTCGTTACAGCACAATTATATCTTTAGCGAAAGCGGAAGTCAAGCGTTTTTTTATTGCACAAAAAAACAATCGGCAAAAAAACGGCAAAATGGGGGGCTTTTTTCTCCAAGCTTGGCAGAAAAATGTAAAGAAATTGGAAATAATAAGCAAAAAGCAAAACAATAAAACATAAAAAGGTATATAATTAAACATGACAATTCAACTTTTATTCTTAATTGGAGGTCAAAATGAAAAACGTTCTTCAAAAATCCGTTATTGGGCTTCTGCTGGTGCTTGCAACGCTTATGACAAGTGTGCTTGCCATTCTTCCCGTAGGCGCAGAGACCGCCAGCGAGGCGAGGATCGGTACGCAGGAATATGCTACGCTGGAGGAGGCTGTCGCCGCGGCTGCTTCGGGCGACGTGATCGAGCTGCTTACCGACGTGGAGCTTGGTGCCTCAGGCGAGGTTGGTTTGGTAATTAATAAAAGCCTTACCATCAACGGTCATGACAAAAAGATCACGGGTACCAGCCGCCGCATGATCCAGATCTACGGTGGAAGCACCGAGGCTGAGAAGATCACGGTGAATTTTAACGACGTGTATCTCTACGTCAATCACGACAGCAACGGCGTGCGTTGCATTGATACGCGCGGCGGCTACATGACTGTGAATTTTGACGGCTGTAAGCTGGAAGCGGTCAATGAAACCCAACCCGTGCCCCAGCCTATCACGGTAGGCGGGAATCACGACTACCCGATCGAGATCAACGTGAAAAGCAGTGAGATTGTGGCGGGCTATGCACGTGACAACGATCCCCAAAACCCGAAATACAATGCGGAGCTGGGCTATGCGCCTGCTCGCTACGGCTATGCCGTGATCGCGTTTAACCCCGTGAAGCTTTCCGTGGAAAACAGCAAGATTACGGCATGGTGTGCAGTATATCTCCATTCGCCCATGGACTCCCACGGTGCAGAGGGCTCGCAGGTGGCGCTTAAGGGCTGCGAGGTGGAATCCATCAACGATTACGTCGGCGAGTCCAATTCCTTTGGCGCGATCGTGGTGGCACAATCCGATTGCGCGGTAGACGTGGCAGATACCGACTTTTCGCTTTCCACGGCAGATGAAGAGGACGCGCCGCAGAACTTTGTGCTGCTGATGAATGAAACCGCAACGCAGACCGAAAATGTACGGATCGACGTTTCCGGCAACACCTCGGTCACGGGTGCTGCTCAAGGCGGCTTGGTTTTGGACGTTACCGCAAGCGAGGGTGCAAGCTCCTCCAACACGGTTGCCATTTCCGGCGGCACGTTCGACGTTCCCGTTGCTGACGAATACTGTGCTCCCGGTTATGCCGTTGTGGCACAGCCCGACGGCACCTTTGGTGCGGCATCCTATACCTCCCTCAAGGAGGAAGCTATCGCACAGATGGATGCGATGAAGGCGTCTTACTATGAGGCGAGCCGCTATACAGAGGAAAATAAAAAGAAGCTTGAGGATCATTACACGGCTGCCAAGGAAGCCATTGAGGCCGCTACCACTGTGGAAGCGATCAATCAGACCTTGGCGATGTTCAAGATCAACATCTATACTGTGGAAAGGATCCCGCTTTCCACTCTGAGAGAGGATGCCTTCAAGACGCTCCAGCTGGAGAAGATCGCGCTGATCGAGAAGAACAAGTACGGCGAAGAGCAAAGAAAGGAAATCGAAGCCTACCAGGCAGATGCCAAAAAGGCGATCGAGACCGCTACAACGCCTGCCGAGATCGATGCGATCTGTGCGCAGTATGCCGCCGACATCGCAAAGGTGGAGACGGGAGGCGAGGAAATCGCCGTGAAGGAGGCGGGCAAGTGGTACATCCCGCTCATCGTTATCGGCAGTGTGATTCTGGCACTGATCATTGCAATCGTTGTGCTTAAGCTTCTGAAAAAGCAGCAGGCTGCCGCAAAGAGAAAGGCTGTTCGAGAAATGATCGTTGCACAAGCGTCTGCTGTAGCGGAGGCGGCTCCCGCAACCGAGGAAGCTCCCGCAACCGAAGCCGAGCAGGAGATCACGCAGGAGCCCCGGGCTGAGGCTCCCGTCGAGGAAGCTCCTGCCGCACAGGAGCCCGTGGCAGATGCTCCTGTGGAAAACGATGAGAAGGCAGCGCTGTTTGCTTCCCTGCCGTCGGCATCGGGCAAAAGCCATGCAGAGCGCTTGGAGCAGGCAGATGAGCTCACCAAGGCGTTCTGCACACAGATCAAGGAGGAGCTGCTTTCCTACAAGGGCGTAAAGAGCAGACTTTCGCAAAAGGGTGACAGCTTCCGCCAGGGCAGAAAGCTGCTCGCCAAGATCACCGTGACGGGCAAGACCGTAAAGTGCTATCTTGCGCTTGACCCCGCCGCCTACGACGTGAAGCGCTACCGCCATACCGACGTATCTGCGCGTAAGGCTTACGCTGCCGTGCCGATGCTTCTGCGTGTTCGCAGTAAGCTTGCCGCAAAGAGAGCTTGTCAGCTGATCGCGGAGCTTGCGCAGCAAAACGGACTTGTGAAAAAATAATATGCAACAAAAAAGCCCCCTGCAGGGGGCTTTTTTGCTTGGTGCGGATGGTCTAACGAAGCTCCACCTTGGGTGCTGAACAAAAAGCTCGGCAGTGCAAACAGCAACATTGGCTGTCGGTACTGCCGACTGGTGCGGGCGACAGGACACTTGCCCCGCTTACTGCGGCAAGCCGCAGACGCATG
>CAZOFQ010000047.1:6085-11521 GCA_964579105.1 uncultured Lachnospiraceae bacterium
AAGCAAAAGGGGAGTGCCAAAGCACTCCCCTTTTGCTTGGTGCGGGCGACAGGACACTTGCCCCGCTTACTGCGGCAAGCCGCAGACGCATGAAGGCTGCCTTGTCGGCACTGCCGACCATTTTGCTTTGCAAAAACGGCGCCTTCCCTGCCGCCTTATCATACCGTACTATGGGGAATGATCGTGCAGCGGCAGAGCTTCCGTCCGCGCCGCCACACGCAAAGCAAAAGGGGAGTGCCAAAGCACTCCCCTTTTGCTTGGTGCGGGCGACAGGACTTGAACCTGCACACCGAAAGGCGTAAGATCCTAAATCTTATGCGTCTGCCAATTCCGCCACGCCCGCATACGTGCTTGCAATGCGCGGCGAAGCTCGGCGCCGTCACTCGCAAGCAAGGATATCATAGCACAAGTTGCGCGATTTGTCAAGCGCAAAGGGCAGGCTTTTTACAGCCTGCCCTTTGTAGCTTGTGCTTAAGGGATCAGCAAAAATTTGCGTTCCCGCAAGGAGTCCTCTGCGGCGGGAGATTCGGCGATCATGCCGTTGGCGGCGGCGAGGTCCTCGGGGGAAAGTGCGTAACGCTTTGCCACGTCCCACAAGGTCTCCCGCGATGAAGGATAGTAGATCTCGGGAGCGTTTGTGCGCGTGTCTCCCTCTGCGGGTGTAAAGGCGGCATCCGTCAATACGCGCGAGGGGGTGATCCTTTTGCCGCAAAGCGCCAGCTGCAGCTCGGCATCAACGCGCAACGAGTCGTGCAGAATGTTGGTGCGGCAGCTGCATACGTGGCATGTCACGCTCATTTCCGCATCTTCGCCCTCCAAGAATATGCGGAAGGGATAGGTGGCGTCCATCACGGAAAATTCGCCGCCCTGCCTGCAAAGCACGTGACAGCACAGCTCGCCGTTCAGTGTGATCCTCGTCCCGTCAACCGATTTTTCGCGGAGCTCGGCGTCGGCGACCGTGTCCAGGATCTCGACTTGCGCATCCATACCGAGCTCGGAGAGGAGTCGCTCGCCCGAAACGCTGAAATTGCGGTTACAGCAGATCGTGGGGAGCCAAAGTGCTTCCTTGGAAAAGTGGCAGTCTGCCGTTGCGTCCGGCAAAAAGAGATCGCGGCAGATCACCACGGGCTCCTCGCTCGCGGCGGTGGCATTCAGGATGCCCTGCGCCTCAATATAAATTTTGTTTTCCTCAACTGTGGTATGGATCTCTCCCACGGTTGCCGTAACACATACGCGATAATCTCCCGTTACGCCCTCTGCACCGATCGCTTGCTCGAAGGGTACGCGGCGGCAAACGGTATAGGGGGTGGCGACCTCCTCACCCTCGTGACAAAGCAGAAGGGTGAGCAGCAGCTCGCCTCGGCAACGGATCTCATCCCGCGCCGCATTTGATTCGGAAAGAAAAACGCATCCGCGCGCTTCGATCACGCGCAGATCCCCCTCGGTCTCCAGCGTGTCGGTGACCAGTATGCTCTCGCGATTGCAAAGGCGTGCGCGCCCCGATTCCACCACGTCACAAAGACGGCAGAGCTTCTCCTCGCGTCCTTGCGCATCCTTGAGGTGCACGGAGAGATCCTTTTCGGCAAAGCCGTGTACCCTTGCGTGCATCCTGCAACGCACCGAAAGCTTTCGGGGACCCGTGACGCGGCTGACAACGGCGTCCGCCACAGGGGCGGCACAAAGCTCCACGCCTGCGGCGGCATCGTAAGGCGCAAGTGCCTCCAGTGGGACAGAAAGGCTGTAAGCGTTTTCCTGCTCGGTGCTGTAAAGCGCGCCGTCGGGCCCTGCGTATAGAATGTCAAAGCGCACAACGCCCGAAAAGTCTGCCTTTCCGCCTCCAATGAAGCGCTCGGGGGGCATCACCGTGGGGCGCACCCACAAAAGACGGCTGATCTCACTGCGATAGTCGGGCAAAGAGAACTCTGCCGTCACCTCCAACGGCACGGTGCGATCCATAAATTCCAGCTGCACCCGTGCGTTTTTCTCCTCGTGTTGTTCCATAGGCTCTCTCCTTTTGTATAGTTGCTACACTATATGCAACAGAGGGGACGTTTATGAAATGCGCCGAAAACAAAAAAACGGGCAGAAGCCCGTTTTTTTGTAAATTGCAAGGAGGATCAATCCTCAAAGGGGAACTTGTAGGAAAGACCCAGCTCATCGCGCACGGCAAGCATTTCCTTTTGCACCGATTCGTTGATCGGTACACCGTCCTTGCGTGCAAGGCGGACCAAATGCTCCTTCTCGCCCGCGGAGTAGATGCGCTCAGCACCGGGGGCGCGCTTGGCGGCGCGGACCTCGCGGATGATGTCGCCTGCCTTTTTGCGGCAAACGTCCTCGCCCATGAAGTGGTCGGTGTCGATGGCGATGAAGAAGTGACCGAGATGGAAGGGGACCTTTTCGCCGTTTGCGCCAAGACCCGTCAGAGCCTTGCCGTAGTTGCCGTCCTGAAGCACGGCGGAAAGCAGCTCAACGAACATGGCGAAGCCGTAGCCCTTGTAGCCTGCCTGATCCTCACCGGGACCGCCGAGGGTGCAAAGTGCAGCCTCGCCGCGTGCCATAGCCTTCAGTGCGTCGCCTGCAAAGCCCTCGTAAGCATTGCCGTCAAGACCCACCAGCGCACCCTTGGGAGCATCCTTGCCGATGCGCGCATAGTACTCCAGCTTGCCGTTCTGGTAGGTGGAGGTAGCGGCGTCAAAGTTGAAGTCGAAATCCTCGTCGGTGGGAACGCCCAGCGTCAAGGGGTTGGTGCCGAACATGCCCTCAACGCCGAAGGTGGGGGCAACGGTGGGACGGGCGTTGGTGCCCGTCAAACCAATGCAGCCCGCCTTGGTTGCCATGGAGGTGTAGTAGCCCGCAATACCGTAGTGGCAGGAGTTGCGCACAACGACCATACCCATGCCGTATTTCTTTGCCTTTTCGATTGCCATTTTCATGGACTTGTAGCCGATGACCTGACCCATACCGTCGTGTCCGTCTACCACTGCGGTGGTCTCGGTCTCCTTCACGATCTCGAAGTTGGTCACGGGGCTTTGAATGCCTGCCTTGATGCGGTCAAGGTAAACGGGCTTAAAGCGGTTCACGCCGTGTGACTCAATGCCGCGCTTGTCGCTTTCCAGCAGCACGTCCGCACAGATAACGGCGTCCTCGCGGGGAATGCCGTAGCCGACGAAGGAGTCGATAACAAAGTTGGTAATTGTGGTCCAATCGACAATGTTGTTTTTTGCCATTGCTTGATACCTTCCGTTCTGTTTTAATTTTGTGGGCAAGTGCCCATATGAAATTATTGTAACACAAAAGCTCCCTTTTGGCAAGAGGTCGGGGGGAATTTCGGATTTTTCATCCTTTATTATATATGTGACCGCAAAAAAGGAATTTTGTTTTGTTTGTTTTGCATAGCACGCAAGCTGTCGCCCTCACGGTGTTGCGAAAATGCGGATAAATAACGTTTTTTTTGCGCCAATGTTAACAAAAAATGAAATTTAACTCAAAGAAACGGCGTTTTTTTGAAAAATACACAAAAACAGGTTGAGTTTTCAAAAAACTTATTGACAAAAGGCAAAAACTATATTATAATGAGGATACCAAAATTGAAAAAGGAAGGTGCTAACCATGCGTAAATTCCTCGCGGTCCTTATGACCGTTTTGATGCTCGCGTCCGTCATGGCCGTGATGCCCGTATCTGCAGAGACCACTCTGCCCACCTGCTCTCACGACGGTTCTACCGCCGAGCAGGGCGAAGCCGCCAAAATGGGGCTTGTTGTGACTGAGATGCTGACCAACTCTACCAATTCCTATGCGTTGAACAGCAGCAAGCTGACCAATGCCGCACATCAGGATGCGTTCACCTACATCGAGGTCTATAACAGAGGTCAGGAGCCTATTGATTTGAGTACCCTCTCTCTTGCCCGTTACAAGGACACTTACGTCGTTGGCTCGAATGAATTTTACAGCGACAAATTCGAATCAATGGTAGACATTAAGGCGGGCTCTATTTACGACGGGATCGACGTGTCCTCTACGATTTCGGCAAACGCTTGTGTAAATCCCGCAAACATTGCGCTGGAGCATGGTCAATTTGCCATTCTTTGGATCTGGAACGATGCAACCATTGCCGTTGATACTCAGTATGCCAACGATTTGGGCATGCCCAAGGATGTGGATGGCGTGGGTGCCGTGTATCACTACTACTTCCGTCAGCACTACGGCATGGAGCTGAATAACGATATCCCGATCTATGCCGTTTACGGTGGCGACACGACCTCAACGTCGGACACCTTTACCTTGAACAAGAGCTCCAACTACGTCTACGGCTTGGTGAAGGACTCCTTCCAGCTGACCGAGGCGGTGTTTGAGCAGACCAATCTCGGCACGGTACTTAACGACAAGGTGCTTTGCACCTGGCAGTGGGGTACGGGTCGTGCTACGGGTCTTGCTACCGCGGCCGACGTGAATATTGAGACTGCGAACAAGGACGCAAAGGGCAACGCGATTACCGTGTTTGAACCCAGCCCTTACGAGGGTATGGCTACCCTGTACGCTCCCGCAAACTCTTCTCCCATTTATTACAACGCACAAAGAAAGGCGCTTGACGACACTTACGTCGATAAGCTTAACTACGTTGACATCGGCTCCGATTACGTATACAGCTACAAGGAAATGGCAGTGATGTGCCCTGCGGTCACGGCGGGTGCTGCGACCCTTGGTAAGATGGATGATGCACAGTGGTCGGTGGTTGACCCCGAGACCCGTGCATTGCAAAAGGCACAGGAAGCGGGATACAATACGTTGGAGGAATACCAGGCTGCTACCGATAGCAACGGTACTAAGTACTGGACCGAAGATGGCGGTTACGCTTGGGTGACTACGGGTGTTTCCACGTTCTTGGCCGCTAACGTGGCTACGGGCGAGGGCGACGTTGCTACCAACGCCGAGACCAAGATCAATCTTGTGTTCAAGGATCGTAGCCAGCTCGGTAACAAGGGTCAAAACAAGAGCGATCAAACCGTGGATGACACGAGCGGTCTGCCGATCTGGGCGCTGATCCTGATCATCGTGGGCGGCGTGGTGCTGCTTGCGGGTGTTGCGGTCGTGGTTATCGTGATCCTGAAGAAGAAGAATAAACCCGTTGCTCTTGACGACGTTGCTGCTGAGGGTGAGGTCGAGATCATCGACGAGACCGAGGGCGCTGTCGAGGAAGCAGACGAAGAGGTTGTCGTAGAGGCAGCCGAGGAAGAGAACACCGAGGAATAATTTCGGCGTTCCATTCCATGTAAAATAATAGATCCCCCCGCTTCACGCGGGGGGATCTATTATTTTACAAAAAGATGAAAGGAAATTATAGCTCCTTGAGCTTATGCAAGCAAGCCTTGCAAAGACGGTTGCCTTCGAACAAAACGATGTTATCCGAGCCGCCGCAAAAGATGCAATCGGGCTGGT